>NZ_BAVR01000012.1 GCF_000521465.1 Acetivibrio straminisolvens JCM 21531
TATTCCTCAATAGCTCAGTCGGTAGAGCATGCGGCTGTTAACCGCAGGGTCGTAGGTTCGAGTCCTACTTGAGGAGCCATAGATCCAAATAGCTTAAGCCTGATAAAGGTTTAGGCTATTTTATTTTGCTTGGAAAGATATGTTGATTGAATACTAAACTCTTGTTCTAAATTTTTATTCTAAATGCATTTATTCAAAATTCTTATTTCAAGAAATCTTGACTGGCCTCATGATGTATTTTTTACGATGGGGAATACTAGAAGATGAATGAAAATAGAGAAAAAAACAATGGTTCTTGATGATATCGATGCTTTTATTTATAATTTACTAAGGAGAATTTTTAAATAAATTTTTATAATTTACTTTTTTCAATTCTTACCAAGAAGAAATAATGTAAGAAGATAAAATTACAATGTAAGGGCAGGTATGATATGTTAAATCAATTTTCAAGAACAGAAATACTATTTGGAAAAGAAGCAATGAAAAAGCTGGAACAGGCAACGGTTGCAGTCTTTGGCATAGGCGGAGTGGGAGGCTATACGGTGGAAGCCCTTGTCAGAAGCGGGGTAGGAAATTTTGCTATTGTAGATGATGACAAGGTATGCCTAACCAATTTGAACCGGCAGATTATTGCCACGAGAAAAACGATAGGAAAGTACAAAGTAGATGTTATGAAGGAAAGAATTCTAGATATAAATCCGAAGGCAAATGTTACAGTGCATCAATGCTTTTTCCTTCCGGAGAATTCCGATAAATTTGATTTTGCATCTTACAGCTATATTGTTGATGCCATAGATACGGTGACGGCAAAGATTGAGCTGGTTATGAAAGCAAAGGAATTTGGAGTTCCGATTATCAGCGCTATGGGGGCCGGCAATAAGATTGACCCTACTCAGCTTAAGGTGGCGGACATATATAAGACATCCGTTTGCCCCCTTGCAAGGGTTATGAGATATGAGCTAAGAAAGCGGGGAGTGAAGAAGTTGAAGGTGGTTTATTCCGCCGAAGAACCGAAAAAGCCTGTTGAAGACATGGCTATCAGTTGCAGAACGAATTGCATCTGCACCGGGGACAGAAAGAAAATGTACTGACAGAAGAAACATACCTGGAAGTACATCCTTTGTTCCATCAGTCGCGGGTTTGATAATTGCTGGTGAAGTTATCAAAGATATAATTGGAAATGTAAATGAATAAGCGATTCCGGCATTTTCGCCGGAATTATTTTATTTTTAATAACTTGATATTTAATCGTTGACGGTAAAACTAAAAAATGATATAATCTCTTTAGTAAATTACTAAATTAGTAATTTACTAAAGTTGTAATGAAACGGAGGTAAATACGAAATGAGAATACCTACTAATTTAAAGCACAAACCGGTTATTGTATGCGAAAACTATGAAAATGTTGACGGAAGATATGCTTATAATTCAGATGCAAAGGGACTTTCCTTGGGACTTGCGCAATGGAACGACCGTGGAAAGGTGGATATTTCGGCCAAGGTTTGGAGATACACAGGCGAAAAATGGTCCAGACAATCCGAAGAATTGCCCCTTCATAGAGTTCTTGATTTGGCAATCCTTGTTTGCAGAGCGAAGCTTCATTTTCAGGATGCGTATCGGTATGAAAAACTCTACGACACAGAAAAACCTGTTATAGACAGAGTGGGATTGCAGGGGGACGCTATGACAGTATCCGTATGTACTGAAAACGAAAAGATTGATGAGGATATTAAGTTGTTTAGTCAGGCACTTAGTGAGGATGGAGAACTTATTGGAGAGAGACTTCGCACTTTGTCAAGAATATTAAAGGAAATGGGATATTGATAAAAAAATATTTCCCCATATGAAAAATTACTCTTTTCAGGCAAAATGAGAGGTCTTAAGGGGATTTTTTCAAAGGCGTATTGACAATAATGAAAATCTTCATTAGAATATTATTAGCACTCATTATTGGTGAGTGCTAATAAAGCGTTTTAATATTCCTTTAGTTAATTGATATTATATTTATAGCGTTTTATCGTTATTAATATTCTATCTGTTAAATAGAGGAGTCTTAAAGCGCTTTTGACAATAGAATGTAATATTATAGAAAAGTAAGTGAAGAATACTGTTGGGATGGAGGAGTGAAGGTAATGACAAGCAGGTTTGAAACAAAGCTTATGGGTTCTGACAGGCATTCTTACAAAGAGCTTTTCAAAAGATTCTCGGGAAATCCGATCCTTTCGGCCAAAAACTGGCCTTATGCAGCAAACACAGTTTTTAATCCCGCAGCAACCGTTTATAACGGCAAGATTTTGCTGCTGACAAGAGTCGAGGACAGAAGAGGTTTTTCTCATCTAACCAAAGCAATCAGTGATGACGGTATAAGCAATTGGATAATTGATGACAAACCTACCTTTGAGGCTGAGCCCGAAAAATTCCCCGAAGAGGAGTGGGGCGTCGAAGATCCGAGAATTACATGGATTGAAGAACTGGGTAAATATGCTGTCGCTTATACTGCATATTCCAAAGGCGGACCATTGGTATCTTTGGCGCTTACGAAAGATTTTGAGACCTTTGAAAAACTTGGAGCTATTATGCCTCCTGAAGATAAAGATGCTGCACTGTTCCCAAGGAGGATCAACGGGAAGTGGGTTCTTATACATAGACCGATTTCGGCGCATCACGGGCCGGGAGCACATATATGGATTTCCCGTTCAGATGACCTCAAATACTGGGGCGAGCATCAGATATTAATCAAAGCCAGAAAAGGCGGATGGTGGGATGCCAACAAAGTGGGACTTAATTGTCCTCCTCTTGAAACTCCGGATGGATGGCTTATACTGTACCATGGGGTAAGACAGACTGCATCCGGCTCAATTTACAGGCTTGGGCTTGCGCTTTTGGACCTTGAAAATCCTTCGAAGGTATTGCGCAGAAGTGATGAATGGGTATTTGGTCCTCAGGAATTTTATGAAAGAGAAGGAGATGTGGATGACGTGGTATTCCCCTGCGGATGGATTCATGACGAAAAGACAGGGGAAATTAAGATATATTATGGAGCCGCAGATACTTGCATTGCAATGGCAACAGCGAATCTTAGCGATTTACTGGAATATATAAAAAGGTGTCCCGAACAAAAGGCAATTTGACAAAAACGTTGAATTTACCGGCAACAATTAGGACAACAAAACTTGATAGGAGGAATATGCATGAAGGCATTATTTTTAGCAGGCGGTTTTGGAACTCGATTAAGACCGATTACAAACGATTTGCCCAAGCCAATGGTGCCCATTATGGGAAAGCCGCTGCTGGAAAGGAATATAGAAAGGCTAAAGAGTTATGGTATAGATGAAATCGTATTGAGCACATGCTACAAACCGCACAAAATTGACAAATACTTTGAGGACGGAGAAAAATTCGGTGCGAAAATAAATTATATAACCGAGGAGGAACCTTTGGGTACCGCAGGGGCTATAAAAAATGCGGAGAAATTTTTGAGCGACACATTCCTTGTATTTAATGCCGATATATTGAGCGATATAGATATAGCGGATATGATACGTTTCCATAAAGAAAAAGGTGCAATGGCAACCATTGCCGTAACCCGGGTTGACAATCCTTCGGCTTATGGAGTCATTGAGCATGACGACGATAGCTTTATTACCGCGTTTAAAGAAAAGCCCAAGCCCCACGAGAGCAAATCCAATCTGATAAATGCAGGGGTGTATATTTTTGAACGGGAAATTTTAAATCATATTCCCGGCGGAAGGGCGGTGTCCATTGAAAGGGAAACCTATCCTTTGCTTTTAGAAAAAGGATTCAAAATGGCGGTGTACGATAAATGCAGCTACTGGCTTGATTTGGGCACGCCGGGAAAATATCTTAAGGTACACAAAGATATATTAAAAGGACTTGTGCCCATCGGAAATTATGATTTTGGAGAAAATCGCGTATTCATCAGTGAGAGTGCAAAAGTTGACAGGAGCGCAAACATAAGGGGTCCGGTATACATTGGTGAAAATGTTGTAATCGGTCCCTCGGCGGTGGTAGGTCCCAATACGGTTCTATTCGATAATGCTTTTGTCGGAGTGGGAGCAAAGGTTGAGGACAGCGTTGTTTGGGATAATGTTAATGTAGAAAAAGGAGCAAAGGTAATGAATTCAGTGATTATGTCAAATTGTACAATTGATAAGGATAGCGAAAGATGCAATTCTGTTTTGACAGAAAATTCAAGTCACCCGATAGCGGTATAAAGGGCAAATATTCTTTGAGTAAGGCAATCGAAACAGACAGATAATACATGTAAGCTGTAATATATTGGGCGGCAGTATATTCGGCAACTATATAATAGGAGGTTTTGAAATGACTTTAGACAAAATTCGAAACATAGCATTTTTAAGTACTTATCCTCCAAGGGGGTGCGGACTTGCGACTTTTACCAATGACCTGGTGAGGGAGCTTGACAAGATAGAAAATATACCAAACCCTAAAGTTATTGCTGTAAGTGACAATGATTACGGTTACAGCAAGAGGGTAATCATGGAGCTTAGGCAGCACGACAGGGAAAGTTATACAAAGATTGCGGAGGAGATTAACAATTCGGATATCGGTATTCTTGTGATAGAGCATGAGTACGGTATATTTGGAGGTGAATTCGGAGAATATATCCTGGACCTTGTAGACAATATTCAAATTCCCTTTATCCTCACGCTGCATACCGTTCTACCCCGCCCATTGGAAAAACAAAAGAAAATACTGCAAGTACTGGGGGAAAAAAGTGCAAAGGTAGTTACCATGGCGAAAAATACAATACCCATCCTAGAAGAGGTATATGGCATTGACGCAGCCAAAATTGAAGTGATACACCATGGTGTACCGTATAAAGAACTTGAATCCAGGGAGGAACTAAAGAAAAAATTTGGGCTTTCTAATCGCAGTGTAATCAGCACTTTTGGGCTGTTAAGCCCGGAAAGGGATTGGAATATGGAATTGAAGCCATCGCAAAAGTGGCTAAGAAGTACAAGGATATCGTTTACCTTATCCTCGGGCAGACGCATCCTTGTGTAAAAAGGGAATATGGTGAGGTCTACAGGGAAAAGCTTTTGCAAATGGTCGAGCAACTCGGAATAAAGGAACATGTTTGGTTTGTAGACAAATATCTCACAAGGGATGAAATTATGTACTATCTTAAACTGTCGGATATCTATATGACACCGTACCTCGGAAAAGATCAGGCGGTCAGCGGTACTTTGGCATATGCGGTAGGGTACGGCAGAGTAATTATATCTACTCCGTACAGCTATGCCCAGGAAATGCTTGCAGAAGGAAGAGGACTTTTGGCAGAGTTTAGAGATTCTGATTCTCTGGCAAAGCATATTCAATACGTACTTGAGAATCCGGAGGCAAAGAAAGAGATGGAGATGCGGACATTAAGTCTTGGAAGGACTATGATGTGGGAAAATGTGGCCAATAGCTATTCCAAGGTTTTTATCGACACTCTTGAAAAACATAACTCTCGGGGAGCATGATAGGATGATTGACGGCTTAATGCACTGCGAAAATATAAGAGACGACCACATTTTCCGAATGACCGATGATACGGGTATGTTGCAGCACTCCAAATACTCCCTTCCGGATCCGAATCATGGGTATACAACCGATGACAATGCCAGAGCCTAATTATGGCGCTGATGTTGTATAAAAGGTATGGAAAGAAAAAATATATTGATCTGGTTTACAGGTATTCATCTTTCTTGATAAACGCGCAGAATGAAAAGGGCAAGTTCAAAAACTTCATGGGATATGACCGAAGATGGCTTGAAGACGAAGGTTCTGACGACTGCTTCGGAAGATGTTTGTGGGCACTTGGATTTGCTCTTTCCTGTGATTTTACTCCAAAAGGGATTAGACATGCTCTTTTAGAGATTTTTAATAAAGCCATGCCCCATGCAGATAAACTTACTTATCTGAGGGGCAAGGCATATTCTGCAATAGGTCTTTCGTTTTTCGATAATAATGATTCAAAAGAACTTGTATATAATATAGCCCAATCCCTTTGCCGCCAATACGATGAGCATAAGGACGGGGAATGGAAGTGGTTTGAAAACATTGTGGCATATTGCAACAACGTTCTTCCGTGGTCCCTTCTGGCGGCGTACAAGGTTACGGGAGAAAAAAGATTTCTTGAAACCGCAGAAGAGAGCTTGGACTTTCTGGGAAAGATAACTTTTAAGGATGGGTATTTCAAGCCTGTCGGCTGCAACGGATGGTTAAAAAAGGGCAAAATTCAGGCGGAATTCGATGAACAGCCGGTGGAGGCCTGCGAAGCTGTTTTAACCTATTTAGAGGCTTTTGAGCTGACGGGAAAAACGAAATATTTTGAAAAAGCGAAAATATGCAATTCCTGGTATGAGGGAATGAATTCCAAAGGAATACGCCTTATAGACAATGAGACCGGAGGCTGCTATGACGGTTTGACCGAGCAAGGAGTAAATCTCAATATGGGCGCAGAAAGCCTGGTATCTTATATAATATCATATTTAAAAATATCGGAAATCAAGTCTTTATAGGCAAATCTATAAAAGTGAATATTCTTTTACAATGGCATTTTGTATAGCTTGATGCACATGAAGTCATTTTAATAAACAAGATAGGCTTCTTTTGATTACTGACAATAATCGGAGGTGTTTATCATGTTATATCCATATAAAATGACGCCTGTGTTCAAGGACTATATATGGGGAGGGCATAATCTCAAAAGATTGGGAAAGCCCGCGCTAAAAGGACGTGTGGCAGAGAGTTGGGAACTTTCTGCCATCCCCGGAAGTGAAACCAAAATTGCCAACGGTGTCTTAAAGAATCGAAGCATTGTTGATGTAATAAAAAAATACGGAAGAAAGAAAATTCTTGGCGACAAATTTACTACCGCATCAATGAATACAGGATTTCCGCTGCTTTTAAAATTTATAGATGCAAACGACCGCTTGTCCATTCAGGTTCACCCTGACAATGAATATGCCAAAGAGATCGAAAACAGCCTAGGTAAGACCGAAATGTGGTATGTTATAGATGCAAAATCACGGGCAACGGTTATTCACGGATTTGCTGAAACTTGCAAAAACCCGGTAAAAATTCGTGATTCTATTTTGAAAGGCAAGCACGACGGACTGTATAGAGAGATTCAAGTAAAAAAGGTGACGTGGTTTTTGTCCCCGCAGGTACCGTACATGCATTAAACGAAGGGCTCGTGGTTGCCGAAATACAACAGAACTCTGACCTTACATACAGACTTTATGACTACGGCAGGACTGACTCTCAAGGCAACAAAAGACCACTTCATATAAATAAAGCACTGGATGTGCTTTCTTTTGACAATTCAAGAGCTTTGTATAAAGGAATAACCATACACTGGGATAATGGAATAGAATCAAAGTATCTTGCCATAAATGAATATTTTTGTGTAAAGGAAATTAAAAGTAAAGGAGGGTTCATTGAATTAAATTCAAAAGGGATGTTTTCGGTATTTATGTTTTTGGACGGTGAGGCCAAAATAAAATATTCCGGAGGAAAGATAAAGGTATATGCCATGGAAACAGTGTTTATTCCCGCATATATGGGGAAATATATGGTTTACGGTTCGTTTTTGGCGCTTCACATTTATGTGCCGGATTCTGCATTAAAGGTTTATGATTCTTTGAGGGAAAAAGGCATCTCCCATGAAGAAATAATTAAAAATGCAGCCGGGGCAGAAACCCTAAAATTTCCGCTTGAAGTAGTTATATAAAATTTTTTTTGATTAACTGTTGGATTAGCAGGGTATATTAAGTAAGATAGAGAATAATCTGTACTGATAGGCAAAAAATTTTGTAATAAGAGGTGCAGAATGCTTTTAGTATTAATAACGGCAATTGGCGTTGGCGGAGCAACTGTTGTGGGAGCATTAATCGGATTTATGTTCCGAGATATATCGCCAAAATTCAATAATGCAATACTGGGGTTTGCGGCCGGAGTTATGTTGGCGGCTGCAGTAATTGGGCTTATTTTACCTTCTGCAGAGATGGCCGGACGGTCGGGAATTTGGATTACGGTTCTGGGCATTTTTTTTGGAGCGATATTTCTAAATTTCATGGACAAATTAACCCCGCATTTGCACAACTTGTCGGGAGTAGACGTCGAAAAACATATGCATAACGAATCGCTCAATAAAGTATTGCTGTTTGTATTTGCGATTGCAATTCACAATTTCCCTGAAGGATTGGCGGCCGGAGTTGGATTTGGAAGCGAAGACATAAGTAATGCTCTGACGGTTGCCATTGGTATTGCATTGCAAAACATACCCGAGGGTATGGTGATTATTTCGCCCATGATTCTTGCAGGAATGAGCAAGAAACGGGCTCTTTTGCTTGGTTCTGCCACGGGATTGGTGGAAGTAGTGGGAACTTTCATCGGTTATTTCGGTTCTTCAATTTCGGTGAAAATACTGCCTTTTGCGTTAGCTTTTGCGGGCGGTACAATGCTTTATGTCATTAGCGATGAAATGATTCCCGATACGCACAGCCACGGATATGAAAGATTGGCGACGTATTCGCTGCTGGTCGGGTTCACGGTTATGTTAATAATAGATATGTTTATTGGTTGAATACGGTTATAAATAATTTTATTTACATATTACAAATAAAATTCGATATATTTTATAGTCGATTTTGCTACGAAATTTAGTTTGTCCAAAAATATGAATATCATACCCGACACGCGAGAAAAGGAGAGATGAATATGTATGAAATGAAACCAGAATACTTTACAGGAATTGATTTTATCGACAAAGAACATGCCCGGCTTTTTGCTATTGCCGACGAAGCCTACCAATTGCTGAAAAATGAGTTTATTCCGGACAAGTATGACCACATAATGAGTTTGATCAAAGAACTTGAAGAGTATACCCGGTATCATTTTAAGCATGAAGAAGAGTACATGCAAAGTATTGGATACAAAAGGCTACTTTCTCAGAAAGTTGCCCACGATGATTTTATACAGAAAATAAATGAATATACTCCGGATGTTGTCGATGAAAATCAAAAAGATACTCTTTTGGAGTTGCTGAATTTTTTAGCTACATGGCTTGTGGAACATATATATAGACAGGATAAATTGATTGCAGAGTGATTTTACAAAAAGGAGAGACAAGAGATGAATATTAACGCTTTATGGAATTTATCTTACGGGGTCTACATTGCTTCCGTGTGGGACGAAGAACGTCCGACCGGATGTGTGGTCAACAGTGCCATGCAAATTACGGCAGAACCTGCGACGGTTGCAATCAGCATTCACCATGACAACTATACAAACGGTTGCATTGAAAAAACGGGCAGGTTTGCGCTAACTGTTCTGTCTCTGAATTCGGACCCGGCAATTATAGGGACTTTTGGATTTAAGACAGGCAAGGATGTTAATAAATTCGATTCTGTCAAGTATGACATAAAAAATGATATGCCGATTCTAACGGATGGGTGTGCCTATCTTATCTGCGAGGTAATTAATAAGATGGAGACAGACACCCATACTGTCTTTTTGGGCAAAGTTTTAGATGCGGACTTTATTTCAAAAGAAGAGCCCATGACCTATTCCTATTACCATAAGGTAATAAAAGGAAGAAGTCCTAAAAATGCACCGACGTATATTGAGTTGGAGAATGGAGAAGAAAATATACCCCTCCAAAAAAGAGAAAAATATGTATGTAGTGTGTGCGGATATGAATACACAGGAGATATTCCCTTTGAAGATTTGCCGGAAGATTATGTTTGTCCGATATGCGGACAGCCAAAATCGGTATTTATAAAGAAGGAATAAGGAATAATATTTAAGAGTGTTTTATCGAGATGAATTTGGGAAATAATTAAGTGATTCCTGTGTAATTCTCAAAATAGGAACCAAAATGTTGCGGGAAAGAATAGGAGAGTGAAAAAATGCAGAAATTTGAAACGATGGATGGAAATCAGGCCGCTGCCTATGCATCTTATGCCTTTACGGATGTTGCAGCAATATATCCCATAACACCGTCATCACCTATGGCGGAAACAGTAGATGAGTGGGCAGCCCACGAAAAGAAAAATATTTTTGGACAGCCGGTCAGAGTTGTGCAGATGCAATCCGAAGCAGGTGCTGCCGGTGCAATGCACGGTTCACTTGCGGCAGGAGCATTGACGACTACTTATACTGCTTCCCAAGGACTTTTGCTGATGATTCCGAACCTATACAAAATGGCAGGAGAGCTTTTGCCCGGAGTATTGCATGTTTCGGCAAGGGCGATTGCAACCCATGCCCTGTCAATATTCGGTGACCACCAGGATGTAATGGCCTGTCGTCAAACCGGAGTTGCACTCCTTGCCTCATCCAATGTTCAGGAGGCAGCAGACTTGGGATATGTTGCGCATCTTTCGGCAATTAAATCCCGGATTCCTTTCATACATTTCTTTGACGGCTTTAGGACTTCCCACGAAAACCAGAAGATTGGATTGATAGAATATGATGAACTTGCAAAGCTTGTTGACTATAATGCAATAAAGGAATTTAGGGACAGGGCTTTAAATCCGGAGCATCCTGTTGCAAGGGGTACGGCGCAAAATCCGGATATTTACTTCCAGGGAAGAGAAGTGCAGAATAAATTTTATGACAGCGTTCCGGATATTGTTGCAAGCTATATGCAGGAGATAAAGAGAATTACAGGCCGCGAATACCGCCCGTTTGACTATTACGGGGCAAAGGACGCGGAATATGTGATTGTGGCAATGGGTTCTATTTGCGATACCATTGACGAAACCATTGATTACCTTATGGCAAAGGGTGAAAAGGTAGGTGCTGTGAGAGTGCACCTTTACAGGCCTTTCTCCGAAAAGTATTTCTTTGATGTGATTCCCAGCACAGTAAAGAAAATTGCAGTGCTTGACAGAACCAAGGAGCCGGGAGCCCCTGGAGAACCGCTGTATCTTGATGTGTCAAAACTTTACCTGACAAAAGAGAATAGGCCGATTATAGTGGGAGGAAGGTATGGACTGGGTTCGAAAGATACCAGACCGTCCCATATCATATCTGTATTCGAAAATTTAAAGCAGGAAGAACCGAAAAACAACTTTACTATCGGTATAGTTGACGATGTAACCAATTTGTCTCTTCCCGAAGGGGACATAATCGAGACCACGCCTCAGGGTACAATAAGCTGCAAATTCTGGGGACTAGGCTCTGACGGTACGGTAGGAGCAAACAAATCGGCAATAAAAATAATCGGGGACAATACCGACATGTATGTTCAGGGGTATTTCTCCTATGACAGTAAAAAATCAGGGGGAATTACCGTTTCCCATCTAAGATTCGGTCCGAAGCCTTTGCGTTCTCCGTATCTTGTATACAACGCCGATTATATTGCTTGCCACAATAAGTCCTTCATATACAATTATGATATTCTGAAAGGACTTAAAAAAGGAGGTACTTTTGTACTTAACTGCCCGTGGAATGAGAAGGAACTGGACGAACACCTTCCTGCGGCGATGAAGAGATATATAGCAAATAACGACATTAAATTTTATGTAATAGATGCTTTAAAGATTGCTTCAGATATTGGTCTTGGCAACAGAATCAATATGGTGATGCAGTCGGCATTTTTCAAGCTGGCAAACATAATTCCGATTGAGGATGCTGTAAAATATCTCAAAGATTCTATTGAAAAATCTTATGGTAAAAAGGGCCAGAAGATAGTGGAGATGAATAATTCCGCTGTTGACGTGGGACAGGAAGCATTGATAAAGGTGAATGTTCCCGAATCGTGGAAAAATGCTTCTGATGAAGAGTTGCCTGTGAAGAAGGATGAACCGGAATTTGTGAAAAATATTCAAAGGGTAATGGCTAGAAATGAAGGCGATGATTTGCCTGTCAGTGCATTTGTGGGAATGGAGGACGGTACGCATCCTTTGGGTACTACGGCTTATGAAAAGAGGGGAATTGCACCGATGATTCCCGAATGGCAGATTGATGAATGTATACAATGCGGACAGTGTTCCTTCGTATGCCCTCACAGTACAGTGCGTCTGTTCCTCTTGAATGACGAGGAAAAGAGCCGTGCACCGGAGACCTTCTTGACCAAGAAGGCTATTGGAAAAGGATTTGAGAATTTGCATTTCCGTGTACAAATTTCTCCTCTTGACTGTACCGGATGCGGCAATTGCGCTGATGTTTGTCCTACAAAGGAAAAGGCATTGATTATGAAACCTGCGGAAGAGCAAATAGAAAAACAGTCCGACAACTGGGAGTTTGCGATGACCGTTACCCAAAAGGACAATCTATTGGATCGCAATACCTTAAAAGGAAGTCAGCTTATTAGGCCGCTATTGGAGTTTAACGGAGCTTGCCCGGGATGCGGTGAGACACCTTATGTGAGACTTCTTACCCAGCTTTTCGGCGAGAGAATGATGATTGCCAACGCAACGGGATGCTCATCTATATGGGGAGCAAGCTCACCATCCATAGCCTATACCACCAATGCAGAGGGTAAAGGACCGGCTTGGGCCAACTCCTTGTTTGAAGATAATGCGGAATATGGCTTTGGAATGTATTTAGGAGTCAAGCAGATAAGGGCGAGACTTGCAGACCTTATGGAGACTGCAATAAATTCGGATATTGATGAAAAGGTTAAAAATGCTTTCAGAGAGTGGCTTGATGCGAGGGATGAGGCAGAAGGCTCAAAGACAGCTACAAAGCACATCTTTGAAGCACTAAAAGACTATGATTATAAGGGCAACCGGATAATTGAAGAGATAATGGAAAAGAAAGATTATCTCATCAAGAAGTCCTTCTGGATGATTGGAGGAGACGGATGGGCTTATGACATCGGCTATGGAGGAGTGGATCAGGTTCTTTCCTCCGGTGAAGATGTAAATATACTTGTGTTGGATACTGAAGTTTACTCCAATACCGGCGGTCAGTCTTCAAAAGCAACTCCGACAGCGGCTGTTGCAAAGTTTGCAGCAGCAGGTAAAAGGGTTCGGAAGAAAGACTTGGGTCTCATGGCGATGAGTTACGGTTATGTGTATGTGGCACAGATAGCTATGGGTGCCAATATGAACCAGACCGTGAAAGCCATGGTGGAGGCAGAAAACTACAAAGGTCCGTCCCTTATAATTGCATATTCGCCATGTATAAGCCATGGTATAAAGACCGGAATGGGTACAAGCATATTTGAGGAAAAACGTGCTGTCGAGGCGGGTTACTGGCATTTGTACAGATACAATCCGATGCTTAAAGAGCAGAGTAAAAATCCGTTTATTTTGGAATCGAAAGAGCCGTCTGCACCTTACAAGGATTTCCTCCGCGGAGAAATCAGGTATTCACAGCTTATGAATGTATTCCCGGATGCGGCAGGAGAAATGTTTGATGCTGCAGAAAGGGATGCAAGAGAGCGTTATGAGACTTATAAGAGGATGGCAGAGCAGAAGTACTCGTAATAGGTAGTATGTGAGAGGGCTGCTGCACCGGGAGATTGGTGCAACAGCCTCTTTTATTTGGCCTCTTGGAATGAAATGAAAGAGGCAAAAGCGAAGGGACTCGATGTCCCGAGCTTTTATTAGTATGCTGTCACAATGGTGTTTGCATTATCTTTTACTTCTGATTTGAATCAGCATATTCCTTGGCGTTTTCTACTTGCAATTCACTGGGTATGGTAACTCCAGACTCAGGCTTTTTCTTTTCGATATTTGCCCAAGCTGCTGTGTTGTGTTTTTCAATTGGTGCTGCCATGTTTTTTTGCTTATAGTTTTTTTCTGCCATTTTATCACTCCAAACAAGACTGTGTTTATATTGTTGCGTCGATGTTATTTTATATCGTGGGAGATTTATTATACTGTGCATTATTTACAGGTAGACATTTCAAATCTTAGGAATAATATCAATAGGTTAACCGTAAGCGAATGTATGGAATATCTTGATTTTTTTTCAGAAGAATAATATACTATTGGTAAGTCAAGGCAAGAATATTTTCAAAACATATTGCAGGATGTACAGCCTCAGCAATAAGCGGAGGTTTGTTTTTAGAAAGAGATAATATAAAAAGAGAATGTACAATTATCATATATTGGTATTATTTTTTAGATTAATTATATAAAGGGGAGAATTAAAATGAAATTTTTCAAGGGGAGGCTGACATCTTTAGCACTCGTACTTACAATTTTAATGCAATTATTTGCAAACTGTGTTTTTGCAGAATCGTCCGGAAAGGACACTATTTTTTTCAGGGACATTTCAGGACACTGGGCTGAGGAGTCTATCAAGTATTTGGCAGAACGTGGTTTGGTAAAAGGTTATTTGACCGACAATGGTTATATAATTAAACCTGATACATACATAACCAGAGCTGAATATCTTACCGTTCTTTTAAAAACAAAACCCAATCTTAAAGTTTTAAATACTAAAGTAAAATTATTTAATGACGTAAAAGATAGTGATTGGTACAAAGAAGCGGTTGACAAAGCTTCGAGTAATGGAATTCTTGAAGGATATCCCGATGGAAGTTTCAAACCTAATAATCCGATTACCAGGGCTGAAATTGCTGCATTAACGGTAAAAATTAATAATTGGCATGAGGAGGATGTTCTTCCTGATGTTGATGTGTTTTCTGATGTTCAAAAGAATTCATGGTACTATGCGGCTGTTTTGACATGCAAATTAAAAAATATAATAAATGGATATCCGGATGGTACTTTTAAACCGGGAAACTATGCATCAAGAGCAGAAGCTTTTGCTTTGCTTGCAAATTATGTTAGAAATTTTATTGACAAGGATTTGGATGAAATACCCGAAAAAACTCCCGGTACAACTCATGACTTGGTTTCACCTACTCCAAAGCCTGTGACATCATCTTCACCTTCCGGTTCCGGTTCAACAATTGAAAGTGGGCCGTTTAAAGGTAAATCGGTTGATGACTTTTTATATGTATCGGGCGGGGATTTTAGAATTTTCAATGAAGAACAGAAAAAAGCCACCATCGAAGGCGTGTTTGACGAAGAAAATGTAAAAAAGATGTACTACAATGTGAAATACTATGGATTTGATATGGAAACTCCTAAGATGGAAAAAGATAATATTACAAATGGGTTAATAGCTCTAGGTCCAAAAGAAGAAGAAAAAGGAATATTTAATGAAAACAAAACCCCATATGGTTGGACACTCAAAGATTTTGAACTTAACAAGGACTATTTTAAGATTAATATTATTTTAGTGATAGAAGACCAATATGGAAATAAACTTACTAAAACTTTGACAAATATAAATGATAAGGATTCGGACGGAGATGGACTGTCTGACTATGAAGAGGTGTACATATATAATACAAATCCGTTAAATTCCGATACCGATGAAGATAAACTTTCAGATTATGAAGAAATTAATATTTATGGAACAGATCCATTAAATCCCGATACCGATGAAGATGGCTTAACAGATTATGAGGAAATGAAAGCATGGGTTATCTTAGAATTAGGTTCAATAGTATCAATTTTTTATAATGCTCCTGAATACGAAGAGCTGGGAACTGAAGGAGTGGAACTGGTATCTGAAAAATATGGCTATAAAGAAGAGCAGATAATTTTGGGATTGGATCCCCTTAATCCCGATACGGACGGAGACGGACTTCCTGATGGTTATGAATTTAGGATTTTGGGTACTGATCCGACACGCAAGGTAACATATGGTATGAATGTACCGGATGTTGATCTTGACATTGATGGAGATGGACTTTCAAACTGGATGAGTTTCTAAATGAAACAGATCCATGGTTAAAAGATACAGATGGAGACGGTATTAGTGATTATGATGAGATTTATACTTATAAAACAGATCCGTTGATTTCCGATACGGACGGAGATGGGCTTGATGATGGATTGGAATTGGGGCAAGGCTTTGCCCCTCTAAAGCCTGATACCGGTAATAGTGGCATTTTAGATTCAGAAAAATTTGTTAGCCTGAATTTATCGGAAGAAACTTTGAGAGACGTTTTGACTCCTGAAAATAAAGCACTTCCTTCAATTAGCATATTCGGAGTGCCTGATTTTGATATTAATACTACTGTGGAAAATGCGTCCGAACACGAAAGTATTAAAAATATTGTTGGTGTCGTAGGGTTTCCAATAGACATAAAGACCGATAAGGATTTTGAAAGTGCGGAAATTAGTTTTAAAATAAGTGAGGAAATTTTAAAGACTACCGATATAAACAATCTGGCAGTTTTTTATTATGATGAGACAAATGACACTATTGAGTTTTTAGAGACAGAAGTAGATGAGGAATCAAATACGATAAAGACAACAGTTGATCATTTTAGCATTTATGGCGTTATAGATATAGTGAGGTTTGCACAAAGTTGGGGCATAAAAGATATTTTGGATAAACTTGCAAACCCCGCAGAAGAAGCTATACCACCGGTTGCCGAAATAGGACAGGCAGATATAGTTTTTGTTATCGATACAACCGGTTCAATGGGCTCAGTAATTAATAATGTCAAAACTAATATTACAAACTTTGTAAATACATTAATAGAAAATAACGTAGATGTGAGATTGGGGTTAATAGATTACAAGGATTTAGAAGAAGATGGTATGAATTCCACCAAAATCTAGGATGGTTTGATAATGTAAATGATTTTATTACTAGTGTAAATAATATGAGAGCAACCGGAGGAGGAGATGCTCCGGAATCTACCGTAGATGCATTGGAAGAGGCAAGAAGAATGGATTTCAGACCTGGTGTGAATAAATTTATTATGCTTTTTACCGATGTGTCATATAAAGAATTTACAAGATTTGAAGATGTTCAATCAATGGGAACGGTGATAGAAAAATTAAAAGAAGATAGAATTGTTGTATCTGCAATTGTACCTTCCGGTTATCAGTCAGTATATAAGGCTTTGTATACTGAAACGGGAGGTGTTTATGCAAATATAACAAAGGCTTTTTCTTCCGAGCTTCAAGCGCTTATTAGCAACATAGTCAGTGTAACTCATGGTGATGGTATTTGGATAAGGTTATCTAATGGAATGCTAAAAAAATTGGAGGGTATTTCCAATAAAGAAGAGTTACTTGAGTTGGCATCAGGAGAATACCTTTTAATTGGTGATTTGTTTTTAAAAGTATTTACAGTTAACTTTTTTGGATTAAAAATAAAAACTTTCAAGGAAGCATTTAATAAAAATGCTGTAGACGTTAGAATAACTCCCACCAGTGGATATTCTGGAGGTATGTATACTGTTGATGCAATAGCTACGATTGTAACGGAACAGCAGGTGGATAAAGCGGTATTGTTATTCAGGTTGCTAAATGGAAACTGGATGCAATACAATGCTGCTCTTGATTCAAAATTTATTATGAGTGAGTTTAATTTTGAATTGCCTGAAGAATATCCGGATCATTTAAGCGATTTATTTATCGGATATAGGGCCAATTTAAATATTTTAGATTCAGGTTTAAGGGAGTTTAAAGTTGTATTGCTTGACAAATATGGAAACATAATTGTTGAGTCAGAGGTTAATAAAGTAAAGGTGGAAAGCTCAATTAAGTGGACAGGGGATATATCGCCGTTAGAAACTGTAACCGGCATCAAAGACTTTTCCATAGTTCAATATGCCGATATTTTGACCGGTAAAGATATTGCTTTGTTTTTACGTAAAGATGGCGACCAATTTCCGATAATGGTTGATTCATCCAAACAAAGATACAAACACGAGCAAAAGAACTATAATTTTAGTTTTGTGTCAAATGACTGGGATGCTGTAAATAAGAAGCCTAAATACATCAATGGTTCATATTGGATATCTGTCCATATAGTAGATGAGAGCGGTAAATCTCTTATTAAGTCTGATGAGAGAAAAATAAAAATAAATAATATATGGATTTCCGAATATTACAATAGCGGGCAAAACAAGGATATTTATGAAATTAAAAAGAGATTAAACGAATTGGGATATTTTGGTCAAAATAATTTGCCGCTGACTGTTAACACAATATTTGATTATAATACTTCCTTTGCTGTCAGTGAATTTAAGAGAGTTAACGGCCTAAATGACAGTGGAATATTTAAAGGAGTCGTATGTGACCAAACATGGAATGTATTGTTCTCAGATTCTGCATTAAAGAATGACAAGTCGCCTGCTGTAGGAACTGGCGAATGGAACTTCCAAAGTTTGGGGGGCAGGCTGAGGTTTTTGTCTGCGGCAGAGTTGGAGAAGGAGATTTCAGACGCTAAAAAAGAAAGAAGGTCTTTGTCTCCAAGTGCTGAGTTGACTAAAAGATTGAATCTCATTAATTCAAGAATTGCACATGATTGGGTATCCAATGGTGTAACCAAAACAAGATTTGCAAAAAGGTACCTTGACCAATGTGCAAAAAACGGTATAACGCCACCTGCAGCTTATAATACCGAAGCTAAGGTTATTAATGCATTAACCTGGGATGATAAGAAAATTGAGAAATTATACGCAAACTCGCTGAAATTCCAAAGTTTAGATATCGATCCGAGGCTACTTCTGGCGATAATAATTCAGGAAGGTACAGGAAGTTTTAACACAAATCCTGAGGTAAGAGACAGTAATGGGGGACATTATATCCAGCCGGATTTTGAAAAAGATTTAACAGCTGCATTGGACAACCAGTTTTTAAGAAAGGCAAATGCATATAGGTACTATGGAGAGCAGTTTTCTGAATTTGTAAGAGGGCTAAAGGTTTCACAACCTAATTTAACCGGCGGACAGGGTAACTTGTACCAATTCTTAAATTATGCTACAGTGGCAGCAACAGTTGATCTCAATACCAATGAAATAATCGAGCTTAAACCCCATGGGTATATGCAACTCATGACGGTTGGTGGAAAAATGTGGAGACTGTTTTTGGTTCTTTGGTAGACAACAATGGTGAAAAACCTTCTGAAAAGTATTCGAATTTGTTTAAAAACTCTAAAAAGATACCTTTGAAGAGTGGCTATTCAAAACCGTCAGTTGTATTTAAATTAGAGTGGATGAATGAGGTTATATACAATAGTAAAACCGAAAAATATGATCCTGGTTATACAATTAGAGCGACGCTGGCCCCGCAGAGTACACCGGATCCGGAGCCAGTTGAAAATGTATTTCCTCTAAAATATGGTGATACCAGTGCAGTAAAGGGTGACTACATTAAAGAAGTCCATGATTTACTTAGCAAAAACCTTGGAAGCGGTCTGGAATATCTCAAAATTGTAAGTGGCGATTCAGGTTATGGAAAAAATTATGGACCAAAAACTGCAGCTTTGGTGAAATTATATCAGAGTCAAAATGGTGCTGTAGTTAATGGACAAATAGATGAGGCCACCCTAAATAAACTAAGGAGCGGTGAATGGAAAGTTGCAGCACCCGCTGAAGGAAAATATGTAATAAAGGGCTCTTATCAAGATTCTTATTTTGAACTAGTTGTTGATAAAGCTCCTGATATTTCCGATACGGATGACTTTAGTTTAAAGTTAAAAAGACTGGCGGAACAATATACAGATTTTAGTATTAACGGGGTTAAAGTAAAACTGCCTTATTATCAGACTGTAGGTACACGTTATGGAGGTAAGGCAACACCGGAACAGATAAGAAACTTCATACTTGGAAAAACAACAGATCCGTCCAAATTCCAGAGTGTTGCAGATGACCCTGAAAACAGGTATAAAGTAGGAATTGACTGTTCGGGATTGGTAGCTTATGTGCTTAATGAAGCAACAGAAGGAATGATTCACAAGACCCACGGACAAACCGGCTATGGAAATGGAATTAGTGCCGCATCACTTACAAGTACTAAACTTGGACAAAAAATAACCAAGGCAAAAGACGTTGTTCCGGGAGCTATAATGAATACCGATAATGGTGGCCATGTTATCGTTATATATGAAGTTATAAAAACAAATGGAAAAGTTACTCAAATAAAATATGCACACTCTAATGGTAAACACGGACCTCATAAAGGATACATTGATATAGGAGATGAAAATCAGGACTTAGACGGTAGTGCACAAACATGGCATGATATTTCATATACGGACAAGAAAGCTAAAGAACTTTATACCTATACTGTTCTGCGTAATGAAGTGGTAGAATATTTAAAAAAATAAATTGAAGTTTTTGTAGCATAAAATAAGAGAGCACTCATCAAAAAGATGTTAGTGCTCTCTTATTAGAGCGCCCAACATGAACTGTAGCTCTTTTAGCTTTCCTAAGTTAGTTTTTCTTAATCTATTGAATAATTATTTCCGTAGCCTTATAATTAATTATGGTAGCTTGTATTACGTATGTAGTATGGCTTCATTAATATAAAAATACATGCACAGTTTTTAGGTTGTGTTGGTAGAACGGAGGAAAAAGAAAATGCCCATTATTGAATTTTTGGAGCGCAATGCTGCGTTGTACGGTCATGAAAAATGTCTGACGGAGATAAATCTGGATCTTCAGGAAAGCCATAATGTTATATGGCGAGAGTACGAACTCATCGAAAACAATCCTGCAGGGGAGTATCGCAGAGATATGACTTGGCGTGTTTTTGACGAGAAGGCAAACCGATTTGCAAATCTCCTAATCAAGAGGGGAATTAAAAAAGGCGACAAGGTGGCTATACTTTTGATGAACTGTTTGGAATGGCTGCCTATTTATTTTGGAATATTGAAGACAGGGGCTATTGCGGTACCGATGAATTTCCGCTATACAGCCGAGGAAATAAAATACTGCCTTAACCTGTCCGATTCCATAGCCTTGGTTTTCGGTCCGGAATTTATCGGTCGCGTGGAAAACATTTATGACCAGATACCAAATGTAAAATTATTGTTATTTGCAGGAGAAAACGTCCTTCTTTTGCTGAAAGCTATGACCGTCTTACCGCTAATTGTTCTTCCGAAGCACCCAACATAGAAATTACTGATGATGACGATGCAGCAATATATTTTTCATCGGGAACTACAGGATTTCCAAAGGCAATTTTGCATAGCCACGGAAGTCTTGTATCAGCTTGTTATACAGAGCAGAAACATCACGGACAAACCCGTGAGGATAACTTCCTGTGTATTCCGCCCCTTTATCATACCGGTGCGAAAATGCACTGGTTTGGAAGCCTGTTGGCCGGCAGCAAAGCAGTATTGTTAAGAGGAATTAAGCCGGAATGGATATTAAGAACTGTTTCCGAAGAGAAAATTACAATTGTATGGCTTTTGGTTCCGTGGGCTCAGGATATTCTGGATGCCATTGACAGAGGGGAATTGAAGCTGGAAGATTATGACCTTTCCCAATGGAGACTCATGCATATTGGTGCTCAGCCGGTACCTCCCAGCTTGATTCATCGCTGGAAAAGTATTTCCCGCATCATCTATATGATACCAACTATGGTCTTAGTGAGTCTGCAGGACCGGGATGTGTCCACTTGGGCGTTGAAAATATTCATAAAGTAGGTGCCATAGGCTTGCCGGGCTATAATTGGGAGGCTAAAATTGTAGACGAAAAAGGAAGTCCTGTAAAACAGGGAGAGGTAGGAGAACTGGCTGTTAAGGGACCTGGTGTAATGAGATGTTATTACAAGGATCCTGAAGCTACTGCCGCAGTGCTCAAGGACGGCTGGCTTTTGACCGGGGACATGGCCAGAATGGATGAAGACGGCTTCATTTATCTGGTAGACCGCAAGAAAGATGTAATTATCAGCGGAGGAGAAAATATATATCCGGTACAGATTGAAGATTTTCTACGGGCACATGAAGCAATCAAGGATGCAGCAGTTATTGGACTACCCGATAAGCGTCTGGGAGAAATAGCAGCCGCTATTATTGAGTTAAAGCCCGGCTGCGAGTGTACCGAAGAGGAAATAAACAAATTCTGTATTTCATTGCCGCGCTATAAACGACCGAAAAAAATTATTTTTGACAATATACCGAGAAATCCTACAGGAAAGATTGAAAAGCCTCGACTAAGGGAAAAATACGGTGTAGTAGGTTTGGTAGAGGTTGAGACAATAAGCTAATAATGCCCTTCACGTTTTATATATTAATTTGGAATGGCTTTGACCGATATATTGGCAAGGCCATTCTTATTTTTCACAAAAAAGATAAATAGACAACTCACACAATACACCAAATGAGAATAGATTTGAATAGAAATATGGAGATATTTTGAGATCCATAAAGGAAATTTAGTTTAATCATTATTATTAAAAACAAAAGGTCAAAGAAAGTCAAAGTCTAAAGTTGATAATATAGCTTGAAAATTGTATAAATAATATAGAAAGATAATTAAAAGTCAAAAAGCAATATCAAAAAATTTGGAGGTGTTGTTTATGTTCGGAATAGTACCTTTTGGAAGAAGAGGAATGGGTGTTCAAAGAAGAAACGTAGACCTTTTTGATATTGACAGCTTTTTTGACGACTTTTTCAATAGCGGGTTCTTTCCGGCGTTTTACGGCAGTAATCAGATGAAAGTTGACATAAGTGAAAATGATAAAGAATATATACTTGAAGCTGATATGCCGGGAATAGATAAAGAGAACATTAATATTGAAGTTAATGGTGATGTACTCACGATAAGTGCCAAATGGGATGAACAGACAGAAGTGAAAAAAGACAACTACTTAAGAAAAGAGAGAAGAGCAAGTTCAATGTCAAGGTCATTTACTCTTGAGAATGTTGACAGTGACAGGATTACGGCAAAGCATGAAAGAGGTGTATTGACATTGATATTGCCTAAGAAAGAAACTTGCTCTAAAGGAAGAAGAATCGATATATCTTAATATTTAAATAGGGCTCCCCTATACACGGGGGAGCTTTTTTAATTTAAAAGTAAGTTGCTATATGTGTCGAATGTGGAGAAAAAGAGAAGGGAAAAATGGGTTTTCAGGAGTATTGACAAAGGTGGAATAAATAAATATAATGATACTAACAGAATGATAATATCAAAACTCAAATTTCAAATTCGAGGTGAAACAATGAGCGAATCAAAAAAGCTTAATAAACAAGGACTTACCGAGGAGCAGTTTTTGGCAGCTTATGATGCGAGCAAATTTGATAGGCCGTCAATGACAGTGGATATGCTGATTTTACAGTGACTGATGAAAAGAAGGAGAATTATAGAAAGCTTCCTCAAAAGGTTTTGCGATTGTTGATGATTAAAAGGGGAGACCATCCGTATATAGGACAATGGGCGCTTCCGGGCGGTTTTGTTAATATGGATGAAAATCTGGAAGATGGAGCTTTAAGGGAGTTGAAAGAAGAGACAAATATTGACAATATATATATGGAGCAGCTTTATACTTGGGGAGATGTAAACAGGGACCCCCGCACAAGGGTAATAAGCGTTTCCTATATGGCGCTGGTGGACAGTTCCAACCTGAATATCAAGGCCAGTGATGATGCTGATGATGCAAAGTGGTTTACCGTATCATGCAATATGTATCAGGAGCAAAAAACGTTGACCGAAAAGGGATATATATTGCAGAGGTGTATAACTTGAAGCTGTCCAACGAGGAGGAAAACCTTTCAGCGGTTATAAAGACTGTAAAAACAGTTGAAGGAAAAATATCCAGAGTAGAAAGAGAAATTGTCGAATCAAACGGTATCGCTTTTGACCATGCAAA
Organism: Acetivibrio straminisolvens JCM 21531; assembly: GCF_000521465.1. Classification (GTDB taxonomy): domain Bacteria; phylum Bacillota; class Clostridia; order Acetivibrionales; family Acetivibrionaceae; genus Hungateiclostridium; species Hungateiclostridium straminisolvens. Next base: position 23,631 of record NZ_BAVR01000012.1, read on the forward strand.
AATTATACAATATGCAATTGAAAGGCTGCGTAATAAAATTGAGTATACGGATATTGCGTTTAACCTCATGCCGGCAAGGTTTACATTGACGGAGCTCCAGCAGGTGTATGAGGTGATTTTGGACAAGGAGCTGTTAAAAGCAAACTTTAGAAGAAAAATAGCCGATATGGTGATTGAAACAAACGAGTACACCAAAGATGCAGGGCATAGACCTTCAAAACTATTCAAGTTTAACCCGAATTGGAACGATGCCTCCGAATAATATAAAACATTATTGACTTGTTGGTCTATTTGTTATAGACTAGTAATATGAAGTCTATAACAAATAGACCAAGGAGGATTAAAATGAAAGTATATAAACTTTCACAAAGTGAAATAAAGCATATAAGCGGCGAAAAAAGCAGCAAACATCAGAATGAAGAGCTTGGAAGATTGACTTGTGGGCACAAGGAGGTGCAATAATGAGTGAGTTATTTCTCTCCGTTTTAAATATGAGCTTTACAGCAAGCTATGTAATTCTATGCGTGATGTTTCTTAGGCTGTTACTTAAAAAAGCTCCAAAATTCATCTCCTATGCCTTGTGGGCTGTTGTGGCATTTCGCCTTATTATTCCATTTTCTTTTGAGAGCATGTTTAGCCTTCTGCCCCGGAATATGAATACTGTTCCGATTTCCCATGAAATCATCTATCAGCAAAGTCCGAAAATTGATAGCGGTATTGAAGCAATGGACTTTCTTGCAAACCAGTCCCTTCCCAAGCCGGATGTTGCAGCAAGCGTAAATCTATTGCAGATTTATATAGAAATTGGAGCATATATCTGGGTTTGGGGAATAATAGCATTACTTATTTACAGTTTGGTGTCGGTTTTGAAGCTAAAAAGGCAGCTTAAAAATGCAGAGCTAATAGATATGAATATCTTCGAAGCCCGAAATTTGAAAACTCCATTTGTATTAGGAATAATAAAGCCCAAGATATATTTACCGGCCGGACTTGATGACTCTGAAAGAAAATATATTTTGCTGCATGAGCAAACCCATATCAAGCGCAAAGATTATATCATTAAAATATTAGCCTTCTTAATATTAGCCATACACTGGTTTAATCCCTTTGTATGGATTGCATTCAGGTTAATGAGCAAGGATATGGAGCTTTCCTGTGACGAAAGAGTTTTAAAAGAAATGGATTTGGATATTAAAAAGCCATATGCCAATTCATTATTGTCCCTTGCAACCGAAAGACATATTTTAAATGGAAGCCCGCTGGCTTTTGGCGAGGGAAATGTTAAAGACAGAATCAAGAATGTATTGAATTACAAAAAGCCAACTTTTTGGTTGATTGCCGTTGCGTTGGTGGTAGCTATAGCCGCAGGAATCGGTTTATTGGCTAATCCGGTTACTCAAAAACCGGTTGAAAATAATCTTTTATCACAGCTTTTAAAAAATAAAACCCAGTATGTGGGTGACAACTCAAAAGTTGGAGGTATAATCTTTTCATTAAAGTTTCCCGACAACGTGGATTATGATTCTTTTGAGCTTTATACAGACAGTGAACCTTATGGAGTAAATGTGAATCTCAAAACGGATACCGAAACTAAAAACATATATAGTGTTGAAGCAAACCAACAGCAGTTTCAAACTAATGCGTTGATTATGTTTTCCCTGATTGGCAACGTTGAAAATATCAATTTTACGCTGGATGATGGAGCATCCCCGCATTCTATACAATACACGCGGGAGTGGGCAAACAAGCGATGCGGGAAAGATGTGCGGGATTTTGCCAAAAGCGAGGAGGAACTTGGCAAGCTAATTAACGGCACATATGGCATTGCCAAAAATGAAGACATTAAAGAGCTTATAGAAGAAAACATAAGTGTCATAATGTCATCGCCAGACATATCCTCTAATCCGCAGGATTATATCAATGCCCATAGGGAAGTATATGAAAATATTTTGAAATACGGAGAAGAGGCGCTGGAATATTTGCTTTCACAGTTTGAAGAGGGAAATGATGAAGGACTTCGGGGGTATATCATGATGAGACTGTGTAAAGAGCTTTTAGGTCCGAGAAATAATGTTACCGATGATTCACTAAGTCCGAGAGAGTGGTATAATTCACTGTCCATCCGTCAAGAAAGAAAGCTTCCCAATTATGAATATGACGGTAACGATCCCATTGAAAAGCTTGTTTATAACACGGAAATTGAGATGAATTCAGACCCTAAAGGGGAAGGATTTGTAGTTGTTGCACCGAAAATCTTCGGAAGTTATGAGGAAAAGAATCTGCTAAAAGTTTTTGCGACTACTTACAGTGCCAGATACAGGCTTTTTGAGGACACTTTGTCGGAAGAGAGCGGCAGCATTGTTCCGGTGGCAATAACCTATCGAAAAAATGATAGCGGCAATTATGTCCTTGAAAAATATGAGCAAGCAAGGGATGGCGCAGGATTTGCTCCTTCCATCAAGGAGTTTTGCACGATGCCGGTATCGGGAAAAGAGATAAAGGGACTTGCAAATCAAATTCTTGAGCATTACTCGGATTATAAGGATATCCGCATTCTGATGCATGATAACCTTGCCAAGCATTTAAAGAAAAATGGCCTTACATCTGCTAAGCTTATCAAGTCTTACGGTGATGAGTTTGAATTTTCGGTACTTTAAAATAATAAAAATGTAAATCAATATGCATAAAAAGTTGGAAAGCACTTAGGAATTGAAAGTTTATAAAAACCCCACTTAGATAGAATAATCTACATGAGTGGGGATTTTTATGGTATGTGGTATTGTATATTAAATAGTGAATGTGTATTCCAATATTATACAATATCTTCAGGATTCGTTTAGGAGTGCTTAAATTCCGTATGCTTAATCCAAGGGATATTTAAGAAGTATTCCAAAACTATTCTTTTTAGATGTAACTTTTTATGAGATGCAAAATCTAAAAATCTGATATATAATGATAAAGCAATAAAGCGAAAGAAAGTTTACAAGTTAACAAAATATGATATAGAGAATTCATATAAATCCGGATAAGAAGCTTAAGCGACCTATCAAAGAATAATATTGGAATATCAGAAAAAGTTATAATTTTAAAGAGAAATTCTTTAATAAAAGTTACCTGTGGGAGATGTACTTGCAAGAAGCTTGGAAGTAGGAAAATTACAGGAGGCACAATATGAACGTTTTGGTTTTAAACGGGAGTCCTAAAGGTGAATATAGCATTACACTGCAAACTTCATTGTATTTGGAAAAGAAGTTTTCAGAGCATAGATTTCAGTTTCTTCGTGTCGGTCAACAAATTAAATCCCTGGAAAGGGATTTTTCAACTGTGAGTGAGGCGATAACAAATGCGGATTTGATTATTTTCTCTTATCCTGTTTATACCTTTATTGCACCAAGTCAGTTGCATCGGTTTATAGAGCTTTTAAAGGCATCCGGCTTGATGTGTCGGGAAAATTTGCTACTCAGATTACTACTTCCAAACACTTTTACGATGTCACTGCCCATAAGTATATTCAGGATAATTGCCATGACCTTGGCATGAAATATATTAAAGGACTGTCAGCAGATATGATGATCTTCTGACAGAAAGCGGACGCAAAACTGCAATAGAGTTTTTTGAATATGTGTGCTGGTGCATGAAAAATGATGTATATGAAACCAATCCAAAGAGTCCTGTAGCTGCGGCGCATATTCCGGTTAGTCCTGTCAATTCAAGCCAGGAGAAAAAGGGCGGAGATGTAGTTATAGTTACGGATTGCGCAAAAGACGACAAGCAGCTTAATGATATGATTGAGAGATTTAGAGCAGTTCTAAAATATAGGAGCCGCATTGTCAATATTTCCGAGTATCCTTTTCAGGGAGGATGTTTAGGCTGCCTTAATTGTGCCGCTACAGAAAAATGCATTTATAAGGATGGGTTTGATGATTTCCTGCGTAAGAATATTCAGACTGCAGATGCTATAATATATGCGTTTTCCATCAAGGATCATTCCATGGGCTCCATTTTTAAAATGTATGACGACAGGCAGTTTTGTAACGGACATAGACCGGTGACTATGGGAAAGCCCATAGGATATTTGATTTGCGGAAATTATCCGTCTGAGACCAATCTACAGATAATTGTTGAAGGCCGAAGCGAGGTTGGAGGAAATTTTCTTACGGGAGTTGCGTGTGATGAAATAAATCCGGATGAAGAAATAGACAGACTTGCCTCAAGGCTTGATTATGCAATTAGCCATAAGTATGTCCAGCCCAGAAATTTTTATGGTGTTGGAGGAATGAAAATTTTCAGGATCTAATTTGGCTAATGCGCGGCTTGATGAAAGCCGATCACCGTTTCTACAAAGAACATGGATTATACGACTTTCCTCAAAAGAAAAGAGGGACAGCATTAAAAATGTATCTTGTAGGCTCTCTTATGTCTTCTCCAAAGCTTAGGGCTAAAATGGGAAATAAAATAAATGAAGGTATGATTGCGCCGTATAAAAAGGTTTTGGAGCAGCATTGATATATTGCTAGGATATATTAAACTTGACGATTGGAACGTGTGAAATAATTGAAAAATTTGAGCGGATGAATTTATTGGGTCAATGTAAAGGGTGTAAAGTATGAAAAATAAAATAATTGCTTTTATAAAAAAGGAAGCTGTACTTGTAGTGGCAGCAATACTTGCTTGTATTTCTGCTTTTATTGTCCCGCCCACAAGTGCTTATATGGAATATATAGACTGGTGTGTACTGGGGATTTTATTAAGTCTTATGATTGTTATGGCAGGGCTTCAAAAAAACGGCCTGTTTGATGCTTTAGTCATTGGCCTGCTTAAGAAAACCAAAAAGGTATGGCAATTGGCTTTTGTACTGGTATTCTTGTGTTTCTTTCTCAGTATGTTAATTACTAATGATGTTGCTCTTATCACCTTTGTTCCTTTTGCCATTTTGACTTTGAAAAAGGCGGGGCAGGAACGGCTGGTTATACCTGTGGTGGTTCTTCAAACAATCGCAGCCAATCTGGGCAGTATGTTGACTCCCATAGGAAATCCCCAGAATTTGTATTTATATAACTTGTCTCAAGTTGGAATATTGGAGTTTGTTCTGTTTATGCTTCCTTATACCGTAGTTTCCGGACTCTTGCTGGTAATTTCGTTATTGTTTATAAAGGGTAAACGGGAAGCAGTAGTTATTAAAGAACAATCAAAACCCCAAATTTTGCTTATAGAGAATATAATCTATTTGGTCTTATTTGCTATATCTCTTTTGAGCGTTGCTAAAATTCTGCATTATATAGCAGTATTGCTTTTAGTGTTAATTGTAGTTTTTATAATGGAAAAGGATGTTTTAAAATCAGTGGATTATAGTTTGCTATTGACCTTCATTTGCTTTTTTATTTTTACAGGGAATTTGGAAAATATTCCTGCAGTAAAGGAAACTTTGCAAAATTTGATAACCGGCCGGGAGCTTGTTATAAGCGTTTTTGCAAGTCAAGCGATAAGTAATGTCCCCGCGGCACTTTTATTATCCGAATTTACGGGCAACTACCGGGTATTATTGAAAGGCGTGAATATTGGAGGACTTGGAACTCTGATTGCATCCATGGCAAGTTTAATATCCTATAAAATATTTGCAAATCATTATGATAAACTTAAAGGACGGTATTTTCTTTGGTTTACTTTGGCAAACATAGTTTATCTATTAATATTAATGGCGGTTGCGTTGATAATCTGATTCTGTTGTAATTGCTGTATGGATGTACAAGTATTATTTTGCCAAATTGCTGTTTAGAAATTGCAGATTGCTATATATTTTTATAAAAACTATGAGGTATGGATATCCATACCTCATAGTTTTAAAAAGTATTTTAAGGGACATATTTATGGAACAAACTCTTCAACAACTTCTTCGAGGCTTGAAGAACGATTCCATCCGCCAATTGTATATATTTTATTGTTTACAACAGATGCAGTATGGCCTTCTCTTTCTGTACCGGAATACGCAACTTTTTTCCATTTGTTGCTTGCGACATCATATTCTTCAGTTATATATGTAACTCCTACGAAGTCTTGAAGGCCACCCATTGCATAGATCTTACCGTTAATCGCTACTGCTGCTAAATTGCTTCTTGCTGTAGGAATGTCTGCAACTCTCGTCCATGTATTTGTGATGGGGTTGTACTTTTCGATAATTGGGCATTTGGCATTTGAATCTGTACCATATGTGTACAAGCCGCCTATGACATATATTTCACCATTTACCACAGCAGTTGCAAAGTTGCTTCGAGGAGTGGGGATATTTGCTACAAATCTCCATTGATTGCTTGAAGGATCATATTCTTCTACGGTGTTGGTACGTACATTTCCAGTGGTTTTACCGCTTATGGCATACAATTTTCCATTGACTGAAGCCAGTCCAAAAGAGCTTCTGGCGATATTCATATTTGCTTTGGACTGCCAATTTCCTGTACTGGGGTTATATGCTTCCACACTTTTTAAGTAGCCAGAATTGAATCCGCCAGCCACATATATTGCACCGGATAATGTGGCAGATGATGCATTATATCTTGCCGTAAGCATATTGGTAGCCGGAGTCCATGAGTTGTTTGATGGGTTGAAATATTGAACTGTATTTGTAGGCAAGAGGTCGTCATCAATTCCTCCGATAACATATATTTTATTGTTGAGGACTGTTGATGTGTGATAAGCCTTTGGCAAGGGCATATTTGATTTTTCAGTCCATTTGCCCGGAAGATAAAATGCATACAACTTTGGGCTGGTTGGATTAGTCGGGACATAATTTCCGATTAATAGGATTTTATTATCAATAAGAGCTAAGCTGCAACGACCGGAAACAGGTAGTATATCAGGCTTTTCTGTCCAAGTATTATCCAACGGATTATACTCTTTTATATATGAAACGTCATATTTGTCGGTATAATAGACTTCGGAACCGAGATAGTATTCTAATGTGTAAATTTTATTATTCAGTGATACTGCATCATAAATGTATGAGTAAGGAAGATCCGATTTTCTTATCCAAATATTGCCGTTGGGGTTGTATTCCCATACAGAAGTCTGAGTGGAGGGGCCATTACTGCCAAATAGGTAAATATTGCCATATGCAGTAGAAAGCGTATACTCGCTATATACTTCGGATAAGGTTGCAATTTGGCTTTCATCTCTAAATGTATTCGTGGACGGATCATATTCATATAATTTTGAAGTATCATCTTGATTGTGAAAGATATAAATTTTGTTGTTTGCTACTGCACTTTTTATGTCTCCATTAGTTAACGGAACTTGAATTTTACGAACCCATGAGTTGGTTGCAGGGGTGTACTCGTCAACTACAATAGTCCATGAAGGGCTTTCACCTACTACATATATTTTGTTATTGATAACATGAGCTTTTGGGGAATAAATCGTTGTGAGAGTATCTGCTTTTTGGGTCCAGGTCCATGGGTTTGTACCGGTATCACATGCCTCAACGCTAGAAACATTCGTCATACCCGGCCCTCTTTTCTCCACACCTCCAATAGCATAAAATACGCCGTCGAGATAAGCATAAGCTGCGTCTTGCCTTCCGTATGGCTGAGATTTAAGTATGGACCACGATGCATTTGTTGTTGCTTCACGAAAATAATAAATAGGTACTTCAATTTTACTGCCATCGAAACTTGTAACGCTCGTTATTGATGAGGGTATTTGGATTCCTCTTGTTTTATCAACCAGTTTAAAACTTTTTATTTTGCCCGGGATGCCGTCGGCAATCGAATCTTCTATTCGTAAATACCAGTTACCGTCAGGGTTGTCCATTTTCAGTGTATATAAATTTGTTAGGTCAATAACAAGAGATGCATATTTATCTTCATCAGTCGTCCCATCAAAAGCCAAATAATCATTTGGAAAGATTTCATACCAGTAAGGTAGAGAAATAGTTGTATCATCCGTTGTTGAGTAACCGAAGGATATTCGAAGCTGATTCCTGCACTTATGGCTTACTTCCAATTCGGCAGTGAGCATGGGAGTATAGCTTTCTTTTACATTAAACCAGAATAACATATTGCCATGGATTGCTCATCTCCTTTCCGGAGGATCTGTAAAGATTCCACCGTATACATTAGGATTGGAGGGGATTTTGGTACCCAGTTGAGAGCATCATAAGCAAGCCAGACATATCCGTTTCTCATCCAATTGCTTCCAAATGAATTTACTACTTTAAATGCACCTTTTTCTCCTGGATCAATAATACCGTTTAAATTGGCATCAAAGGTTATATCATCTGAGTATCCCACGATAGTCATGGCGTGATCGCCCTGAGCACCTCGTACCATATAGCAGACAGATTCATCTCCTGCCGTGCAATATCTCCAGGAATCAATATATGTACCGAAGGTCAGTACATAACCGTTAGCCAGCATTTTTTTGATAGCAGTTAGATTTTCGTCATTTTCATTTTCAATAGGGGTGTCAGTGCCGTCACTGAAATCAATATAACCCATTTTATCGATTCTGTAATTTAGAGCTTTTTCCCATAAAGAACGATCGGTTGGCCAGGCTTTATAAGCTGTACTACTATTCGCATAATGAGGGAAATCACTCCAAAATACACAGCCGGAGTTTTTTAACAAATTAAAAGCTCTTGAAAAGCCTGTACCTGTATTAGGACCAGCAGCTTTAGTAATATTATATGTCCACGCAGGTGAGAATTTATTTGTAAGATCAGTATTTTTGGTATTCCATCCTTTCACAAGGGCAGTCATATGTGTCATTTGATAGTATGTAGTAGAAAAGGCTACACATGAGCCTTGAACACCTTGATTTTCGATTGGAGGAAACGCGTCAAGCAAACTATTGTCAACACTCGAAGGGAGCACTTCTGAAGATGTTCTATTTGCCAATTTCATTTTGGGATTGCCTTCATCAATACTGCTTGAACTTTCTTTTACTTCTTGTCCGAATTCTACAGATGCTGTCAGCTTGCCAAGTCCTCTTGATGCACGCGCTTTGTTTACCCTTTCAAGTCCTAGTTCGTTTAGTTCAACGTCTTTAGTATCAATCATGTTGTTTTTGATCCACTTCTTATCATCTTCTGTAATGAATGCTTCGTTTGATGATTCGCTTTCGGCTGATTCTAAACTGCTAATTGTACTAATTGGCTCAATCGTTTTTGATGATAGATTACCTGCGGCAAAAATTGAAATGCTTTGACATAAGATAAGTGTTAAGACAGTAGTAAAGACAAACAGCTTTGAAATTGAATTTTTAACCTTTACTTTCATAATGTACCTCCTCCATTCATTTTGTTTTAAATTCTCGTTTGTAAAAGAACAAGAAAAATTATAAATTTGTGGCTATAAATGCTTTATACACCTCCATATCATAAATTAGTTTTAGTTCTTTTATTTATTATAGGATATTGTTCAAAAAAAGTAAATAAAGTCGACAAAAATGAAATCAAATATGAAATAATTCGTTTTAAAGGATAATTATGTCGTAAAAAGAATGTTTCCGACAATAAAACGTTAATTTTTATTGAGGTTTTTGCTTTTTGTCGATGATATAATTATGAAGGGCATACTATTTATTCGAGGTGAAACCATGGTTAAAAACAGGATTTTGATTGTGGAGGATGATAAAGCAATTTTAGACGGCATCGCGGTCAATCTGCAATATTCCGGATATGAATACTATGAAGAAATACAATATTCCTGTTATATATATTACTGCAAAAAATGATGCTTCTTCAGAAATTATAGGGCTTCGCGACGGGGCAGAGGATTATATCATAAAGCCTTTTGATGTCTTAATTCTGCTGGTACGCATCGAATTAGAAGTGAAAAAACAGCCTATGCCTTGTCCAAATGCATTGCTGCCGCTGTCATGGGCGGCTTAGCCGTTACTGCCGGTGCAGCTGTATTTATCAGCTATCTACGCCTTATGCGGCCGAGCATATTACCTGAGGCAAGTCTCCTTTTTTCTCTTACCGCCATCTGTGACTTTTCATAATTCCGAAGATATACAGGAGCTTTGTGATACCGTTTGCGAGATGGACGCAGGGAGATTGAAAGTAATGCACAATTAAATACTACCCTGCGTCAACCCTTTTTTCTTTGGCGGTTGAGGCTGCATGGCCCCTGCATTATTTATTAAGCTTTTTAAGAACGCCTATAAGCTCGTCAGAATTGGTGAATTTTCTGCTTATTTTGTAACGAAGCTTTTTCTCTTTAAAACCATTAGATTTTTCAACAGTATTAAAAGTAATATAATTTTTATGTACCTTGAGATTACTTACCTTGCTAATACGCTGGCCCCAAATAACCTGGTGTGCCCCTTGGTTTAAGCTATCTGAAAAATAACCGATTACATCGAAATCACCTACATAGGACAATTTCCACGCAAGGTCTAAAATATACTGTGTTCTGCGAGATAGCGAAAAGATTATGCCATAAAATCCGAGATTGGCCATGATGTCGGAACGGGGACTTTTAAAAATCGCCTGAATTATCGGGTCAAAGCAATTAATTACCCATAGTTGACTTGAAGAAGTAATTACAAAAATATACTGAAGGCACTTTTCTTCAAATCCGCTTGTATTTAACCATATCACATAGCCTATTATTAATATTATAAGCAGAGAAAACATTGAGCAGTAGAAAACACCGATTTGGGGAGAATCAGTGCCGTATTTTTCGCCTATCATAATAGATAAAGGAACCGATAAAAAAGTTAAAAGTAAAATAGGGATTAATAATAAAGCTATTTTGCCTAACGTCTTTTTTAGATAAAATTTTCCCATATCATCTTCTATCTGCAATCTGCATACAGTCATTTTTTTTGATGTCATAAGATTTCCTTCCAAAAACAAAAAAATAGTATATAAGTATATGATATTTATGTTAACACATCAAATTCAATCCATCAATTAATTTGAAAGAATTCTTAGTAAATAATAATACCGGATGCTTCCGCATAAAATTGACATTAGATATAATTTATATTATCAATTAGACTTGTATAGAAAAATGTAGAACTTTATACAGCAACCCTTAATTTGGCAACTACATCATCAAGACTTACCCTTTTTCTGCACAAGAGTATGCAAACTTGGCGATACAGACCATATATTATAGTCGAGGCCTTCGATTTTCCTAATAGAATTATTATATCAGTCATAAGTTTGACCCCCGTGGAAATAGTTTTTTATTTGGTCAATTCAAAACTACCACATTTGGTCTGCTTATTCTTTTGTTTTGCCATTTTATTGGTAATACAATTTATTACTTTTTATTGCACAACACTAATAATATTCAGTAAGATTACAGATCTCTTCATATACCTGAGCTAGTATCTCTTTTTCGTATATTTTTTCAATATTTATTGTGTTAATAAGATTTTTAATAATAGACTCTTTGCTGTCTATAATGTATTTCATAGCTGCAAGCCTCATGGAATTAAATACGTTTACGGTATGATTATATCTATCAATCAACTCTTCAAATTTATCATCTACCTTAAAATTTTTTGCAATATAAATCAACCTGTCTTTCATACCTTTTTTATGCTCAAATAGGGTGTGGAATGGAACGTAAGATAATCTTGTATCATATTTGATTACATTATAGAGATATTCCGGCAAGTGTTCATAAATTTCCATGCCAAAAATGTTTTTCTCATCAAAATAGATATCAAAATATTCTATTTCTTTATCTGCAGTCCTGTCAGGAAAATCTTTTTGTGCAGAGTTGATAGAAAAAATGTAATCATGAAGGCCGCGCAAGAATTTCTTTATGTTAAATTTGAAGAACTGGCTGTTTTTTTCGCGAAATTTAAAAAGTCTTCCGTATAAATTGTCTTGGTTCCATATTTCTTCGCTTTCTGTAAGGGCTAAGCCATTTTCAAAGGCTTTTGCAAATGTTTGATAGGATATATTATAACTTGTGAAGTTATGGTTATTGTCAAATCCAATTACCGTGAGTTTTTCACTAAAATCGTCATAACCGTAAACCAAAATATCATGTACACGGTGAGAGTTAGACTTCATGTAATTAGGCTTAACATAATATTCATCCAAGAAAGTAAAAACATATTTATGATTATCTATCTTGTCTTTTATATATGTAATTATATCGATATTTGCTATGGATTTTCTAGGTATTTTAATGAATTCAAGCAGACTTTGAGCAGCAATCCATCCGCCATAAAAATCCAGCCATACTTCTTTATTGCTGTATCTGCTCCATTTATTGTCGTTGTAAAATATTTGCGTATAATTCTCGTAAAACCATGGATAAAAGTTTTCATTCCCTAATATAATACACAAAAGGCAAGAATTGTACAAATAGTTGTTAATATTATTTTGCAATTCAATTTTCAACTGCTTTGACTTCATTACCTAAAAATCCTCCTTTGAACAACATATAATCAACTTGTTAAGTGACCAATCTAACTTTGTACAGTTCTGTATCTCCTAGACACAATTAATGCACCCAATATATTTCGAACTGCTATAGAACTGTTTTAAAAGAAGAACTTAGGAGATACATAGGATAATACTGTCTTTTTTGTGATTGGCATATAGCAATCTTTTTTCTGAAAGAATTCAGCATAGATATTTGTAATTTAGTAAATTTAAGGACGCAACATTATAATACTTTATTTTTGATTTTATATCAAGTATTAATTTAGTTTAGTTTTACCTGATAAAAGACTTCTGAAAAACCTTTCGAATATTGCGAGCTGAAATTGGGAATTTCGACTATCTACGCCCAATTATGCAAAAGTTGTAAAAAGGAGTATTGATATTTGATTATCCACATTGGAATTAATTTAAGATTTCATAAGTTTTTATATTTGAATTTGTATATAATGTAAATGTCAATAAAAATTTGGTTCTTTCCAGAGTTGGTTGAAATACAGGCATTTTATAATTTTAAATCATCTATTTTTTATAATAACATTTAATTATTCAACTAAGATTGAAAAGAGCCTATTTTATGTTAATATATCGAATTCAATTCATCAATTAATTTGAAAGGGTTCTTTCACAAATAAATATATCTGGCTGTTGTGTCTTAAACCGTCATTAGATAAATTTATATTAACAATCTGGCATTTTAATGCTATACTAAATTTAGCAAAAATATAGAGGTGTTTGCTATAGTTGCATTAATTTAGCTTAGGAGTGTGTAAAATATAGTGAAAACAAAGAAGATATTAAAAATTGCAGCTTTAAATATTGGGATTGCATTGTTCAATGTAATACTTTTTTCTCCGGGTATAATGAATATACGCCTAACTAACTCCGATGCGCTTAGTGTTGCTATCGGAGGTACTGCAATATTTTTGAGTTTGGCATTTTTTATTTACGGAAATTATACACTCTTATTTGAAAAAACACCTCAAATCAAGGTAAGCGATATAAAAAACTACCAGGAATGTATTGTTGTACTCAACCAATCGTATGGCAAGAAGACTTTTGACGACAGTATTACTACAATGAAAGAACAGGTTGAGCGTTTCAATAAAAAGAAAGAAAAAATATTTAACATGCTCAGTCAAAAATTTAATGTTATTGACAAAGTTTATGAGAAGTTTAAAACAACTATATTTGATGTTGAATATGTTTTTTTATCCAACATTAAAAGTATTTTAAACAAAATAAGCGCTTTTGATGAGGAAGACTATGAGAGACTCAGATATGATATTGCACAAAAAAAGTTTTCCGATGAGGTTATCGCCTCAAAAATGAATATATATAACGAATACATTAACTTTGTAAAAAACGCAATAGAAGATAATGAGGAGATAATTATAAAGCTCGATGCGCTTCTTCTTGAAATTTCAAAGCACGACTTACTTGAAGCGGGAGAAATTGATAATTTGAAGGAGATTAAGGAGATGGATGAACTCATAAAAAAATCAAAGTATTATATATAGTTGTTTGGTGGTTTGCTTTTAAAATAGACTTTAAGGAAAAGGGAGGCTATGCAAATGTTGGAGAGCAATAAGAACTTAAAAACCATAGTAATTTTACTGGGGATAGCTCTAGTGGTATTTGGGCTTATTTATGGTGGAATTTCTTTGACACAAAACATTGGAAAAAGCCAGAAAGTAACCTCAATAGAAAGTGCCGAGAAAAAAATGGATAAGCTTTATAAAGATATAACAGTAAATATTATTGAGCCTAGGAAGGGGCAGGTAAACATAAATCCTCCGGATCTCAAAGAGACTTTACCTGATATTTCTAAGTACCCTCCCCAGGTGGTAGAAACCACAAGCAGCTTTATAGAAATTTTCTTCCACTGAAAAATCCGGGGAGAAAAAAGACGGATGGCTTGTTGATGTGGCAAGGGAGTTTAACAGAGCCAATATACAAGTAAACGGTGAACCTGTTTCTGTAAGAATCAGGGGAATTGCATCCGGTTTGGCAACGGACTACATAATTTCCGGCAAATATCTTCCCGATGCCTTTACACCTTCTAATGAGCTTTGGGGAGAAATGATCAAGCAAGCGGCGTGGAAATATCCCTTGTGGAAAAGAGGCTTGCCGGCAATGTTGCAGGAGTACTTCTTTCAAAAGGAAAATACAATGAATTGGTTGAAAAATACGGCTCAATAAACTTGAAAAATATTACTGAGGCCGTTGCAGCAAATGAAATTGCAATGGGATATACAAATCCTTTTGCGAGCTCCACGGGAATGAACTTTCTTGTTTCAACATTAAGTACGTTTGACAGTAAAAACATATTGAGCGAAAAAGCCATTGAAGGTTTTGAAAAATTCCAGACCAATATTCCTTTTGTGGCTTATACCACTTTACAAATGAGGGAATCTGCTCAGTCCGGTGTTCTTGACGGTTTTATACTGGAGTATCAGACTTATGAGAATATTCCGGAGCTGAAAAAGGATTATGTTTTTACTCCTTTTGGTGTAAGACATGACAGTCCCATGTATGCTGTCGGAAATCTTAGCGCTGAGAAAAAAGAAATACTTGATAAATTCATCGAGTTCTGCAAAAATGCAAAGTCACAAGAGCTTGCAACGGACTACGGTTTTAACAGGCTTAATGAGTATTCTCCCGAAATAGCCGATATCGATGGCGAAACCGTAATAGAAGCTCAGAAGCTCTGGAAAGAAAAGAAGGACGTTAACAATGATATCGTAGCAGTATTTGTTGCCGATGTATCGGGAAGTATGGCGGGCGAGCCTCTCAACAGATTGAAGCAGTCTCTTATAACCGGCTCGCAGTACATAAGTTCGGATGCTTCCATAGGGCTTGTATCTTTTTCAACAGACGTAAACATAAATCTTCCTATCGGTAAATTTGATTTAAACCAGAGGTCTTTGTTTGTAGGTGCTGTTGAAAGCTTGAGTGCAAGCGGGAATACGGCAATGTTCGATGCAATAGTTGTGGCAACTAAAATGCTTAGGGAAGAAAAAGCCAAAAACCCCAATGCCAAGTTGATGTTGTTTGTGTTAAGTGACGGTGAGACAAATTATGGTCACTCGTTAAATGATATAAAAGGTATGATGCAATCTTTTGGAATTCCGATTTACACCATAGGGTATAACGCAAATATAAAGGCATTGGAGACTCTGTCTCAAATAAACGAAGCTGCAAGTATAAATGCGGATACAGAGGATGTTGTATATCAATTGGGAAGCTTGTTCAACGCCCAAATGTAATTAGGGACTTAATCTCCTTCTTGGTACAAATCATAAATGACAAAACCAAGGAGGAGATTTTTATGTAAGGCTGGGAGAATTCGAAAGTATCGGTAATAGTTCAAGATAGAAGGCGGTGTTATGAACAATGGATAATGGGAAGGAAAATTTGAAGAAGGAAATTTTGGAGATTTTACGTAAAAATCGCATAAATGAACCGTGTATTAAATTAAATACCCATGGTATCGCAAATGAAATATATGCAACAGAAAACTATATTATAAGAATTCCTACGGACCATCCGGATGCAATTTCGGACGCTTTCACGGAGTCGGTAGCAGCACCTTTGGCAAAATCAAACGGAATAAAAACACCGGAATTGATATGTTTTGATGATTCTTATACCATATTAAATAAAACATATTCCATTTGGGAAAGGGTTTACGGTTTTACCCTTGGTGAAATGGAGAATTATCTCAACTATTATAATACATGGAGAAAAATAGGCTTTGAACTTGGGAAAATACATGTTAACATTAAACATTTTGAGGACCCGAAAGGCTGGCTTGACAACCCCGATAGGGACTATACCAAAGATATGATAATTCAAGGCCTGAATGATACCGGCAGCAAATCTTCGTATTTATTAAATCTGATTCAAAATAAATACAAAGATGAGGTTTTTACATACAAAAAGTGTTTTGTCCATGGAGATACCAATCCATTTAACTTTTTGTGCACCGAAGACGACCGGTTATTGTCTGTGATTGACTGGGGCGATGCCGGCTTGGCAGACCCGGCAATAGATTTTTATATGATTCCGATAGAGGTTCTTGATGTTGTTTTGGATGGTTATAGTGAAGTTGCAAAAGCCAATATCGATATGAATTTCATATATCGGATTATTATCGATAAAGTGTGGATAGGGGTTGAAGAAAGAAAAGACATATTCCTATTGGAGAAGAATATAATGGAGCTGGAAAGTAAACTTTTAAAAAGGGTCTAGTCTTTCACTTTTTATTGAAGGGGCAAATAAGTTATAATAGAATTTTCAGAATCAAGTTTTACAGTCCGTAGGGGACGACTAGGCACAAGGGAAAAACCTGTTAACTACCTCTTTCACATCATCAAGCCACTTCTGCCGTTCTTCTAAAGTGCTAGTTACAATTACCCCATACATTTTTCTATAAAAATTATTTACGCCGCATAGTCCAAAAATGCAATTTTTCCATATAGTTTCGAGTGGATCGCCAAAAACCCTCATTTCTCTGTCATGGAAAGTATTTGATGTATTAAACACTATGGCAGCTTTTGCCTTCAGCAAGCCGATCGGAACCCCTTCACCGCTATCGTTTTCTTCAAATTTGTAAGCTACACCGGGACGTATTACCCTGTCAATCCATCCTTTTAAAATTGCCGGAGGCTGTCCCCACCAATTTGGATGTACAACTATTATTCCATCTGCATCTGCAACTTGCTCACAGTGTGTTTTTATTACACTATCAATTTCTCCGTCTCTTGGAATTTCTTCATACCTTATAACAGGATCAAAGCCCTCTTCATACAAGTCATGAAACACTACCTCATGCCCATTGCTTTTTAAAGCTTCAATAGCGGTGTGCGCAATTGCGTGATTAAAACTACCTTTATGTGGATGCCCCAAAATCACAAGAATTTTCATGCCCTAATCCTCCAAATCTTGTTATAACCGAATATTGTCAAACATATTGTATATAAATTACCTGCTAATGTCAATATGTGGTATCTACACTGTATATTTTTATAAAATAAATGTTTGAAATATTATAGAGTAAAAGCGGTACCCTTGTTTATTTTACTTTCTATAATAATTTGGTAAAGATAAATAGACTTGGTGAAGAGTATCAGCACACGAAACCCATTCAATGAATACAATAATCTATAAATTATTCATTGAGGGGAGAAAATATGGGCTATTATCTTCGTGTGAATAATGTAAACCTATATGTTGAGGATTTAAATCCGGAATGCAAAAAGACAATACTCTTTCTACACGGCTGGCCGGGTAATCACAACCTGTTTGAATACCAATTTGACAAGCTGCCCCAATTAGGGTATCGATGTATTGGGATCGATACAAGGGGTTTTGGGAAGTCGGATAGGCCGTTTTGCGGATATGATTATAACACTCTATCCGATGATGTGAGGGGTGTAGTGGAAGCTTTAGGTTTGCGCGATTTTACTTTGGCCGGGCATTCCACCGGCGGTGCAATAGCTGTAAGATATATGGGGCGTCATAAAGGATACGGGGTAAGTAAGCTGGTCCTTATCGCAGCTGCTGCACCAAGTTTAATCAAACGTCCCAATTTTCCGTATGGTATTGATGAAGAGACAGTATTACAGATAATTGAAGGTACATATAGTGACCGTCCTCAAATGCTTAGGGATTTTGGCAGTAGATTTTTCTTTCAACATACATCCCAAGCATTTTCCGATTGGTTTTTCCAGTTGGGTTTGCAGGCAGCAGGATGGGCAACGGCAGCGATTGCAAAGACCTGGATTAACGAAGTATTATTCGTCGATATGGAAGCTATTCATGTGCCTACTTTAATAATTCACGGTGTTCATGACAAAGTGGTTCCTTTCCAGTTGGGAGAGATACAACAAAGGATGATTCGAGACTCTAGGTTGGTACCGTTTGAATTATCCGGACATGGAGTTTTTTATGATCAGAGGGACGAATTTAATGCTTTGTTTGCAAGGTTTGTAGAAAGTTAATTTTTTGAATATTTTACCTATAATTTAGACCTTTGTTATAGCTTTTTACTGGTTTAAAATTGACACTAAAAAACGGAAAGGTTATAATAGGAAAAAGGAATAATTGGATTTTCCCCTTTTTGAGGTGTATTCAAGAAGTAGGGCAGATAAATCGTATTAGTACAATATGGTTATTAATAAAGATTATTCCACGGCAGTAACCTAAAATGGGATTGAAGTTTTTTAAGATGGTACACCTTTTATGACTTGCATAAAGCAATGTAGATTTAAGGAAGCCTATTCTTGAATATCAAGGGGGATAAACATGATAGAGTTAAAAAACGGTAGCAAATTAAAAATGCTGTGGAAAGGTCTAGTTATTGCCGGCAGTGACAAGATAATATGCCTTCCTATTGAACCAATGGTAATTGGACCTGATATTTTATACATTCCTGAAAATATAAATTACTTTAATGAAGAAATTGAATACTTGCAGAATGTAAAGTGGAATAGAGATATTGAGTATAAAAAAGTTGATTATACTCCAAAGATATATAGTAGCCTTAGCCAAATAATTGATTATGGCACTATTGAATCAACAAAAGCTGCACAAGAATTCATGCTGTTGGATATGTTTGATCCGGATTTTGATTTGACAAAAGAACAAGTTCATGAGTTGTGGTGTGTTTTGGAAAAGAGATTTGCTGAAAGTGTTGAGGGAAAAGTGACGATTGCTTCCGGTGAGGTTGTAAAGGGCAGTGTATTTGAAAAGATTTCGCTTCCGGCATTGGTAAATAATAAAAAGGCATCTATTGTTTTTAAATGATAAGGCATTTGAATTTTCGATGGGCAGATGCTTAAATGCAATGGGATTCAAAAAAAGGGACTGTCTCAAAACAGGATAAATTTTTGGGGCAGAGCCCTTTTTCAATCTAAATCTAAGTAGGCTGAAGAACATAAAAAATTGTCAATTTATTCGAAGTTATAGATAGAATCCGAATAAATTGACAATAATTATGTTATTTCTATCAAAGTTTTTTAGCTGAGATATGTATTATTGATTTCCGACAGGTAGATGAGTAATTCTTCCTGTGATATATTTTTCTAAAAGGGTTATATCGGTTTGGTCTATAATATTATTTCCGTCAGCATCTGCAGCAAACAGACTAGCATCCGGTATTTGCCCGGTACCGTTAATATGGTTGCATATCAGTATATAATCATTCTCGTCTACTATTCCGTTATTGTCAATGTCGCCATACGTATATATGCGACTATTACCGATATCTGATGTGACGCCCTTACCTAATAGATACCCTCTAAATATACCAATGTCGAGGGAATTTACATATCCATCCCCATTTAAATCAGCGGCAGCTAATTGCTCAAATGTCAGGTTTGACCTAAGTAAATATGATCTAAGATTCGCGAAATCAAGGGAGTTTATATCTCCATCTCCGTTTAAATCTCCAATTTTGACAGAAGTTCTAATCTTTCTCATGGCTTTTGCAACGTTTAGCCTTCCGCTTGTAGCAACTTTACCCTGTAAGCTCGGTAGATAATCCACACTGGACAAAATCAGATCTTTTAATTGTTGTGTGGTTAAAGACGGATTTGAAGATAACAACAGAGCAGCTGCTCCTGCCACATGCGGTGCAGACATGGATGTACCTGTTTTTATGCCGTAAGGTCCGTCTTGTCCTGCGAGATGTGTTGGAATAGTACTACGAATATCTGTCCCGGGGGCAGCAAGGTCAACCGAAACAACCCCATAATTTGAAGATTGATATAGTTTATCATCGTTATCGGTATTTGCAACAGTAATAATATTTTCAGCAGTACAGCTTGCAGGATAAGTAAAATCCTCTGGTATCTCTATATTGTGGGAGGCATTTCCGGCAGCTACTACGAATAGCAAGTCTGCATTGCTTATCGCATCATTTAGAGCCTGAGAATCAAAAAACCTATCTCCTATGTGCATTTTATGTACTCCCAAACTAACGCTTACAATTTTAATATCCATTGCATCGGCATAATTAATTGCCTTAATCATAGTAGAAACCCAATTGTCCATATCTTTAGATTTATTTCCGCTATGATGCTTAAGTGAGGCAATCTTTACATTAGGTCCAAACCCTGCAATTATTCCCGCACAATGTGTGCCATGGTCTCCTATGTCCATAGGATCAGGGTCGTCAGCACCGAAATCATACCCATAAATATCATCCGGATACCCGTTTCCATCGTCATCTTCTCCCGGAAGTCCATTAGCTTCGGCTGTGTTCACCCACATATGATTTATCAAATCAGGATGATTATAATCAATTCCTGTATCTATAACTCCCACAACTACATCCTGATTGCCGGCACATAGTCCCATTGCTTCTAATGCACTAATTATTTCCATAGGATTTTTTGTTTTTTCTTTGTTATTACTTTCTTCACTTGCAGTTTCTATCAGAAAGTCGGGTTCAGCATATGCAATATTAGGTTCATTATTTAACTTTTCAATCGCCTTTAGCACTCCATCTTTAGTTTTGTCCTTTAGATGGAACAAGTAAATTTTTTTCTTTTTTCTTTTTTTCAGTGCTGTTATCATTTGCTTTTGCAGGCTTTTGGGCTTTTGTCAAATCTTCGAACGATTCAACTCCCAAATCTTGCAGCTTATCACTTATAATACTTATATCATATCCCTCTTTAAATACAGCAATTACCCTTCCTTCTCCGAAAGAATAATCTGAATTGACATAATTGCTTTTTAGCCCTAAATCAACTGAATTACTATTTGCCAATGCAAACTGACTTCCTGCAAATGTTCCTACAATTACTGTTGTTAAAGCCAGAAACTTTGCTATGTGCTTTTTGAAACTCATAAAAATACCTCCTTCTTGACAATTTGAATATTGTTCTGAAAAAGTTTAGCGTACGCATTATGTAACCTAAACTTACATTATAAATACTATTATAAAGAATTCTTGGAAAAAATGAATGCAAAAGAATTGAAAAAAGTTGAAATTTTCATGAAAACAAGGACATAGAAAAAGGGGATGCCTCCTTTTCCTATGCCCCAATTTAAAGTCAAGCTGGAGTGTTATCTAGAATTCGATATTGTTTATGTTTTCAACAACACTAATACGTCTCAGCTTTGAAAGGGGAAGAGCCGTTGAAATAATACTGCCGATCGAGCAAACTGCAAGAGCAATCAATATTTCAGGCCATGGGGTTATCCATACAACATTTGCTTCGTTCCTTTGAATAATCCTGTAGATAATATACGAAGCTCCAAGGCCTGTTATTGTCCCGGCCAGCCAGCCGGTTAAACCGTAAAACAGTCCTTCACACCTTATTAAAGTGCTGATTTGATTGCCAGTCATACCGGTGGCTCTTAACATTCCCAATTCCTTAAATCTCACTATAATATTGGAACTGACTGTATTTAGTATTGTCAGCATTGATATTGCTGCAATGCATGCCAATACACTGTATATTGCGGTGTCTACCTGCGCCTGCAGTTTTCTTAATTCAATTTTGTATGGGTTGTTGACAAGGTCCGATACTTTGTATCCTTTTTTGTTTCCGGCTATATTCCCAAGCTCATATTCTATTTGCTCTCGATCTGCGTTTTCGTCCACAGTGATATAAATACTGTAGTATTTAGAAGTATTTTCAGACAATTCAGCAAGTTTCTCGTTGTGCATAACCACCATGAAGCCTTCGTTTATCCAGTGGTTTGGTGCAAAAGGGAGTTTTTCAAACAAACCTCCTACTGTAGCGGTTACATTTTTACCGTTTAGTGAAATTTCAACACTATCGCCCGGCTTCAGGTCGGTATAGGGTATGTTTCTAGCGCTTATTTGCATATTATACTTAGGTATGAAGATAACAAATTCCTTCTTCAATAGCTCAACGTCAACAGAGCCTTCACACAGGTAGTTCTTCAATACTTCGAGCTCTTTGTCGTCATAACCTATTGCTGTAGAACCGAAAACCATTTTCCCATTGTTTTCTTGAATTACGTAATCATTCCAATAACTTTTAGATACTTTATCGGCATCAATCTTTACTTTCAAAAATTTCGGTATGTGCCCAATAGTATGATGCTCATTCCAATTATACCAGTCAGTCGGTGCAAACACATCCCGAATCCCATCAATATTTTCTATGGAAGCAATAAAGTCTTTATCCGGAGATTCTATATCTTTATCGAATTCATCTTGGGAATAATCAAAGTAATCTATATATATCATAAAATCAACGGGATAGGCATCTATTCTGCTTGCTGTACGCGCCCTGTCGCTTTTTACGACAAAGGAATATACAATAAGAAGAAATGTGGAGAGGCTAAGCGTGATTACCGTGAATATGTAACTCTTCTTCCTTCTCCATAAATTTTTGAAGGACAATACAACGGGAAAAACAAACGGGTTTTTAATGTTGGTAAACAGGAATGGGCCGAAGGATTTAATCTTGCTTTCATTTATCTTTAATCCGGCTCCGCTTCTTATTGCGCCTATGGGGGATATTTGTGCCGCCCTTGAGGCGGGTATGGCGCAGGAGAACAGAACCGATGCTATGGAAACTATTATACCTATTAAAAGCTTTCCAATGGGTATAATCAACGGCATACCGCTCATGGAGAAAAATCCGAATCTGACAAGGATTAACCGTGATATACCGATTCCGGCCAAGATTCCTATGGGAATTGCAATTAAGCTAATCATGACCGTTTCCTGTATTACCATGCGAAAAAGCTGTGCCGGAGACAGGCCCACGGCTCTTAAGAGACCGAATTGCCTTATTCTGTCGTAGATTGATATGTTAACAATATTATATATTGATATAAAAAGCGTGAACAATACGATACCTGATATGACAAGCCCCAAAACATTTATAAATACTTCGTTGGTGTCACGTCCTTTTTTGCCCTCTGCTCTAAGAAGAACGGTATTTTCTTTGGGATGCAAAAAACCGTCTTTTTCTTCCGTTGCATAAAGGTTCGGAACAGTTCTCAGGCTTTCAATTGCTTCTTCTATATCGGCTTTTGGCTTAAACCTTATAAGAAGGCTATGTTTTGCACCTTCTTCTATTAAGCCGGTATTTAAGTCATAAACCGTAAGTCCTATAGAAGTTCCTCTTCTAAGGGACTCGGCCCTGGTTTTTACGGTACCGGTGATTGTATAAATCAATCCGTTCATTTCCATTTGGGTTGGAAAGCTTTTAATATTTAAAATATCAGCCATCCAGTCTTCAATGACCATTTCACTGGGAGATAGAGGCATCTGCCCTTTTGACAGAACAATCCCGGTAAGCTCCAGTCCTTGCTGTGATGCCGTTGTAGGAGCAATTTTTTTATTTTCGTTTACCCAATAAAAGTCATGCTGCAGTAAAACATTTATTTCTTCCACCATGGCATGCTGCTTTACCAATTCAACCGTTTTAAAACTGTCGGTTTCATAGGCCGCATGCCATGCTCCATATTGCTCGGTGGCTTGCTTAATCAACAGGCTGTTATACATCTGTGTGGTTATGGATACCGCAGTCATCAGCATTACAGCAATTGCAACTCCTATAAGAATAAGGAGGGTTCGCTTGGGCTGGCGGACAGCATATTTATATCCTATAGAAAAGCCATGTTTCATGCCGTCATCACCTCGTCACCGGTTATTTGCCCGTCTTCTATGTGTATTATTCTGTTGCACTCCGAAGCCACCGAAGGGTCATGGGTAATAATGATTACCGTCTGTTGATATTTTCTGGACATGTTTTTTATAAGTCCGATTATTTCCCTTCCTGTTTTGATATCAAGGTTTCCTGTAGGCTCATCGGCCAAAACTACAGAAGGTTTTGCTGCTAAAGCTCTTCCTATGGCTACCCGCTGCTGCTGCCCGCCGGAGAGGGTATGGGGAAGAGCATTGGATTTGCTTTCAAGCCCCAATGTTTGAATCAAATCATCGATATATTCCATATCCGGCTGTTTTCCGTCCATGACAATAGGTAAAATTATGTTTTCCTTAACGGTAAGTACCGGTACTAAGTTAAAAAACTGAAAAACAAAACCGATTTTCCTTCTGCGAAGAATAGAGAGCTGATTTTCATTCAGCTTGTAAATATCCTTGCCTTCCAAATAAACTTTACCGGCAGAGGGCTTGTCCAAACCTCCTAACAAGTGTAAAAGTGTGCTTTTGCCGGAGCCGCTCGGACCCGTTATGGCAATAAAATCTCCGTAGTTAATTGTCAAATTAACATTGTCAAGGGCAATGGTTGCAGTATCGCCCTTACCGTAAACCTTTGACAGTTGTTCCGCCCGTAGGACTTCCATTTTTAATCCCCCCATAATTCCGAATGAGATAATGCAGTACACATTAATAATTTTAATATGGGTTTCTTACTATTCAATTTATAAAACCTTACAGTTTAGTAATCTTTGCTGCATTTAATATTACTATTGAACACGCCCATCCGGGACAGTTCAAGGAAGAATTACCGTAAATGTACTGCCTTTGCCGGGGCTTGTATCGAGGGTGATATATCCGTTGTGTTTTTCAATCACTATTTTTGAAAGTGCAAGGCCAATTCCCGTACGATGCTTTGCATTGCTTTTTAAAGAGGTTCGCCCTGTGTAAAAAGGTTCGAAAATGCGGCCCTTGTCTTCGGAAGATATGCCCGGACCCGTATCTTTTATTCTTATCTTTATTCCTTCTATATCTTTAAATGCAGAAATCTCAATTGATTTACCTTGCTCCGTATAATCGGAGGCGTTTTTGATTATATTTGCCAGTGCCTCATACATCCAATCGGCATCAAAGGAAGATTCTCCGATATCATTAAATTTTGCAATAACCTGTTGATTCCGTGACTTAAAGATGGGATAAAGAGCATCCAGTATATCATTTAAAACATCGGTAATGCAGCCTTTGCATATATTGAGCTTTATGGCACCGGAGTGCATTTTGGAATATTTTAAAAGGTTTTCGACAAGCCTTTCTATACGTTCAATAAGCCGGGTGTTTCTTTGAATAAACTCTTTTCGTACTTCTGCCTTTTCACCGTCCTTTTCTAGTATTTCATTAAACATTTTCAGGGATGCTATGGGGGTTTTTATTTGATGAGACATATTGGACATCATGCTTTTTAAGAAATTCTTTTCCGTCTGAAGCTTTTCAATCAGACTGTTCATTCTTGAAGTCAACTGATTTACGTTGTAACATAGTATTGCTGTGTCACCTTCGGTATCTTCGGGTAAATTTATGTTAGCCTGCCCGTCCATAACATTTTCTATTTCTTTTGAGATTAGGGTCATTTTTTTAAATACTCTGTTTAGCAGTATATATGCACAAATGAAAAAGGCAAAAAAAATGAGTGTGCCGGGTACAATTACCTCTGTAATGTATTTGATTTTGCTTTGTTTTAGAAATCCTGTGTCGGTTACAAAATCTTCGGTATAGCCAAGCATAGCTGCGGCCTTAAGTCCTTCGACATAATATTCTTCATTGAGGGAGGATGAAAAAGCTGCCGCTATGTCTTTTTCGAGCTCCGGATGGCTCATAACAAGTCTTCCTATGACTGCGATGTCCCTTTCAACAACCTCTGAGACAAAGTTGTTGTGCGAATTTGACAAGGTTATTATAAGAAGAATTGAAAAAAATACTGTTGTTATTAATGCAAAAAGCACTAAAAGCTGTTGCTCTCTGTTTCTAAACATGTTTTTCACTCTCTTTCCCGGTGCATTCTTGTACCCATCTGTAACCAAAGCCTCTTACGGTAACAATGTATTTCGGTTGGGAAGGGTTGTCCTCAATCTTGGTCCGTATTCTTCTTATATAGACATTCAAAGTGTTGTCGTCAATATATTCGTCTCCGGTACTGCTCAATTTCGAAAGTATGCGGCTTCTGTCAAGGTTCATCAGCGGATTTTGAGCAAGGTATGCTATTATTTTAAACTCGGTAGGAGTAAGAATTATTTCTTCGTTGTTTTTCCACAGCCTTCGTTCTATAAGGTCTATTTTAATTTCACCTGAAATAATAGTATTTCTTGAGGTATGCTCCGGAAGGGTTGTATTTCTTCGCAGAACAGCTCTGATTCTCGACAGCAGTTCTCTGACTTTAAAGGGTTTTACAATATAATCATCGCCCCCCAAGTCGAGACCCATTATTATGTCAAGTTCTTCACTGCAGGCGGTAATAAATATTATTGGCACTGATGAATTTTCCCTGATTTTTTTGCACAAATCGTATCCGTTGCCGTCGGGAAGCATTACATCAAGCAGTATAAGATTATATTTTTTGGTATTCATTTTGTTCAAGGCTTCCGTAAGATTAGATGCATTATCTACAATATAGCCTTCTTTTTCTAGGGTGTAGGATATTCCCCTTACAAGGTCTTCGTCATCTTCTACGAGCAAAATTCTATTGTCCAATAAAAACACCTTCCAATTCAATGATGTGTTTTTTCTAATTCTACCATAAAGAATTATGAGATTGCCATAATTAAGTGACATGTCAGCTGCGCTTTATTTTTCTCAAAAAGTAACTTAATACACCGACGCATAGAATCAAGCCCAGTAATGCAGGTTTTAGAATAGACATGCCTGCTTCACCGCTAAATGCAATACTCCAGATAAATTTTAGAACAGCTGCTCCTATGATAACACCTAAAAGCAATTTCCAGTTTCTTTTCCATGCTGCCATAAGAAGCATGAAGAAAAACAGGGGCACTGCCAGACTCATTACTATTTTGGGTGCAGTCCATGGACCCTTAAGATAATCCATTTCAAAAGCTAAAAATTCTAAAACTTGAGGATTGCTTGCGGACGGGGCAGGGAACCAGAACATACTTGTAAATAGTGCAAATATTGAAGCGAATATACCGGTAAAACTTTTTTTAAATGCAAATATGACTATAGGTATTATAAATAATGGTCTAATATACCAGCTTAATATATTATGATGTCTTTCAAATGCCCAATTAAAAAACGTATTGTTAGTTAGAAATAATACGATAAATACTATAGTGGCAGCTGCAAACAGCATTCCGAATACAAAATCCATTTTTCTTTTCATGGTAAGCCTCCTTTAAATTTTAATCAGATTTTTTCTGAATCCCGTTAAATATAATATCTAGGAGCGAATCTACAAAGTTATTTATGTCTTCTTGATTATGCTCATAACTAATGTTGCCGAACTTGCCAATCATATATTTATCAACTGTACTGTTTAAGGATTGCAGCAGTAAACATAAGGCTAAAGAGTCAACTTTGCTGTCTATTTCACCTTTAGTTTTTGCATTGTCTATCATTTGCATAAACAATGATTCCGATTGCTTCTCTCCTTCCTTTATAACTGCCGACTTAGCCGATTCGTTATCTTCTTTGGAAAATTGGTCAGCCAAGGCAGCGTATTGAGGATGTTTTTTTGCAAATTCCAAACCTTTGAGAAAAAGCAAACGAAACTGCTCTAATAAAGTCAGAGCATGAAATTCTGCTATGGCACTTGAGAAAAACTTGATTTTTTCTTCTATAGCTAAAGTCATTATATAAACGTATAGATCCAGCTTGTCTGTAAAGTACTGATAGAAGCTTCCTTTGGGAATGTTTGATTTTTTGCATATTTGATTTATACTGGCCGTATTATAGCCGGCTTTAGAAAATTCGTCTACAGCAGCTGAGATTATCAGGTTTCTTTTATCCTTTGGCAGGTTAAAAAAGGTTTCTTTTGGCACTGTAGGTCTCCTTTCAAAGAAAAGTGACCACATGGTCATATTCTTACTTACATTATATGACCACATGGTCATATTGTCAATCTGTCAGCATTGAGTAATTAAATGCTTCTATCTTGGAAAATCCCGGGCCGAAAGGGAATATAAAAAACAGTGAAAAGAAAAAAAGATAAAAAATACCCTTAAAAAAACTTACTTCTACGTATTTTATATTAAAACAGAAAGAATTTTTTAGGGTATTGGATATTAAGGTTGGAGGGGATATTGTGCGGAAAAGAAAATTAGGATTTTCGGTTATTATTGTTATTACAATAATATCAATGTTTGGCTGTTTTTTAGACTTACATATTAGTGCCGCCGCAAATGAGTACAAGTTTGATTTTGGTGGGGGTGCTGTAGAACCGGGTTACATAGGTGTTAGTGCTTCCATGGCTTACGATAAATCAAGAGGCTATGGTTTTAATACTCCCTGGAATATGAAAAATGTTTCGGCATCAGGCAGCGGTCTTACAAGCGATGCTGTTCAATTTCTGACATATGGTACAAAGAGTGATAATACTTTTAATGTGGACCTTAGTAACGGTTTATATGAGGTAAAGGTGACTTTGGGAAATACTTCAAGAGCCAGTGTGGCAGCAGAAGGTGTTTATCAGATAATAAATATGACCGGTAACTGTGCAACGGACAAGTTTCAAATCCCTATTACCGACGGACAGTTAAACATACTGGTGACTGAGGGAAAAGAAGGTACTCCGTTTACTCTTAGTGCCCTTGAAATAAAAAAGATATCGGATATTCCTGTAACCAATAGGACCATATATATTGGAGGAGACTCGACCGTTTGCAACTATTATCCGCTGGATTCAAGTGCTCAGGCCGGTTGGGGACAGATGCTCCATAAATTTGTCGATACCAACACTTTTCAAATTAGAAATATGGCTTCATCAGCCAATTTGCAAGAGGTTTTCGAGATGACGGTCAATTTGAAGCGATAATGAAATATCTTAAGCCCGGCGACATATTCATATTGCAACTAGGCATAAATGATACCAATTCCAAAAACTCAACAACCGAAGCACAATTCAAAGAAATTATGACCGACATGGTGGTAAAGGCCAAAGCTACCGGTGCAACTGTGGTATTGTCAACACCGCAAGGCAGGGCGACCGACTTTAATTCATCAAATGTACATGATTCCCAAAACAGATGGTATAGAAGGGCTACTATAGAAGTGGCCAGAGAACAAGGTGTTCGATTGGTGGACCTTAATGTCTTAAGTTCCGCGTATTTCACATCAATAGGGCCACAGGCAACACTTGCGCTGTATATGCCGGATGATACCTTGCATCCGAACCGTGCAGGAGCGACACAGCTTGCGCGTATTGTAGCCGAGGAATTGTCAGATCTTTTAAAAGCACCTGTTGCAACTCCTATAAGTACGCCCGCACCAACTCCTACGCCCACTCCAAGCAGCTTTGTTTATGGTGATGTTAACGGAAATGGAACTGTGGAGTCCACAGACTGTGCATGGGTGAAAAGATATTTATTAAAGCAAATAGACTCTTTTCCGAACGAAAACGGTGCTAAAGCGGCTGACGTAAACGGAAACGGCACAATAGATTCAACGGACTATCAACTGCTGAAAAGATTTATATTAAAAGCTATTAACGAGTTTCCGGTGCAAAAGCAAAAAAATGAGCCGGTAATATATCAGGCTGAGGATGCGGTAATATACAATGCCATTCTGGAAACTGTCAATGCAGGATATACGGGAAGCTCGTATGTGAATTATCACAATGAAGTTGGGGGCTATATTGAGTGGAATGTTAATGCGCCATCATCAGGCTCATATGCTCTTATATTTAGGTATGCGAACGGAACTACTGTCAATAGACCCATGCAAATAACGGTTAACGGCAATATCGTTAAGCCGAGCATGGACTTTATTTCCACAGGAGCATGGACATCTTGGAGCGAAGCTGGTGTAGTGGCAGAACTTAATCAAGGAAATAACGTTATCAGGGCAACAGCTATTGCATCCGATGGCGGCCCAAATGTTGACTATCTTAAAGTATTTTTGTCAAGTGCTTTTCAGCCGGTATCTGAAGATAAAATTACAATTTACATAGCCAGCGATTCCACAGCACAGTCATATGGAGCATCATATGCACCGCAAGCCGGATGGGGGCAGTTTTTAGGCCAATACTTTACTTCAAACGTTGTTATTGCCAATAGGGCAATTGCAGGAAGAAGTTCCAAAAGTTTTGTGGATGAAGGAAGATTGGACAGTATTTTAAATGAGATAAAACCAGGGGACTATTTGCTTATTCAGTTTGGACATAATGATGCAACCATAAGTAATCCCGATCGATATGCTGCTCCATATACGACATATAAAGAGTATCTTGCAAAATATGTAGACGGAGCACGTCAAAAAGGAGCCATACCGGTATTGATAACTCCTGTAGGAAGACTTAATTATAAAAACAATGTCTTTGTCAATGATTTCCCGGATTATTGCACAGCTATGAAACAAGTAGCGGCAGAAAAGAATGTAAAGCTTATAGACTTAATGACAAAGAGCTTAAATTACTACACTTCGATAGGTTATAATGAAACATACAAGCTCTTTATGGTATCTGTGAATAATACGGATTATACGCACTTTACGGAAAAGGGAGCTTTGCAGATTGCCCGGTTGGTGGCGGAAGGTGTTAAAGAAATAAATTTGGATATTTCGAAGTATTTAAAGGCCAACTGACTAATGACTCATAAAAACTAATACCGGTATAAAAGATTGAATGGTGATGTATTAAATTCAGAACAGTTGCAAAAAATACAAAAAATGAAAACTATTCTATTGAACCATGTGCTATAATAACATAGAAGTGACAAATCTAATGCTTGGTACGCGACGTAAAACAGCTATGTCGGAGTTAAGGGGGTACTGGACAAAATGATAATAGTTTATGAGTCTAAAACGGGTTTTACCAAGAAATATGCCGATATGCTTGCCCAAAAGACAAAGCTCAAAGCCTATCGGGTAAAGGAGCTTCCTAAAGATATCAAAGATGAAGAAATCATATTTCTTGGTTGGATAAAAGCCGGCAAGATACAGGGACTTGGCAAAGTGAAAAAGCATAATATTAAGGCTGTTTGTGCATCAGGTACCGCACGAAACGCTGAACCTGATGAAGAAACAGTTATTGCAAGGAACAAGATAAAAGGAATACCGTTTTTTTATTTGCGCGGCGGATGTTTGCCTTTAAAAGAGCTTCAGGGTATGGATAAAATCTTGCTGTCCATGTTTTTAAAGATGCTAAAAAGCCGAAAAGACAAAGATGCGAAAATTGAAGAAGCTATTTCAAACATTGAAAACGGTTTTGATGGTGTGAGAGAGGAAAATCTTGAACCTGTACTTCAATGGGTAAGCAAAAACAAGTAATTGAAATCAAATGTGTAAAAGAAGCCCGCCTTAGCCGGAAGTTAATGATAGAGCCAAGGCGGGCTTAAAATAGTCCGCGCTTTTAGTGCTACAGATTTAAAACAATTTAGGGAAAGAAGCTTAATCAAAAGATTTCTTAAAAACATTTGCTATTTTTTCTTTATTTTCAATTATAAACTTAAGCATTTTGCGAGTTGTTTTTGCCAGCTCTTTGTACATGTCATTGCTTTCAAAAAAGGCAATACAAATAAAATTCCGAAGTTTTCGATATAATCGTCAAAAAAACTGTCATCAATCCCCATGTTCCACTGAATGTTCTGTTTCTTGACAGCTGGCAGGCCCAGTCGATGACGTTTTTATATAAATCTACTTCATCCGGTGAAATGTCTTTTTCTATAGCTTTAAGTGCCTTGTGAAGCCTTGCGATGCTTTTTACGTACTTCTCACCGAATTTGACACGAGTGTCACCAAATCTGTCGGACTTTGAAAGCGGGTTTCCCTTTAAGCCTCGGGTCAGTATAAAGACATCCTTACCGTCTAAGTACTCTTCCCCAGCTTTTGTTAATATCGGCAGAAGAAGAAAAGCCTTGCTTTAGAAACATTTCCTACATTGCGATTTAAAATATAAAAGTAAAAACTAGTTTACATTTAAGTTATATTGTGATAACATTTGGAAAATTAACTTTTGAAGTGAGGTGTAGTAATGATGAATATTCAATTTGCAGATAGGATGAATAATGTTCACAAATCTTTTATAAGGGAGATTCTTAAAGCAACTGTCAATCCAGAAGTAATATCCTTTGCAGGTGGCCTTCCCAATCCTGCCTCATTTCCGGTTGAAGCAGTTCAGGAAGCTACTCAAAAGGTTTTAAATGATGATGGCAGTAGTGTACTTCAATATAGCACTACAGAGGGGTATTTGCCCCTTAGACAATATATTGCCGAAAGATATTTAAAGAAAAAAGGCATAATTATTGACCCGTACGAAATCTTAATCACTAGCGGCTCGCAACAAGGACTTGATTTGATTGGGAAAGTCCTTCTAAATAAGAATGATGATATTATTTTGGAAGAGCCCGGATACCTGGGCGCCATTCAAGCCCTTTCAATTTTTGAACCTAAATTTCATACTGTTCCGTTGCGCGATGATGGAGTTGACATAAATTCATTGAAAGAGGTTTTGAATAAGTGTAATCCCAAGTTGTTCTACGCTGTTCCGAATTTTCAAAATCCCTCCGGAATTACATATACGGCACAAAATAGAGAGGGCGTAGCCAACATATTGAAAAATACCGATACAATTTTTGTTGAAGATGACCCGTATGGAGAGCTAAGATTTATAGGAGAACATGTACCGCCAATGAAGACTTATCTGGGCGATAATGTTATTCTTTTAGGCTCTTTTTCGAAAATCGTAGCCCCGGGAATGCGCCTTGGCTGGATATGTGCCAAACGTGAAATAATGGAGAAGCTGATAATTGCAAAGCAAGCTTCGGATTTGCACACAAACTATTTCTCTCAGAGGATTGTTTATCAGTATCTGGTTGATAACGATATTGACAATCATATTAAAAAGATTACGGAGTTATACAGGGAACAGAGAAATTGTATGGTTTCAATGATTGAAAAGTATTTTCCTAAAGAGGTTAAAAGCACAAAGCCGGAAGGCGGAATGTTTTTATGGGCAACTTTGCCTGAAGGATTTTCGGCATTAGAATTATTCGACATAGCGTCAAAGCAGAATGTTGCCTTTGTTCCGGGTGACCCATTCTATATTACCAAAAAAGGAATAAATACAATGAGGCTAAATTACACAAATTCTACTGAAGAAAAGATAGAAGAAGGAATAAAGCGCTTGTCGGCAGCTATAAATCAACTTATAAAGTAAAATTTAATCAAAAAAATTATCAAAATCTTATTTTTAATATCCTTGACTATTTGGTCTATTTGCTATAGACTAATAATATGAAGTCTATAATAAATAGACCAAGGAGGATTAACATGAAGGAATATAAACTTGCAGAAAGTGAAAAAAAGTTTGCAGAATTAATTTGGCAGAATGAGCCGATTGGCTCCGGCGAACTTGTAAAGCTGTGTGAAAAAGAAATGAACTGGAAGAAGTCCACAACATACACAGTGCTCAAAAAATTATGTGAAAAGGGCATTTTTCAAAATAAAGATGCTATGGTTACATCTCTAATTACAAAGGATGAATATTACGCCAAGCAAAGTGTGCTTTTTGTTGAAGATACTTTTGGAGGCTCCTTGCCGAAGTTTCTGACAGCATTTATCAGCGGTAAAAAATCAGCAAACAACAGGCTGAAGAGCTAAAAAGGCTGATTGATGAGCACAAGGAGGCGTAAAAATGACTGAATTGTTTCTTACTGTTTTAAAGATGAGCCTTACCGCAAGTTATGTAATCCTTTGCGTGATAATTGTAAGACTATTATTGAAAAAAGCCCCAAAGGTCATATCTTATGCCTTATGGGGTGTTGTAGCTTTTCGCCTTGTGATTCCGTTTTCCTTTGAAAGTACATTCAGCCTTTTACCCTGGAGAACGAATATTGTCCCGGTTCGCTATGAAGTAATCTATTACCAAAGTCCCCAGGTTACTAGCTCGCAAGATGCAGTAAATTCACTTGTAAATGAACCGCCTTCTGGCAAGTCTGCTATTGTTCCCGTTTTTGAAACAAGTATAAATCGATTGCAAAATTACATAGCGATAGGAACATACATTTGGCTTTTGGGAGTAATGGCATTGCTTATTTATAGTCTAGCATCGTTTTTAAAGTTAAAAAGGCAGCTTAAAAGTGCACAGTTAATAGATAAGAACATCTATCATGTAAAGAATTTAAAGACACCCTTTGTGCTGGGAATAATAAAACCCAAAATATATTTGCCTTTCGGGCTTGACGACGCAGAAAGAAGCTATATTTTGATACATGAACAAACCCACATCAATCGAAGAGACCACATAATAAAAATATTGGCTTTTCTAATCTTATCCGTACATTGGTTTAATCCCCTTGTGTGGATTGCGTTTATGTTAATGAGTACGGATATGGAATTATCCTGTGACGAAAAAGTGCTGAAAGAAATGGGAGAGAATATTAGAAAGCCCTATGCCAATTCATTGTTGTCGCTTGCTGCCGGAAGACACATCTTAAACGGCAGTGCTCTGGCTTTTGGAGAGGGAAATGTAAAAGGAAGGATTAAAAATGTGTTAAACTACAAAAAATTTCCCTTCTGGGTAATTGCTGCCTCGGTGGTAACTGTGATTGCAGTAGGAATTGCACTGGCTTCAAATCCTAAGCCGGGTGAGTCTGTTCGGCCGGAAGAAAACGAAGAAAAATTGGTACAAAGCCCTGAAGGTACAAGGGTGCAAATTGAATTTCTTTCCGACAATATGGGTTTTAAGTCCGCAGGCAAGTTTGTGACAGACGATTCAAAAATATTAGCATATATTGATTCAACACTGCGAAACAGTCTAACACCTTCAACAGAGGATGATTTGGAAAACAATCATACCAATCAATATGTGCTAAAATTGTCTAACGACACAGGCGAATATAGCTATAAACTTTACTACGATACCTTGTATAATAAAGCCTATATTGTAAAAGACGAAGGCCTTTACGAAGTAAGTACGGATTTTGCGCGTTATATAGATTCCTTCCTTGAGAATACAAACATTAACCTCTACATAGATAATGACGATGCGGTAGAGCTGTTTAAAAAATACGGATGGACCCTTGATTATCAAATTAGCGCCATGGATAACAAGCTCAACAACATTAAAACGCTGTCCGGATTTAATCCAAACGCATACTATTTTGCTTACAACAATGAACTTTCAAAGGATATCGGCCTTGACATGAGTGAATACTCCAATACGTCCGACATTGAGGTTGAAATATACAGGATTTATGAAAGTATGCCTAAAGAGTTTTATCCGATACAGAATTGCAGGGGCATTGTTGTAAAAAGCAGGGGCAAAATAATAGGTGCATTTATCAGCGCCGGGCGGCACAGTACTTTTAACGCCTGCAGCCTTAAAGGAAACAGCTTTGAAAAAGTGGCAGGGAAAACATTTAACGAATGGCTTTCGAATATGATTCTCCCTGACGATATTGAAACAAGACTTAGCAAACTCACACCGGAGCAGGTTATTGAAGAATATTTTACGGCACTTAATAAAAAGGATACCGAGTTGGCAAAACATTGTATCTCGAAAGATACTCTGCTGGACAATTTGACAGTAAATATGGCAAACAGCGAATTGTTTAATGAGGGGATAATATTACCTTTGACTGGTGGCGGTATCGTTGGGCGTTCAACCTTTGATAATCTGAAATCTGCAAAACTATTGGATGTTGAGCTGATTGAAGAGCCTGATAAAAACAGTAAAATTTTTAGAGTGATGATGGATCTTCAATATAAAAAAGATGAAATAATTCACAGCGGAAAGCAGCATTGGGATTGTAACATGATTTTCGAAACTCCGCAGACAGGATGGAAAATAAAAAGCTTCGGCCATTAAAGACAAGAACATATCTGGAGTTTAATTTTTGGATAATTTCCATTTGACAATACCGATGCAGTTTGATAATATATTCTAATAATATTTGTCAACTGTAATAGTTTCGCGGTACATAACTACATATATTTTGCCGCGGTTTGGAAGTTGAAGTCTGCGGAAAATTGGAAAGTATAAAAATATAATTGTTGGTGTAAAGAATATTTTGAAAAATCGATTTGATAATTTATATAAATTATTTATTTTGAATGCAAAAAACGAGTAGTGTTTATCACGGCAACTTCGTTGATAGACAATACTCATTTTTTAATGGAGGGATTGATGTAATATGATTAAAGACCTGGCTCGAAGTATTCGGGAGTACAAAAAACTGTCAATTATAACCCCGATACTGATAAGTCTGGAGGTAGTAATCGAATGTATAATTCCGTTTGTTACTGCAAATTTGGTTAATAAAATTAAAAGCGGATGTGAATTGAGTACAATCATTAACTACGGTGTTGTCTTAATTGTCATGGCGTTTCTGTCATTAATGTTCGGTGCGATTGCAGGTTCAACCTCTGCTACTGCGGCTTGCGGGTTTGCGAAGAATTTGAGAAAAGATATGTTTTATAGCATTCAGAATTATTCTTTTGAAAATATAGATAAGTTTATGACCTCATCGCTGATTACCCGTATGACTACCGATGTTACCAATGTACAGCATGCGTATATGTTGCTGATTCGAGTGGCGGTTCGCGCTCCTTTGATGCTGACCTTTGCATTTGTGATGGCCTTCGTAATGGGAGGACGCATGGCGTGGATTTTCCTGGTTGTCGACCCGCTTCTTGCGGTTGGACTTAGCATTATAATTTACAAAGCACTGCCGTTGTTCAGGAAGGTATTCAAAAAATATGACGCTTTAAACCGCTCCATCCAAGAAAACATTAAAGGTATGCGTGTTGTAAAATCCTTTGTACGTGAAGATTACGAGCAAAAGAAATTTGATTTGGCGGCGGAAGATGTACGTGCAGACTTTACCAAGGCGGAACGTATTTTGGCTTTTAACGGACCTTTGATGCAGTTTTGCATGTATGTGGTTATGATCTTCGTTTTGTCCTTCGGTTCCTATACGATTATTACCAGCCGGGGATTGGATTTTGATATCGGGCAGTTTTCAGCCATATTGACATACAATTTTATGATTCTTAGCAGTCTCATGATGCTTTCCATGGTATTTGTAATGATTACCATGGCCAGCGAGTCTGCCAAGCGTATTGTCGAAGTAATTAACGAAAAGAGAACATTAACAAATCCAAAAAACCCCGTTTATACGGTAAAGGACGGCTCGATTTCATTTGAGAATGTAAGTTTCAAATATTCCGAAAAGGCAGAAAGAATGGCATTGGCAAATATAAATTTGCAAATAAAATCCGGAGAGACTATTGGAATTATCGGCGGTACAGGAGCTTCAAAAACATCCCTTGTTCAATTGATTCCCCGTCTCTATGATGCAACCGAAGGGGTTGTAAAAGTGGGCGGCGTAGATGTAAGAAACTATGATTTGGATAGCCTGCGCAATCAGGTTGCCGTCGTGCTGCAGAAGAATGTTTTGTTTTCCGGAACCATCAAGGAAAATCTTCGTTGGGGAAATAAAGATGCCACAGATGAAGAATTGGTAGAGGTGTGTAAACTCGCCTGCGCCCATGAATTTATCAGTCAATTTCCAAAAGGGTATGACACCTATATTGAGCAGGGGGGAACCAATGTGTCCGGGGGACAGAGGCAAAGGCTCTGTATTGCAAGGGCATTGCTTAAAAAGCCCAAAATACTGATTTTGGATGATTCCACCAGCGCAGTGGATACCAAGACCGATGCAAAAATACGAAAGGCCCTTAAGGAATATATGCCTAAGACAACCAAGATAATTATCGCCCAGAGAACAGCTTCTGTTGAAGATGCAGATAGAATTATAGTGATGGATGGGGGTACCGTAAACGGAATCGGGACCCATGAACAACTACTGGCCGAAAACACAATCTACAGAGAAATATATGTTTCTCAAAATAAGGCAGGTGCATAAAGTGAAAACCAGTAATAATAAAAATAAAAAATCGATTGTTGTCCGCTTGTTCAAAATATTTTGAGTTTTATCCGGTGCTGTTTCCGCTTGCTATTGTATTTGTATTGTTCAATGCAACCATCAGCTCTATTCCTGCTATATTCATGCAAAATGTTATTGCTATTATAGAAGGCAGTTGGCAAACCGGGGACTGGAATGCAGTAGAAGGAAAAATACTATCCTTTGTGGCTATATTGGTAACGCTTTATGTGTTATCAATTATTAGCGGTATTGCATTCAACCAGTTGATGGCAATTATCACTCAGGGAACATTGAAAAAATTCCGCGTAAAAATGTTTGCCAAGATGCAAACCCTTCCAATTAAGTATGTGGATACTCACAATCATGGCGATATCATGAGTGTTTACACCAATGATATTGACACTTTACGGCAAATGATTTCCCAAAGCTTCCCGCAGCTTTTAATGTCGGGTATTGCAGTTCTCACTGTATTTTCTATCATGGTTTATTTTTGCTTGTGGCTGACTTTTGTTGTATTGATAGGTGTAATCGCAATGTTCTTTGTCACAAAAAGGGTGGGAGGAGGTTCTGCCAGATACTTCATCAAACAGCAGAAGACTCTTGGCCGCATGGAAGGCTTTGTAGAAGAAATGATGAACGGACAAAAGGTAATAAAAGTATTCTGCCACGAAAATGAGAGCAAAGCGGATTTTGACAGGATAAACGAAGATTTGTTTGACGATGCAAGGAAAGCCAATCGTTATGCCAATATCTTAGCCCCCATTTTAAATAACATCGGGAATGTATTGTATGTTTTTGTTGCCATTACCGGCGGTATTTTATTGGTTGCCGATGTGCCGAATTTGAGTGTTTCCGGGCTTGCCATGGGAATCAGCATCGTTGTTCCCTTCCTTAACATGACAAAACAGTTTGTCGGCAATATCAATCAAGTGTCTCAACAGATAAATGCCGTTGTTATGGGGCTTGCCGGCGCGCAGAGAATCTATGAGTTGATTGATGAGGAATCGGAACGGGATGAAGGATATGTTACCTTGGTAAATGTCCGAGAGGAAAACGGCCAGTTGGTTGAATGTGAAAAGAGAACGGGAATTTGGGCTTGGAAGCACCCCCACAGCAGCGACGGTTCTGTGACATATACGAAGCTTACCGGGGATGTGAGATTGTTTAATGTCGATTTCGAATATGAACCCGAAAAACCTGTTTTACATGATATCAGCCTTTATGCAAAGCCGGGACAAAAAGTGGCATTTGTAGGAGCTACCGGTGCCGGTAAGACTACAATTACAAACTTACTCAATCGTTTTTATGATATTGCCGACGGTAAAATACGTTATGACGGTATTAATATAACCAAAATCAAAAAATCGGATCTTCGCCGTGCCATTGGTATAGTACTTCAGGATACCAACCTCTTTACCGGTACCGTAATGGATAATATCCGCTACGGCAAACTGGATGCCACTGATGAAGAGTGTATTGCGGCTGCAAAACTTGCCGGTGCCGACGATTTTATTCGACGTTTGCCTGACGGTTATCGGACAATGCTTACTGAAAATGGGGCAAACCTGTCCCAGGGACAGAGGCAGTTGATTTCTATTGCCCGGGTGGCGGTTGCAGACCCTCCGGTTATGATTTTGGATGAAGCAACATCTTCTATTGATACAAGAACCGAAGCCATTGTCCAGCGGGGTATGGATGCCTTGATGGAGGGAAGAACGGTATTTGTAATTGCTCACCGTCTGTCCACGGTTAAAAACGCTGATGTTATCATAGTATTGGATCATGGACGCATCATTGAGCGGGGAAACCATGAAGAGCTAATAGCCCAAAAGGGTCAATACTATCAATTGTATACCGGCGCATTCGAACTGGAATAAAACATAGAATAGAAGAAGGGGCATTGCACTGCGGTTTTTGAACGATTGTGCAGCATGCCCCTTGTTTTTTGCTCTGCTTATTCGTAGTCATCGGATGTGGCGCTAAAATGCTTTGCTATAATCACAATATCCTCCATGTTAATTGCGTTATTTTTGTTAAAGTCCATATCCGCTTTGTATTTTTCATCAGCGGGAGTGGTGTTGAATGCTTTTGCCACTTCCATTATGTCTATCAAATTTATAGCACCATCGGAAATACCGTCTATCTCAACATCTCCGGCCCATAAAATCAACGGTGATTCCTTTGAAGATAAAGCCATATCATTTAAAACGGTATCTTTTTTAATTTCCCTGGAAAGATAATTGGTTTTGCTTATTTTAAAAACATATCCTGTATTGCTTTCGGGGACGGTTAATTCGAAATATCCGTCTTTATCCGTCAATGCCGACACATTGAGACCCAAAACTTCCACCTTGAAATCTGCTTTTATATCGTCAGCCTTTGAGAATAAATCCGGTTTTACATACCCCGAGATTTTACATTCTGTACTGCTGGCTTTCTTAAACACCGCTTTTAAGCTAATGTCTTTCGTTGGCGTTAATACCAACGTATCGGATGCTTCATCGGTTCCTTCCCACCGTTCAAAGACGTATCCCTCTTTAGGAATAGCCTTAATAGTTAAAGGCACTCCTTTGAAATATTTGCCTGTCCATGCCTCAGGATTGTTTACTCCGCGGGTTGTGGACTTGAGGTCAATGGAGTTAATCCTGATAAAGCCCATTGAACTATCTGTTTCCAGTTTAACGGAATAAGTACCTGTCACACCAAATCTTCTGAATTTGCTAATTATGTGCTCTGTCACATAGTCAGGACGTCTTTTTGCAAAAGTTCGCATTAACTCAATCTCGCCGTCCCAGTCTGAAATGGCCTGCCAGCGGGCATTGTGTTCCGGTATTGAAGACGCTATGGCATCTTTCATTTCATCTATTGTATTGGTTACTAATTCAGGGTCGAAGCAGGTGTTAAGATAATCGGCCATTCTATTGATAAACGCATTTCTGAATTCGGAATTCTCCAGCAGCTTTTTAAATAGAAATACCGCCCATTCGTTTTGGGTGTTCTCAGAGGCATGATTGAGTGTATTGTGGGAAACGCCGGAAGAGCCCATAAACGGACCGCCAAATCCAAAATCCGTATCTTTTATTATCCATCTCCATCTGCCGTCTTGACCGTAGGGTGCCTCCGGGTGGTATAAACCATCCTTGGTCTTGTATTTCCACATGGTAACATTATTTTGCGGCCAGTCATTATTGGCAAAGTAAATATTTGCAACGTTGTAATCAATAAAATTGTCCACATCCATTTTTGTCTTTATGTACTCATAATTATCTTTTTGGGTAATATCGTTTGATTTAAGAAAATCAATTATTTCATTTGTATAAGCTTGCACATCCTCATCGGTTCCTTCGTTTGCAACAATAGTTCCGAGATAGGTAACTTCAAGGAGTACGACATTATCTTTGTCCAGATTGTAATGGGATGCAAAATATATGTTGTCATACCGTTCACGGATGTTGTGTATTCCCCAGTATTCACCGTTGATAAATACTACTGAAGGCCTGTACGCTTGTGTGTCGAGATTTAGATGAGACACAAGTTTGTGCATCAGTGCATCCCTGAACATGCTGTTTGACCAGTCATTGCCCGAATTTCGCAAAATAAGGCGTTTAAAATCGGTTATACTTTTTCCGGTCACTTTGTCTTTAAGTCCGGGGAATATATCATAGCTGATTTTTTCTTTATAATCGTAGCCCCTGTCTGCGTATATTCGAAGACTTTTTTGAGCAAATCCCTTTGAACCTCCCCCATGAAGCCTTATACCGCAATAATGTGAAAAACCGGGAGTTCCGTTATTTTCGAAAAATTCTATATGAGCAGGTCTTTCCCAGTCAGCTCCGCTTTTATTGCTGTTTAAATATATTCCGGTATCCTTGTCAAACAGGTTTGCTTTGTCGGTTACAATTGAGATGACAGGAAGACTGTATCTGGTCATCATATCGGAATCTACAAAATAGGAACGGGTAACAGTTCGGCTTGCTTGTCCGTCAGTCCTTACAGCAGCAGCTTTTACCACCGTACACTTAAATACTTCTCCTAAAGGAGGATTCCAATAGTAATCTCCTGTGTTAATCATGGATAATACATTTGGCTCTCCGGCTCTGCTTTTTATTTTTATCTTTCCGGAATATTCAAAGGTACCGGACTCTCCGGGTTTTGGATCGGAGCCGTCAAGAGTGTAATAAATTTTAGTATTTTCTTGATTTGCAGAGAGTTCCAATTCAAATTCCTCGGTGTAAAAACCGGCTTGGTGGGAAAAAACAGGTTCAAGAACAATTGCATGCGAATTGTTATTGCTTGCGTTTGGGGTGGCTTTAGAAAATATCGTAAATTCATCCGAACCGTCCGGATTTCTGCCGTATGACTCATCATCAGCCAGCCTTCCATATGTGACAGAATCAATAACACTGCCATCGGGTGATTTCAATACTACTCTTTCTCCATCTGCACTAAGTTTAAAGTTTGTATGCAGTTGCCCGTCACTTGTCACTTTATCCTTGTCCGAAGCCCAGATTACAAGGTAGCCTTTTGGAGGGATACTTCCTTGAGGGAAAACCCATGTTGCCCCATCGTCCGAAATGCTGCAGCCGGTTAAATCCACAGGTTCATTCGAAGCATTATACAGTTCGATCCAATCGGAATAGGCACCTCCTGATGCCCCGTGTTTAGGGTCATCTAGATCGCCGTCGCGTACGGTACTTTTGTTTGATGCCATAAGTTCGTTGATGTAGATATGCTGCTGTTCGAGGTTGGCTGCTTTTGATTGTGCCAAAGATAGGACAAAGTTAGTTGCCAGTATGGCAGACAATAACAAACCGATAATTTTTTTCATTTCCAATTTTCCTCCCTCTAAAAAAACTCAGCCGATATAATATAAAAGTTTGATTTATAATTATATCTTAAAGATATTATATCATAAAATTGAAGTTTTAACTGCTTTATGTATACAAAACAACTCATGTTTTTTTGTTGATATTATTTGGAAGGAATTTGCCGGCTTTATATGAAAAGTTTAAAAAATGAATAAGAGTATAAAAAATGAATGTAGGAGATACTACTTTAAAATTTAAATGATTTATAATATGTATAATAATAAAATAATATTTGAAAAGATGGTGAGAGCATATGTCGACAATTCATACAATTGAACCGCGTAAAGTATTTCATTGGTTTTATGAGAT
The DNA here is from genome assembly GCF_000521465.1 of Acetivibrio straminisolvens JCM 21531. GTDB lineage: Bacteria > Bacillota > Clostridia > Acetivibrionales > Acetivibrionaceae > Hungateiclostridium > Hungateiclostridium straminisolvens. The sequence goes on from NZ_BAVR01000012.1 coordinate 66,978, forward strand.
TAACCGGATTCCGAGGTGTTCCGGGAATGAAAAAAGAATAAGCGATTTTTTGGTGAATTTTGCGAAAGAAAGAAATTTGGAAGTCTATCAAGACGAGCTTTATAACGTAATCATCAAAAAGCCTGCAACTTTGGGATATGAAAATGCACCCGTTGTCATTATACAAGGGCATAGTGACATGGTTTGCATTAAAGGGGAAGGTTCTACTCATAATTTTGAAACAGACCCTATTGAGATGATTGTGGAAGGGGATATTTTGCGGGCAAACAATACAACTCTTGGAGGAGACGACGGTATTGCCGTTGCTTACGGTTTGGCAATTTTAGATTCCGATGATTTGAAACATCCGGCTATTGAGCTTTTGGTTACAACGAGAGAAGAAACAGGCATGGATGGGGCAATGGCTTTAACCGGTGAGCATTTAAGGGGAAAGATACTGCTTAATATTGATTCTGATGAAGAAGGAGTTTTTCTAGTTAGTTGTGCCGGCGGCGCAAACCAAATTGTTACCTTCCCGCTAAAAAAAGAAAAGAGAATCGGCACAGGATTGGAAATAAAAGTTTCGGGTCTTAAAGGCGGTCACTCCGGAATGGAAATTATAAAACAGAGAGCAAATGCAATTAAACTTTTGGCACGGATTTTGGATAAATGCAGCGACAAAATTACTTTGGCAAAAATCACAGGCGGAACCAAACACAATGCAATTCCGAAGGAAGCGGAAGCGGTTGTTTGGGCAGAAGATTTGAACGGTACAGTACGGGAGATAGAGTCATTGGCAAAAGAATTGAAAGAAGAATACAGGGTGGAGGACAGCGGACTGACTGTTACCGTAAAGGAAGTTGGGGTAGAGGAAGTTTTCTTGAAGCAATTATCCGAGAATATCATTGATTTTCTGATGATGACCCCTGACGGTGTGCAGTATATGTCAAAGGATATCGATGGTCTGGTGCAGACAAGTGTCAACAATGCTATCGTGGAAGAGAAAGAAGGAGAGCTGGTTGTTACAATATCCCTTCGTTCTTCATCGGAAAGTTCTCTAAGGGAACTATTAAACCGGGTGGCGTTAATTGCAAAAAGGACGAACGGTACGGCAAAAGAAAGCAACTCTTATCCGGCATGGCAATATGATGACAAATCTGAAATAAGGAAAAAGGCAGTTAGAGTTTTTGAAGAGTTGTTTGGCAAAAAAGCTAAAATAAATGCAGTTCATGCCGGGCTTGAGTGCGGTGTGTTGAAAAAGATTTTGCCTGATACCGATATGATTAGTTTTGGGCCCAATTTGTATGATATTCATACGGAAAAAGAACGTCTTAGCATTTCATCGGTGGAAAGAATCTGGAGATTTCTGATTCGTTTGCTGGAAGAGATAAAATAAACACCGGCAGTGAATTTGTGCATAAAAGGCAATACTTGCACAATTGGATAAAAATATATATAATGAACTATGTGAATTGGCTGTTCTAATGTTTTTTGAGACTTCGTACCTTAAATTAAGTATGTTCTTTGCGGTTGTTTTGAATCATAAGATATAATAAGTGTATTTTTAAGTGTATTTTGCAGTTTTCAGTTCAAAATATGGGTTTTGGCTTTGTCAAATATAAACGAAAGTATAGGGGGAAAGGCAATGATTCTGTATTTGCTTTTGGATATTTTTATTGCATTTGTTTTGGATTTTTTTATAGGCTACCCGAAATGGATGCCTCATCCTGTAAAATTTATCGAATGGCTTGGAAAAAATATTGAAAATATAATGCGCAATATTATCAATGCATCATCGGCCGAGAAGGTAAATGCCTTGGGTGAGGATGTTGTTCGCAATACCAAGAGGCTGTACAGAAATGAAAGGGTTGCAGGAACGGCTTTTATTATAATAATGGCAGGCGTTGTTGTTACCGTTGTTGCCGGGATTTTGAAATTATCGTTGCTTGTACACCCTATACTGTTCCACGTTATAAATGTCTATTTTACATACTCGGCTTTTGCGTTGAAAACTGTTGCAACTGAAGGCTACAAGGTATTCGATGCGTTAAAGGAGAGGGATATATTCAAGGCTAGAAATATGCTTGCTGCTGCAGTGGGAAGAAAAACGGAAAATCTTGATGAAAAGGAAATAATAAAAGGTTCGGTGGAGTCAATGGCTGAAAGTATGGCAGATAGGGTAATATCTCCAATTTTTTATGCTTTTTTGGCTTCCTTTTTTGGTTTAGGTGCTACGGTGGTTTATGTTTATAAAACCATCAACATTTTAGACCAGGTGGTGGGTTATAAAAACGATACATACAAGAATTTCGGATGGGCAACGGCAAAGCTTGATGACATAGTGAACTATATACCGGCAAGACTCGCAGGGATATTAATAGTTTTTGGTGCCTTATAACGGGAAAAGAATATAAAAACAGTTATTCCATTATGATTAGGGACAGAAAAAAACATGTCAGCCCGAATACCGGTTATCCTGAGGCTGCAGTGGCAGGAGCCTTGGGATAAGACTTGGTACGGAAGTGCAGTATTTGGGTGATATTGTTGAAAAGCCTGCAATCGGCGATGACGTAAATGAGCTGGATATTAAAGCTATTTCCCAGACCATTACTCTAATGTACATTGCAGCAGGCAGCACTCTGTTGTTGATGGGGGTTTTGGGACTTTTGGCATTTTTGCTTACTAGCTATGTATTTTAGGTGCCTATATATGTGAATCAAAGAAGCTAATTGCATAATTTTTTGTAAAGTCTAAAGCACCTTAAGGGTATTTCCCATGGTGCTTTTTTACAAGCTAAACAAAGAGGTGATTTTTGATAATGGGCAAGTTTATTCTTGTTACAGGCGGTGCAAGGAGCGGTAAAAGTTCTTTTGCAGAGTCGCTGGCTCAAAAGAGCAATAATGAAAATGGTGTTTTATATATTGCAACATCGATACCTTTTGATGAGGAAATGAAAAAAAGGGTGAAAAAACATAGAGAACAAAGACCTTCCGGATGGACAACCCTTGAAGCATACAGGGATTTTGACGTAAAACTTGGTGAGGTTGGTGCCGGCAAAAAATATATTTTGCTTGACTGTATAACCCTTATGGTATCAAATATTATTTTGGAAAAATGCATCGACTGGAATATATTACCTGAAAATGCCGAGTGTGAGGCGGAACAGGAGGTTACCTGTGAGATTGAAAAGCTCCTTTCTGCCGTAAAAGCACTGGATGTTACGTTTATTGCAGTTACAAATGAGGTAGGAATGGGAATTGTGCCGGAGAATAAGCTTTCGAGGATTTTTCAGGACATAGCCGGAAGAGTAAACCAGATGCTGGCAAAGAATGCTGACGATGTGTATTTCTGCGTCTCGGGAATTCCCGTTAAAATTAAATAATTTTCTGGAGTGGTGGATTTGAAGTATTTAAAAAGGTTAATACTGATGATAGGATTTCTCACCAGGATTCCCATACCTTTCGAATTTGACGCAACTGAAGAGGACTATGGTAAAGGCTGGTTTTTGCTCCGCTTGTTGGCTTGGTGATAGGGGGAATAATAACAGTACTTTTTTACATTTTGAAAAGATTTTTTCCTTCGGGTGTAACAAGTGTTTTGCTGATAGCGGCATATATTGTGTTGACGGGCGGTATTCACCTGGATGGATTGGGAGATACCTTTGACGGAATATTTTCAAACAAAAGCCGGGAAAAAATGCTGGAAATTATGAGGGACAGCAGGATTGGTACAAATGCTCTGCTGGCAGTTGTTTGTATCATTATTTTAGATTATGCTTTGCTAAGTTCCATTCCTCTATCTTACCTTCCACGCGTGCTTTTGCTTTTTCCGGCAGCGGAAGAATCGGCTCTTTGATTGGTGCGGGTGTCTCAGTCTATGCCCGGGAGGAAGGCTTGGGCAAATCCTTTATAAACTGCTGCGGTGTAAAAGAAATTCTGCAGGGCAGTATAATATACTTTTTTGTTTTTCTTTTGGTCTTTAGCATAAAGGGGTTGCTTTTTGCGGCTCTTACTTGGGTGACGGCATTTATCACAGTAAGTTTTTTCAAAGAAGGTGGGAGGAGCTACGGGTGATATATTGGGAGCAGTATGCGAGCTCAATCAGGCCTTCTTTTTAATACTTGCTTTTCTTATTAAATAAAGTCACGGTATATTTACAATCTTGGATGGAGAGGATAACAGATGTTGGAACTATATTTGGTGCGGCATGGTGAAACAGACAGCAATAAAAGAGGGACTTATCTTGGCTGGACTGATGTGGAGCTAAACAGTAACGGTATTTGCCAAGCGAAGGCAATTCGGGACAAGCTAAAAACTGTCAAAGTTGATGCAATATATTCCAGCCCTTTTAATAGGACTGTCAAAACTGCTGAAATAATTAACGAAAACTACGGCCTTGAGATAATAACCTCGGACAATTTGAAGGAGAGGAATTTTGGCATATGGGATGATTTGACCTTTGAAGAGATTTCTTCAAGATATCCTGATGACTGCAAAAGATGGTTTGAGGACTGGATAAACTTCCGCATAAAGGATGGAGAAAGTGCCAAGGACACTTACGACAGAGTAGTTGCTTTTGTCCGGGAAATTATTAATTCGAAGAAGGAGGGGGGCTGTCTGATAGTAAGCCACCTTGGAACAATAAGGTTTATGCTGGCATATTTATTGGGAATGAAAATTGAAGACTCGTGGAGATTCAGGGTGGACAACTGTACTATCACAAAACTGGAGGTAAGAGACAGATACCCTGTTTTGACGCTCCTTAACGGATAATAGCGAAGCTACCCGCAAAATAATGAATGTCAAAAAATATAAGGATTTTCCTTGACAAATTTATCTCCTATAAATAAAATATCCCTGTCAATTGGATACACTTAATAAATGTATCGATACAGTTTATGTTGGGGGATTTTGATGAATAATTCAAGCAGAACCAATGCGACTAGAAAGATAGCTATAAACGGAATGATGATTGCACTGGTTTTTTGGCAACGTATGTTACTAAATACCTACGGCAGTCGGACCGTTTAATCTTGGAGACTCGGTTATTATAATAGCTGCAGTTCTTTTGGGAAGAAAAAGCGGCTTTTTAGCGGGAGCGATAGGCTCGGCTATTGCGGACATAGCAATGGGATACCAGCATTTTGCACCGGTCACCTTTGTTGTAAAGGGTCTTGAAGGGTTTGTTGCAGGATTGGTTGTTTATGCACTGTCAAAAAGATTTAAAGAAAAGAATCATGTAACTATATTGGCAGCATCTATAGCCGGAAGTATTGTTATGATATCGGGATACTTTGTCGCGGAACTTTATGTAATGAGGCTGTTTGATGAAACTATGGGACTTGCGGCAGCTTTAAGGGACCTTCCGGTGAATTTGGTGCAGGGCGGTGTTTGTGCGGTTGTCGGATACTCGCTGTCTGTTGCTCTTGAGAAATTTAAAGTAACGAAATTTATTACGAATTAAGAAGCAGGAAAAGGAAGGATAAAAGCAGGTTAAGGAGAATTAAGGTAAGGATAATAGATATAAAGGATTATACTTCAAATAGGAGGTACGGTTTATGAAGCTGACAATACTGGGCAACAACGGTCCGTTTCCGGCGGCTGGAGGAGCCTGCTCCGGATATCTTCTTACTGAGGGAAATATAAAAATATTGATAGACTGCGGCAACGGTGTATTGAGCAATCTTCAAAGGTTTGCAAGGGTTGAGGACTTGGATGCTGTAATACTGACTCACCTTCACAGCGACCATATGTCGGATATGATGGTTTTAAGATATGCCATTCAAATAAAGAAGGGCAGGGGAGCGGATATTAAGCCTCTCAAAGTATATGCTCCTTCGGAGCCTGCCGAAGAGTATGAGAGGCTAAATATTGCAGATGTGTATAATTTAAGTCCTATTTCCGAGGATACGGTGCTGAAGTTCGGCAATTTGGAGATTTCCTTTGCATGCATGAAGCATCCTGTAAAATGTTTTGGAGTATCGGTATATGACGGAAGTAAAAGGTTTGTTTTCTCCGGGGACACCTCTTGGGATCAAAATATAATTGAGTTTTCCCGGGGAGCTGATTTCCTGATGCTTGATGCGGGATTGTTGTCAAAGGACAAGAAGAGTGAGAATGTTCCTCATCTTACGGCAAGAGAGTGCGGCATTGTTGCAAAGGAAGCCGGAGTATCGAAGCTTTTGCTCACCCATTTCTGGCCTGAGGATGATGTTTCAAACCATCTTGCAGAAGCAAAAGAGAATTTTGAAAATGTGGAGATTGCCCAGTTGCTGAAGACATATGAAGTTTAGAAGGTGAAGTGAAATATTGATTAATAAACAATGCTATAAGCAAACATATAAAGAAGAGATTGAATTTTCTCCAATCTCTTCTTTAATATATTTCATTTTATTTGATTTTCTACATTTCGCTTTCTTGGCTTATTTCATTTTGACTTTGGAAGCTTATCTTGGACTTTTTGAAATTTTAATTTAAAGTG
>NZ_BAVR01000011.1 GCF_000521465.1 Acetivibrio straminisolvens JCM 21531
TTACTAAATTATTAGTTGTCAATAAATTTTAAAAATGCTTCCTATTTAAGCCATCAGACCACCTCCGCCTTCTACTGTCCTTGTTTTTGCAGTTTCCCAACCGGTTTGACCTAAAATACTTATTGACTTTGGCGGATTTAATTTCTTAAAACTACTAGTTTTTGGTTTACAAACTGACTCAAAAGGGCACTCCTTTATATTAGGCAAAACAGCATTATCTCCGGAAACAAACTTACTGTTTTGAATCACTAAATATCCTTCGCAATCTGTACAGGGCAAAACTTTTTTAATCACATAAGCTTTATTTTTAACTCTATTTTTGTAGCAAACTTGACATGTTCTGTTTCTTGAAGAGTGCCATTTGAAATTATGCTGTTTAGTTTCACATTCAAATATTGATAAACTTTCTTGGCAAAATTCTTTCCCAATAATCCTATACACAAAATAATCTATTAAACACGGGCTTTCAATACATTCAGAAGGATATTTCTGATGCCAAATTTCCCATACCTTTCTCCATGCTAATGCATTCATTTCATCAATCAAACTGTACTGATAGCAGAATATATCTAAAAAACTTGATACCAAAGGTATTTTAGTCTTTAATATTCCTGTCCGCAAAGCCACTTTTATAGTATTAATATCGCTTGCAACATTAACCTCGTGGAAGTTTTTTGCGTCTTTCCAAACATCTAAAACTACCATATCTCGTAAAAACATATCAGTTTTCTTGTTACCAAATCCTGCTCCTCTACTATTTATCAAAAATTCACGAATTTGCATAATATCATAGTTAAAATAGACTAGTAAATCAAATGGCTCAATATTCAAATCAATTAGTATTTGCGAGGCTGTTTTTGCATATTTTACTCTTTTATCATTTTGAGAAAGAGATGTCACTCCAATACTTTTTAAAAAACCTTCCGGATTATCGTTAATATTGTATTTATCAAATATGCTAGGATCATCCTTATAAGTCTTAAAAAGTTTAACTATATCTCTTGAACCTCTAAAGTCTTGATTTGCAGAAAAGTACCGTACTTTGCAAATCTCTTCAGGTTTAAGCAATGCTGTATTATACAAATCGTAAAATGCCGCTTTGTTTGATTTCATATAAACATCATGAAGTATGTCTGCAATCCCTTCACATTTTCTTTCATCAATCTGGGGATTTAATACTTCACAATGATATTTTTCCCAGAATTTATGGAACTCAGAAAAATACTCGAATTTTTCCCCTAAAGCATTTGTAAACCCAATTCCCTCATAATTGGTAAAAAAATATTCATTAATTTTCGATATTATATACCTAACTTCATCAATATTCAAATCCCTCGAAAGGTTTAAACCTGAACTTTCTACAAGAGATTTAAAGAATTTATTAAAACTATCCACCATATAGACCCCTTTTTCGTTTAAAACTCATTTCCTGAATATAAATAAATACTCATGTGCTATTAATAAAAAATTATACTTTATACTCTGGTTCCTCCAGTAACCGGTTGAACTGCAATTATGCTGTTCCTTTATCACAATTTCTTTTAACTTAAAACCTGCTCGTAAGAACGTCTGCATTACATTGAAACCAATAGGAATCATGTGACCTTTTCTCCGGGTATCCCCCATAAGAATTGCACAAAATCTATCTTTTTTCAGAACCCTGTAGCTCTCTTTTGCTACTTTTTCCATTTCAACTAAAAAGTCATCAATATCATAATGGGAAAGATCCCCCTGTATGTCTTCGCTATACTTAATGATATTGCTATAAGGCGGATGAGTACATATAAGATCTATGCTTTCATCTTTGATAAATCCAAGATGCCTGGCATCTCCAACATGTACCTCTACCTCTCCGCAATCCTCTTTTTCAAAATTTATATTACGCGAAGTCAAATTTACTGCCTCAGGGTTTATATCAACACCTATACCTTTTCTTTTCAAAAGCTTTGCTTCAACAATCGTTGTCCCGCTTCCCACAAATTGATCGAGCACAGTTTCCCCTTCCTTGGTATAGCGCATAATAACATTCCTCGGAATAAAAGGTGACCAATTGCCCCTGTATTTTCCGCTGTGCGTAGCCCAGTTACCCCTGTCAGGAAAGCTCCATACAGTGGATGTCTCAAGATTGAAATTCTCAGGTTCCCACAATTTAATATTCGGCTTACCGACAAAATAGCCTTTTGCATTCTCTTCGAAATATATCCTTGACTCTTTTGCGACCTTTTTGACAAACGCTTGAGTTACGTCATTGTTAGCTGCCGTATCTTTTATATTTAAGTCATTCAGAATATCGTTTTTTATGTTCTCGACAAGCCTCAAATATCCATCTTTATGCCTTTTTTCAAGATGTTCAGGATACTGCGTTCTGGTATACTCTTCTCCACAATACAAGCACTTAACTTTTCTTCCCATAATTTTCACAACCCTTGCGATATGATGTCCACAAGAATGCCTTTTTGCACCATATCAAGATTTAGTATATAATCGACCTTATCAAACGACTCTCTTAGAGGCTTCTGAGCAGTTTCCCATCCCTTTCCATCTGTGATCCAAATAAATCCATGCTCAGGTGTCTCTTTTTTGATAAAGTTAAACAGTGTAGAAAATTCTCCAGCTACTGACTTTAGTTTCGAACCGCCACCGCCATAATAATTTGTTTCAACAAGATATAGTTTTTGGCCATTGTCTATAGCAAAATCAAATGAACGCTCCGATTTGTCTACAGAAACATCATATCCGAAAGATGCTTTAATCTTGTGCGAGGTAGCCTGAGTCAGATATCGGTAATTATTTATGGAGCAAATTCTTCTAATAAATAGCTCTGTTATCATCTCCATAGCTGTGCCGCTACGGTTTTTCCTGGCATTGGTGTCAAGACCTACTTCAACGCCAATTACATAATCAACAACACTTTTTATGTTTTTCTTCTCAAACATAGCAAGAAGGCCAGTTTTTTCAGCAAATTCAGCCAGCATTTCTATTTCATCGGGACTATATTTCTTCTTTTTCCGAAACACATATTCTTTGTAATTAAAAACATTATCTTCAAGTGGGTCAATGACCTTAACGCTTTTTCTCTTAAAGCCAGTAAAATTGGAAGAACTTCTGCTATTTCCGGATATCTGCATACTAACATTTTAAATTCTTCCACTATGTTTTCCTTACCGACAAGGTAGTTCAAAATATTTAATATAACTTCAGCACTTCCTACCTTGTTCATTACTTTTTCCCACGCGACAAAAAAATCCCATCCCTTAATAGTCTCCTTCATATGAACAAGCAAATAATCAAACACTTCATCTGTATTATTACAACCAAGCCGGCTTTTAAATATATCTGTGTATTTCATGTAATGCCTCCTATAGTATTTACTTCATAGTTTGTAACAAGAAGTTCACTGATTAACCCTCTTCGACTGCCGTTTGAATTAATTGCCCGTTTGGCCTTTATTCTGTTAATGAAAAACCCCTTATACAGCTCATCAAAAAAATCATCATTAGGGTTTTCATTTTTAGGATCAGAATTACTCAGCATAAGTAAAGCACCTGTATTATTCATTTCTGAAAAGAAATTCGCCAGTTGTATCTGATCTTCATCTGTAAAATCAAATTTACTATAAGATGTAAAACTTGATGTAACATTAAGCGGCCGATACGGAGGATCAAAATAAACAAAGCTGCCTTTGTCAACATATCTTGCACATTCTCTATAATCACCGGTAAATATATGAACCTTTTGAAGCAAAGAACTTGCAATATTCAAATTATTCTCATCACAGATAGTCGGATTTTTATAATCCCCAGACGGTACATTGAAATGCCCTGAGCGATTAACACGGTAAAGTCCGTTAAAGCAAGTACGATTCAAAAAAATAAACTGCGCAGCTCTTTCAACATCTGGCTGCTTGCATTTTAAAGTTCGTGAGTTGTATGCGTCTCTTATCTCATAATACATGCCTTTTCGGGATTTTTGATCTAAACTTAAATATTGGGACTCTAAATCCGAAAGATATTCTACCAAATTGTCAACATCATTTTTAATCACTGCATAGGTGTTAATTAAATCCTCATTTATATCAAATATAAAAGCTTCTTCAACTTTATATTTTTGCAAAATTTCAAACAAAACTGCTCCACCACCTACAAAAGGCTCTATATAACGCCTTATACAGCCCTTAATAAGCGTAGAAGGATAATACTGTTTAAAGGTGTCGAGCAATTGTCCTTTTCCTCCAGCCCACTTTACAAAAGGTTTTGCACATACAGTAGAATCAATATTAATTGCAAATTCCAATTTGTTATCTCCCTTCGTACTTCCTTTTTCTTAATCACGTGCATCCTTAGGTTTCTCAGCATCTGCCGGTATAGCCCATGACCATCCGTGGCGTTTTACACCAGGTATTCTGCCCTCATCACATAAAATCTGCACACGACGGTCAGAAATTCCCCTTTTCTATCCAGCTTCTTTAGAAGTAATATAATCTATCATAGTTTTCTCTCCCTCATTAAGAAAACCAATTTAACACAATAATACTTTATTCGAAAAAACGAATAAAATCAATATATCAAGTAAACATGTCCCAACTCCACACAGGTTATTTTTAGTCGTTTTGAAGACATAAATGCATCTAATGATTTTTCTTTGTAATAGTCGGCCATATAATCCGGCACATGCTAAAAAATATCAAAATCACTCAAATACAGAAATCTTTTTAATTCCTAGCTTAAATCCATACATAAAACCGGCAGATAACCAAACATGTTCATCTGCCGGCACTTCATATGCTATTTCATTTTACTCATATTAGTCATTCAACATCGTATCCCTGATCTTCAATCTCGCTTTTAATCCTATCTAGCGATACCTTTGAGCTCTCATATTCTACCGTAACCGTTTTACCTTCCAAGTCAACCGTCACTGCATTAACGCCATCAAGCGCACCTACTGATTTTTTTATAGCATTTTCGCAATGTGAACAGGACATTCCCTCAACCTTTAACACTTTTCTTTCCATTTCCTAATCCTCCAATCCTTTTTTAAATTATTCTATTTTAAGTTAAACGGTTTCAAAAGTTTATCCACTTCCACTTTCTTACCGTTCGCATCCATGGTTTCGACCTTGGCAAATATCCACCCCTCGACTTTTCAGGATCAACCCCTGCATCGATAAACACCTTCGGGTTTAATACAAATACTATATCCTTATCGTTCGTTCCCAAGTCCTTTGCCCACTCAAACATGTTTCCTCCGGACAAATCAACACCGAAATGATCCAAAGCTGTATGATAACCGATTGATTCCCGTTTGAGCTCTACAATTTTTTCGTAAGAAGCAAGTGGAGTAACTTCTCCATCGTAAGTCAAATTTTCGGAGCTTAAATCGGTGCCTACTACAAGTTTATCCCCGAAAACCATACCCTCAGGCAACTTATCAATTTCGAGACCCGCATCTATAAAGGGCTTCACATCAAATTCAATCATTACATCATATATTTTGCTTTTACTAAAATCATTACTCCAAAAGAATCTGGCACTGTTATCCGGTGCAATCAAAGTCCAGCCCCCATTGACCTCATTGGCTGATATTTTATCCGGAATTGCATCCAGTACTTCTTTAAATGATGTTATGGATTTGTTGCCTATTACATCAAGCTGCCTGCATGAAGCAAAAACAAACGTCATTATAAGAAACATAAGAATTAATATGCGTTTCCTTTTCATTGAACAACCATTCCTTTCTATAAAGTCTACTCCTTACTTATATGGCTTAAATCTTTTTAATCTTAAAGCATTTGACAAAACCGATACCGAACTTAGTGACATTGCTGCAGCTGCAAATATCGGATTAAGGAGCGGACCTCCAAAAAGATACAGGACACCTGCTGCAATCGGAATACCGGCAACATTATAACCAAAAGCCCAGAATAGGTTTTCCTTGATATTGCGTATTGTACTTTTGCTCAGTTGAATCGCTGTCGGAACATCCATTAGATCACTTTTCATAAGCACAATATCAGCAGATTCCATAGCCACATCGGTACCCGAACCTATTGCAATACCGATATCGGCCTGTGCAAGGGCAGGCGCATCATTGATTCCGTCACCTACCATCGCTACTTTTTTACCTTCCGCCTGCAACTTTTTGACCTCATTTGACTTATCCTGCGGCAAAACCTCTGCCAGTACTCTGTCGATACCAACCTGCTTTGCAATCGCCTCGGCAGTTTTTCTGTTATCGCCTGTTATCATAGCAACTTCTATACCCATTGATTGAAGTTTTTTAATGGCTTTTGCACTGTTTTCCTTAACAACGTCAGCCACAGCAATGATGCCTGAAATTTTGTTGTTCACTGCGATATACATTGGTGTTTTTCCCTCACCTGCGAGCCTGTCGGACTCAATAGTAAGCTCACCCAGTGATATATCTCTTTCATCCATCAATTTTTTGTTGCCAATGAGTACGTTCATTCCTTCAATATTGTTCTCAATACCATGCCCCGGAATAGCCTCAAATTTTTCCACTCTTAAAAATTCAAGGTTTTCTTTCTCTGCTCCCCTTACTATTGCTTGACCCAAAGGGTGTTCCGAACCTTTTTCACCCGAGGCTGCAATTTGAAGCAAACGTTCCCTTGTCATGCCGGCCACAGGAACAATATCTGTTACCTCCGGTTTACCTTCTGTTATAGTTCCTGTTTTATCAAACACAATAGTATTGATTTTATGAGTGGTTTCAAGAGCTTCCCCGCCTTTTATAAGAATCCCGTATTCCGCTCCTTTTCCTGTTCCGACCATAATGCAGTCGGTGTAGCAAGGCCCAATGCGCAAGGACAGGCAATAACCAGTACTGAAATAAATATTGTAAGCGCAAATACCAATGACTGGCCTGCAATTAGCCAACCTGCAAAAGCAAGCACTGCAATGGCTACTACAATAGGAACGAAATAACCGGATACAATGTCGGCCATTTGTGCAATTGGAGCCTTTGAGCTTTGAGCATCTTCAACCAGCTTAACGATTTGTGCCAAAGCCGTGTCATCGCCCACTTTAGTAGCTTTAAAACGAATCATGCCGTTAGTATTAATACTTGCTGCATAAACTTTATCTCCGGCCTTTTTGTCAACCGGTATACTTTCCCCTGTCAGCATCGATTCATCTATCGCTGTGTGTCCGTCTATTACTTCACCGTCCACAGGAATTTTTTCTCCCGGCTTTACTAAAATCACGTCACCGATTTCAACTTCATCGATGGGAACTTCCACTTCTTTTCCGTCTTGTATTACAATTGCCGTTTTAGGTGCCAACCCCATCAGCTTCTTTATAGCCTCGGATGTTTTTCCTTTTGATACTGCTTCCAGTGATTTACCCAGCAGAATCAACGTAATAATAACACCGGCAGTTTCGAAATACAGTCCATCAACTGCGTGGAAATTTCCGGCAGATATCTGATAGGTTGAATACAGGCTGTATGCAACTGCTGCCGTCGTACCTATTGCTATAAGGGAGTCCATGTTAGGGCTTCTTTGTATCAGCGCTTTAAAACCTACAGTATAGAATTTGTTTCCGGCTATGATTATAGGTACAACCAGGCCGATTTGGGTAAGTGCATATATTAAAGGAAACTGCATAGGTTCAAGGAAGCCGGGAATAGGAAAAGGAAGCCACGAAATCATCGGAACCATAGCAAGATATAACAGCGGCGCAGCAAATATTGCAGACACGATGAATTTTTTCCAAAGGGTTCGTATCTCTTTTTCCTTACGCAGCTTATCCTCATCGACAGAAGCTTTTTTCTCAATATTCAGGGCTTTATATCCTGTTTTTTCAATGACTTGTTTAATTGCAGAAAGCCTGGTTATTTGAGGGTTATATTCTACAGTTGCTTTTTCTGTAGCAAAGTTTACAGAGACTCGTAATACACCCTCCATTTTGCCCAATACCTTTTCAATACGATTGGCACATGCGGCACAAGTCATGCCCTCAATAGGTATTGTAGCCGTTTTCATTTTTTCTTCCTCAATAACCCCGTAGCCAACCTTTTCAATAGCTTCTTTGATTTTTTCAGTGGATATCTTTTGATTATCATATTCAACAGACAGTTTCTCTGTCGCAAAGTTCACCGATGCCTGTGAAACGCCTTCAAGCTTACCGATTACCTTTTCGATTCGCTTTGCACATGCGGCACAGGTCATGCCACTTATTTTAATAGTTTCCTTATTCATAAAATTACCGCCTTTCTAAAAAGTACGTATTTTGCATCCCTTTCTTTATTTCATCAATATCGATTTTGATTATATCGTCAACAACTGTTGCTGTCATTTAAATCAACACCGTTAATATTTCATAAAGTTTCGATTCCTCTCTGCATTACCGTTACTGCCGGAGAAAAACTGTCATCTTCCATATTTATTTTAACATATTGTGTACCATCCTTTATTTGAGTAACGGCAATTTGGTCTGTAAGTATTTTATAATCTCTTTTTGATTACCCTCATTTGAACGGATGAATCAATATTATTAATATCATCAACTACAGTAATTTTAATCCTCATCATGCCCATCCGTTATACCTCATTTACATTATTTAGCTCTATCCAGCTCTGAATTTAACACATTTTTGTGGAGATTTTATGAAGAAAAGCATTAGGATAAATATTTGCCTAACCTTTCATTTAAAAATTCCCTACCACACGCTTTTTACGCTATTAAGTGACTGAAAAATCATAGCACCGGATATATATCTTACCGTTTATAATATTTTAGCACGCGTCCGGAAAACATATAAATCAATATTTTATGCTGATGATGCCCATGTTGAAGGCAGACGGGAAATGTGTTACAATCAGCAAAGAAAAAATCTATTTCGAAAGGTGACGCAGATGAAACAGAAACGGCAGTATTCCAAAATCATGATATCTCCCAAGGCAGAGCGCAGTGTCAAGAACGGACATCCATGGATATACGGGGAAGAGATTCGCCAAACAGAGGGCGTACCCCAAAACGGTGAGTTGGTGGATGTGTATGCCGGAAATGCCTTTATGGGTACGGGCTTTTACAACAGTGCCAGCAAGATTACCGTTCGCCTTATTTCACGCAACACCAACGATGTATTTGACGCTCGTTTCTGGCGCCGCCGTGTGGAATATGCCGTTCGTTACCGCAAAACCGTCATGCCCGGTGCAGATTTCGCCTGTTGCCGTCTGATTCACGGTGAAGCTGACCAGATGCCGGGGCTGACAGTGGACCGTTACGGAAGCCTTCTGTCCATACAGATTACTTGCCTCGGCATGGAACTTGTCAAGGATACGGTTTACCGTGCCCTTTGGGATGTGCTTACCGAAATGGGTGAAACCATCACCGGTATTTATGAGCGCAATGACATTGCTCTGCGTACACTGGAAAAGCTGCCGGAGTATAAAGGATGGTACCTGTCCGAAGGCATACCTGTGCCCGAATCCGCTGTGACGGAGATATGCGAAAACGGCGTAAGGTATCTGGTAGATGTGGAAAACGGACAGAAAACTGGCTTTTTCCTGGATCAGAAGTATAACCGCGCTGCTGTAGCCCGGATTGCCAGGGGTAAACGGTATTGGACTGCTTTACCCACACCGGCTCCTTCGGCCTTAATGCTGCTTTAGGCGGTGCAGAACATGTTACCTGCGTAGATATCTCACAGTCAGCCATCGACATGACAAAAGCAAATGCCGTACGCAATGGAATAGACGGAAAAATGGATTTTCTGTGTGAGGATGTGTTTGACCTGCTGACAAAACTGGCAGAACAGAAATGTCGCGACTATGACTATATCATTCTTGACCCGCCGGCCTTTACCAAATCCCGCAAGACAGTGCAGGCTGCTGCCCGCGGATATAAAGAGATTAATCTCAAGGCCATGAAGCTTCTGCCTCGTGGCGGATATCTGGCCACTTGCAGCTGCAGCCACTTCATGACGGATGACTTGTTCCGCAAAATACTGGCAAGCGCTGCAAAGGATGCTTCTGTATCCTTAAGGCAGATTGAAGCCCGCCAACAGGCACCGGACCATCCTATACTGTGGAATGTTCCTGAGACGGACTACCTTAAGTTTTATATTTTCCAGGTTGTATGACCTGTATTTAAAAAAACAGGTAAATTCAAACTTTTAATTAACCGGAAAATCAAAATATGTATCAGGATAAGGCTCACCCTTTAACTTGTAATGCCACCACTCTTTAGTGTAAGCTTCAAACCCGGCATCTACCATGGCATCCCGCAAAATGTTCCGGTTTCTCTCTTGTTCGGGAGTAATTAAAGGTGTTCCATGGTTTGAAATTTCACCAAAGAAATCAAAACCGCTCCCCATATCCAGCTCTTCGCCTGTAGATATATGGACCAATGTCAGGTCAACCGTACTTCCCCTCGAATGGCCGGATTTTTCTGCAATATAACCCAGTTTAAATAGAACAGACTTGTCCAATTCAGGATAATATTTTTCCTTCATTTTTGTATCATACAAGTCCTGTGCCCATCGCACAAAATGGTTAACAGCCCTTTGCGGACGATAAGCATCAAAAATTTTTATGTAGTATCCTTGTTCATATAATTTATCTGCCGCTATTTTAAGTGCATAAGCAGCTTCTTTTGTAAGTATGGCCTTCGGTGCTTCGTACCCGTCAATCATAGTACCTGTAAAATTATCATTGCTAAAATACCGAATTTCAAGCTGTGCAGTTGAAATCACATCAGTTACATATACAAATCCGTCAGGAAGTGAATATTCATTTAAATCAGGCGCAATAGAGGCTCAATAACCGGTGACGACTCCGTTACCGTTACAGATTTAGATGGTGTAGCAGATGCAGATACCGGACTTAATGTCACTACCATGTTGGATGTAGTTGCCGGTTTCCCATCTGAAACGCATGATGTAAATAGAATCAATACAGCAAGAATAACTACGTTAAATTTTATAATTGGCAAGTTATTATTTTTGCCTTTTGCGCAACTTACCATTCTTGAGGCTGGCACATTACCACTCCTTTTTCCATATTTCGCGGTGGCATATAATAATATCCAACATAATCCCTAGTAATATGCCAGAGTTGGTAACTAACTATTTTTGCTTTTTCTTCTGGTGTAAAATTTCTTCTCTTTTCCATAATTCCATTCTAACTTATTTCTGCTGTTTTGTCAGTCTTAATTTCCGGCATCATTATAGTCCGACGTAATACCTCAAACAAGAAGTCCTCCATGATAACAATAGTAAGCTTTTGCTTTTAGGGACAATAATTTTTCCATAGATTCTGTAGCCTGTTCAATATCCAAAGTAAATTGCGGGTTTGCAATAGCAGGCTTACCGTCCTCCAGTACAAATGCATCGCCAGTTATGACAATCGATTCCTTCTCCATAAGAAGAGAAATATGTCCGGGTGTATGACCGGGTGTCGCAATAATCCTGCATCCTCCACACCAATCCATAAGTTCTTCGTCACGGAGAAAAACATCTACTTGTACCGGCTCAACCCGGCGCAGCATTTCGCAAAACGCCTTACCAAAATCCTGCTGCTCGGGAGGAAGTATTTCCTGCATTTCTTCTGCCTGCCGCAACCGCAACGGTTTTTCGTGTGCGGAAATGTATGGCGCTTCTACAGCAGAAGCATATATTTTTAAATGAGGATTTATCCTTTTAATTTCAGCAGCCGAACCCATATGGTCATGATCATGATGAGTCAGTACAAGTCCGGTTATTTGCTCCACTGACAACCCGTGCCGCCCCAGTTCCTTTTCAATTTGGGGAAGTGATCCGACAAAACCGCAGTCGACAAGAATAATGTTCCGATTATCCCAAAGTAAGGTCGGATAAACTGTATTTTCTGTATTTCCAAATGACATGGACAAGGGAAAACTAAGAATCTTGTATTCCATAATCGTTTGATAGCCTCCTTTTTTATCTTATTGCCAACGATAATAGGTCAACTGCACCGTCGTGTATTCGTATGCCTATCACGCCAAAGTTTCTTTCATGCTATAGAGCGCTCTTATGCCAAATATTATCATATATGCTGCCGGCCGAATAGCCAAGCGTAAAATTCTGAAAATGAACCTGAAATATCATATTTAAATCAAAATTGCAAAGCTCCTTTATCATATCTTTTTACAAAAAAAGATGTCTCTCAACACTTAACACTATAGCAGTATATCATGTCATTTGTATTTATCAAAGCAGATTAAGCTATTTGCAATGCATATCTACCATGCTTAAGCATTATTGATTTCATAATTCATTCCTAAATCTTGCTTGTCTAATATCCGAATACACCACCAAACCATGTTTAATGCAATAAACATACAGTTTACCGCCCTTGGTTAGAGGGAACCTGCAAGTCGGACTTTGCTCCGGGTACAAGCGATTCAGAAATACTCTGTCACTTTTAATATAAGCCACAAATGAAATATAATGTTCTTTGGCCATTGGATGGTCAAAAGTTACAAAGTAATCAGTATCAATCTCCTCTACTGTTATTTTGATTGCATCAGATGAATCCGTAGGCAAAATCTGTTCCAATTTTCTTCCGCAGCATAAAATAGAGGCACTCCCCGTGCTAACCAAAATATTTCCGCAAGTAGGGCAAACATAAAAACGAACTTTATCAATATTGCCGCTATCCGGCTTGTTCGGCGTAATTTCGCCCTCCATCAATTGAACCATATCAACGTCTAAAATTGCGGATAATTCAGGCCACAAAGACAAATCAGGACATCCCAAACCGCATTCCGGCAACACCTTTAATTGCGTTAGCCCGGGCAGTTTCATCCAGCAATATAACAGTCTCGGCCAAAAGAGAAAGAACATTATTATCATGGTAGCCAGTCTTGGCGCGGGCCCTTTCCATCATAACCGTCTTAGGCGGCAAGTCCAATTTTTCAGCATGCTGTACCCGGTCACGCAAAGCTTCATTTATAGGACGGCAACCATTATAACCTCGATTTGTCGTAATAACCGCAATAAAATCCGGATGCCGATGGGCAATACGAGTCGGTAAGTTTAAGCTGCCGTCAGGCTCTAAAACAGAGTTTAGAGCCATCAAAACAGCCGCGTCACGAATAACTGTCGGCTCCTGAATTTCCAAAAGCCATCCGTTTTCATATGCACGTACAATTTCTGAAGGATAATACCGGTATTCAATCTTGCCCGATTTATTGTCTTTATCCGTCAATACCGGCAAAATAGAACCCAATACATCTGACTTATCCATATCTGCAAAGCAGGTTACTTTCGTATAGGGCAGGTTAAATTTAGCAGAAAGGGCTTTGGCAAGCTGGGTTTTACCCGAACCGGCATCCCCCTCCAGCAAAATTGTACTGATTTTCATTTCACCGCGGTTCCAATTTCTCACTATCTCTCTATATATACGTTTTTCCGCTTCACTTTCAATATGTGAAGGCAGTTTTTTTCCAAACTAAAGATTGTTCCTCTTCAGTCAACTGTCTGTCCGGTGAAAGAACACAAGTCTTTTTCATATTAGTAGCACTCCAATTCATCTAAAATTCTGCCAAGAACCCGTTGACGTTCGCCGATTATTTCGCCCAAATCATTTAGACTCTGGGCAAATTCTTTGATGTCAACATTGATATTTTTATTATCTATACAAACTTCTACGGGCAATACATCCCCTTGCAATCCAATACGGTCTATTTTGGGATTATCAGGGTCATATAAAAACGGAAATCTATAAGCCTCCTTGAAGTACAGTAAAGCCATTGATAATAAGATCATCAAGTCAAATACTTGGTGTATAGGTAGCTCCCTATCTAAAATCAATTTGCCGTCTTTATCACTTTTCCAAATTTGTGCAGCTATCTGCATATTTTTATTTTCTTCAAGTCTAGGCAAACCCAGCGTTATGCGTTTGATATCCGATTTATATGCATTTCTGCCGTCAATACGATCATAACTATTTGATGCAATAACTACATTTTCATTCATCTCCAAATCCTCCTCGCGTTCGGATTGTCAGCGAAACACTGCTCTCTCAAACTTTCCAGTTCTTCTGTGTGGTCCTCATGCGGGTCATCATATTTTAAAACTTTGACAACCGACAGTTCAAAGCCTTCCAAACCATATTTGTTCCAAAGTTCCTGTAATAGTTTATTTGGATGCATTTTGGCTGACAATTTCATATTAGTACTGTTAAAGTCTGCTTTTGTATCTTTTGATATACCTAAAAATACATCACCGGTTTCTTTACAACGATATGATATTACGCCCATTTCAGGATGTCTGTTTTTATAGGCTTCCAAAAGTTCCTTTTTTCTTTTCTTATCCATTTTCATCACCTCAACTTTATTATAAATCCTAATACTATAAAAATTAATCCACGCTCCGTAGACCAATGGATGCATTTTTGCGGCAAATCTTGTCCGAGCAAAAGTTCGAAACATCGAGTCCCTTCGCTTTTGCCTCTTTCATTTCATTCCAAGAGGCCAAAAATACCCTCGATATGTTCCCATAGGCACACATCGAGGGTTTTAGTTGGTATCACACCTTTTAATTGTCCAATCCTACTTTAGTGAAATGACATGTTCCCCATCTGTTTCGATATTTGATTCTTTGTCTTATTATCCAATATCTCACCGGAAACCGCATTTAAGATAAAGCTTTCTATTTCATCTGTTTTATGTTCTTGCCGAATATATAGCAAAACGTTCAGGATATCAATCAGTATGGATTTTCTCATGCTTTCTTTAACAGCCATGATATCAAAGGAAATTAATCCGGAGGCTATTCTATCTTTCAGTTCCGGCTTCGCCGAAGCAATTTTCCCAAGCGATTGAATACATTGGCGTACAGTTATGGGCTTCTCGTCCTTTAGAAGTTCAAGATACTCGTCAATGACCTCCTCCATTCGGTTTTCCACATCCCACCTGGCATTTTCGGCTATAAGCATAAGCCCAATGCTTCTCTGATAGGAATTATCACTTCGGAGCTTTCATGAAAGTATCCCAAAACGGATAAACATCATTAAAAAATATCGATCTACTCTGTAGTAGAAGGAATGCCTGATACCTAATGTTGTCGTCTTTTAAAGACAACCAGTCTACCAACTGCGGAATATCGTTTTTATTGAGTTCTTTTGACGCCTTCTGTATATCGCTTTTTCCAATAGACACTATGCTTTCTAAATCAACCACATTTTACCCTCCGTTTATCTTACTTTTCAGTCTTTTATTTCTCATCAATCTCTTTTCTTATACGCACTCCCTTATCCGGAATAATAGTTAGCTCGCTTTTCTCCGCTATTTCTTCCACAACATCATCAATTGACTTTTCATCTGTTATTATTTTTGATTCTATAATATCATTATCAAAAGCTTTAATACAATGATCAATATTACTCTTTGCACATGTATCTTTCCTTGAAATCCGCTTATCCAATCTCTTTGGCAATGTTGTTTTACTTGCATAGAGAATATAGTGCTTTAATATGATACCGCCATTAATAAGCCGCTGTATGATTTCAATTTCATCTGGTTTTTTTCAATTCGTCAACATTGATTACGTTTCCATCTTAAATTTCTATTACAAATCTCTGTAAATTCAATTGCTAATTTGTTGTAGCCAATGGTATAATAATTTAAAAAATGGTATTTTGTGATGCATCTTATACTACTAAAATTAGAGTAAAAAATTGGAGCCAAAGTGAATCCGATAACCACATTTCGGTAAAAAATACTGATAGGCCGGTATAGTCATATTTCCTACTTTCATAAACATTCGGCACTGAATAATAAAGAATAAAGGGGGAGCAAAATGGCAGATTCAATTTATGGTTTGCAAAGTGCGCTGAATAGCGTTAGCAGAAATCTGAATATTGTTAATGACAATGTACGGCAAGTGGCGGCAATAGTTGATCAAGTGAACAATAGAGTAAACACTGTCGACAATAATGTTAAGGTCGTTTACAATGAATTGGATAAACTGACCCGTGAGTTCCATGAATATGTTCAAAAAGCTGAATATCAGCACAACCTTTCCGTCGCAGAAACTCGTCTTATAAAAATAAGACAGGAACTCGAAAACAAGTTCGGTCACTACTCCGAAATTCGACGTACTACTGTCGGCATACTTCAGGCAAACGATCTTGATATTATCCGTAAAGAAACCATTACTTCAGCCACCGAGGAATTGATGCTTTCTGCGCCGGGGTATTGGCTCGCACCCGCACTTGTCGCACTTGCTGCCTGGATAAACGATAATAAGGAGCTTGCCGACAAGGCAGTTAGAGAAGCATTACACCGTAACGATGAAAAAACTTCTCTTCTTTTCGCACTGATCTGCCGCCGCGCAGACAGGAAATCATCATGCCTTAAGTGGATTCAAAGGTATCTTGCCAACCAAAATGAAGAAAACTTGGACAGAAAAACGATTATTATACTTGACGCTTTTGCATCAGGTCTTTTAGGGGTGGATTCGGAGGGCATTGTTGCAAAGCAGCTAGAAGAGTGGATAATGCGGCTTGAGGATAAGCCGGGTTTTGTTGAGCAGCAAATGAAACAGTGGTCAGATGCAATTAATCTTAAACGCAGTACATATTCCGGCGGATACGAATACCTTCGCAAATACAGCAAAACATGGTCAAAACTTCAGTATATCATGGAAGGAGCTTATCTTCACGCCAATTTGTTCGATTACTTTGAAAAGATCTTCAACAAGCAGTCTTCCAATTCTGCGCTTAAAGAACAGCTTGATGAGATTCTTTATACCCTTGTCACTGAATTTGATGACGAAGAACTCCCGCTACGTGAAGAAGAAAGACTTAACCAGCTTATTATTGATAACAACGGTAATCTAGCACGTGCAAGACAAACAATGCAGCTGGAAAAGACAGCTTTCGAAACCCATAAAGACTTTACTCAGTTGTTGACTGACGCAGCGATGAAACCGGAATTGGTTCATGCCAGTGTATCTACGCAGAAATTTGCAATAGCGCTATCCCGCGATTGGATTGCTGCAGCCTATAACGATATTATCGCAAAAAACCGTATGGAAATTCCTCATGAGATCGAAATCAACGTCGATACCTTTAACGATACCACTATAGACGGAAAGAATGAAGCCGAACTATTAAAAAAGTGGGAGACTCTTGTCAATGAAGAAAAGGAAAAAGTTTTGTCACAACATGTTCTTAATGCGTTTCAGAAATTTTGCCTATTTGGCGGAGCAGCCATTGGCATTATCGGGTTAATAGCCTGTTTTACCGGTCAGATTTTTCTTGGCCCAATTGCCATCATTGCCGGATGCGGCATGATTATCAACCACTTTACCAAGAAAAAGGCTGTTAAAGCACGCCGCAAGAACATTGAAACCCAATTTGGCGAAAGACTTGAAAAAGGCGCGCAAATTATCCGTGCTACACTTGCAGAGGTGGTTGATTTCCGTTCCGAATTCGCTGAAAAGGATAGCGAAAGCAAAAAGTTCTCGACTTTTTAGAGCAGATCAAACCCGAACAGTATATCAGTAAACTATCGGATTCACCCCGCCGTATTCACACTATCGGCTGATAAAATATTCATTATGATTGAGACAGGAGGATATTCCAATGGATAAAAAGAGAATATTACCCTACAAGTCAGAGGAAGTATCTGGCGAGAATATAAACTCCGATGCAAATAAAGAGTATGGAAGTATTCAGGATACCGAATCAAAATCACCCCTTGCATACGGATTGCCTTCGTGGAGCATAGAACCCCCGGGAATCGCAATTCGAAGGAAGGTGAGGATATTATAATGAGTCCTGCACCATTGAAGCCGCCTACTACATATGCCGAATGGGCGGAACTGCTCGATAAGCTAAAAAGAAAAGAAGATGATCCTGGTGTTATAGAAGCTATGCATAGAGGTACAATAGTATGGCAATCGGGTGTAGCTGAGCGCTTTTCCCAAAAACTTATCGACACCATTAATGCCCGTATGAATGCCGCTGTCGATAAGTTCCAAAAAGACATGCAAAGAACGAACGGCCATGAAGGGGCGATTATTCAGGCACTTCTTTTTCTTCGTAAAGAGTTCGGTTTCCTGTATCAGGCAATAAACTTGCCTGTTATCCCTGAAAAAGACAGGTCCCGCTATTGCAGCCTTGTTCGCGAGCAAGCCGATAAAGCGCAATCCTCTCTCGAGGATTCGGCTAAAAAGGACAGAACCGGAAAGCTGGCGAGCATTGTTAAAAAACACAAAGTAAACAATTTTTAACCTCGGAGGAGAGAAAACATGAGTACACTTTCCCAGTGCAGAGAACTTCTGAAGCGGTATTCGACAGCACGTATTCCGTTTATTGCAATAAACACAATTGAACGCGGTCGAACGCTCGAACTTCTAAAGGATGTTTCTGATTCTTTGTCACTTACGTTTTATGTTCATACCCTTTCAAAAGGCACATATGAACTTGGCACCGGTAAGGTTGTCAATGAAGATAAAGCCGTTTATGGTGCAATAGATTTTATGAGCGAGCAAATGAAGCGGAGGCAGTATCTTACTTTTGTTCTTACCGAAACTCCCGACCTTAGTACGGACAACAGTGATTCCCGTCAAATGCTCGATTTGGTTACCCTTGCCGAAGAATCCGGCGGTGTAGTTATTGTCCTTACAAATAATCCCGTCTGGAATCAGTTGCAGCGCCTGGGCATGGTAATTAAATTAGATTCGCCTGACGAAGATGAGATGTATGAAATAATAAAAGAGTACATCGACGATTACAGAAATGAAATCACCATTGAGTGGGATAATAACGACATTCGTGAAGCAGCTGCAGCACTGGCGGGCGTTACCCGCATAGAAGCACAGAATGTCATTGCGGCACTTATTGCAAATAAAAAAATAACAAAGGAAGATCTGGCTGAAGTTCGTTCTTCAAAAGACAGACTCTTTCACAATATCTCCGGATTAGAAAGAATAGAAGTAGATCCGGGCGTATCCGATGTAGGTGGCTTGATGGGTTGCGTAAGTGGCTTGATGAAAAAAGACAGCTATTTACACCTGAAAAGCGTGATGAGATGCGTTCCAGGGGATTGCTTCCGCCTAGAGGCATTTTGCTTGTTGGTGTTCCCGGGTGCGGAAAATCGTTATCCGCGAAATCAATTGCTGCAAAATGGAAGTTCCCGCTGTATAGGCTTGATTTTGCCACTGTACAGGGAAGCTATGTCGGTCAATCCGAGCAACAGTTGAAAGATGCACTTACCACTGCTGAAAATGTAGCTCCCTGCATTTTATGGATTGACGAAATTGAAAAAGGTCTTTCCGGCGTCGGCAGCAACAATGATGGCGGTGTATCTACACGTATGGTCGGGCAATTTTTGTTCTGGATGCAAGAATGCAAAAAACAGGTGTTTGTTGTTGCTACAGCGAACGATGTATCCATGTTGCCAAGTGAATTATTGCGCCGCGGCCGTTTTGATGAGATTTTCTTTGTTGATCTGCCTACGGCAGAAGAACGCAAAGAAATAATTACACTATATACAAAGAAATACATAAAAGCAGAACTATCTCCTGAACTTCTTGATAAGATCATTGAAATAAGTGACGGTTTTACCGGCGCAGATATAGAGTCCTGCATACGCGATATCGCATACCGTGTTTTAGCAAACGAGAATTTTGCATTGAATGATGAGAATATTATCACAGCCTTTAGCAATGTTATTCCGTTGTCGCAAACTGCCCCGGAAAGAATCGAATCTATCCGTAACTGGGGGAAAGAACGGGCTGTTCCTGCTTCCGGCAGGCCAATCGGAAGTACAACCTTCAAAAAAGCCGAACCGAAGGTTCGTAAGGTTCTTGTTTAAAGTGAGGAGGAATAATAAATGCCAAAACCTTTACTTAAACCATCACAAACCGAGACTCAGGGCGGTTCAATGTTAAGCCTGACTCAAAACAGTGCTTCAGCAAAGGTATCTACACAAGAAGATAAAATGAAATTGGATAGGTTACTTCGCAAGCAACGCTCGGAAAGTTATATGAATGCTATCAGGCACCTGGACGCAGGCGGCCATACATGTAATTCCCAATTAGCAAAAGAAATCCTCGATGCGATACGTGATGAGTTCCCTGAAGTTGAACTTCCGGATTTGCTTATTGGCATTGTATCTAAGTGCTATCTCGGAGAAAACTACGAAGTTCATACTCTGGATATCAACGGAAATATAATTGAGCACTTCCGTCAAGGCCAAAAGTTAAAGTGTGGTTTGGAAAAAGCACGTTCTATCGCTATACACGGCGGTTATGAATTTATTGAGGTATATATTGACTGCTTACGAGCGGTCAGCTCCAATGGAAGTGTCTCTGTTATCAGATGATTCTATGAATTGGGTATCTGTTAGAAACCGGTATACCTCTTTGCTTTGTTTAGCTCTGATTCCTGTTTGGCAGAAGAAAGAACCTAAACCCCGAATATGCTCCCACAAACGCATATTCAGGGTTTAGGTTCTTCAAAACCGTTTTAAAAAGTTGACCATCAGCAGACTTTCAGCAATCATCGCTGGGTTCGAAATCAAAGGCAAACAATCGGATCTCTTTTCTCTTACACCCACTCAGGTATTCTTTCCATGAACGAAACAGCAGATTCACAGGAACAGGCATAAAAAAGCACCGCGAATTACATCCCAGGTAAATCGAAACGGTGGAATGCAAAATTTCAACGGTTTTAGCCTGCTTACCAAGTATATACGTTTAATCGAATAATATTAACAAATGGTGAAACAAGCTAAATTTGTTTTGAAACTATCCGCAGGCGGAAACATATCATTGTAGCAAACAACCTATTTCACGGACTCCACTCGGTATATAAGATTTGCAATCCTTTTAGCAAACTCTGACCATAATTGCTTTGGGAGATCATGTCCCATTCCCTCGAAGGTTACCAGCTCGGCGTTTGGAATTGCTTCCGCCGTGGCACGTCCTCCACTTACATCAATCATTTTATCATTTTCACCGTGAATAACAAGAGTTGGTATTTCAATAGAACGAAGTTGTTCTGTTCTATCACCGGATTTCATAACTGCCACAGCTTGGCGCAGCATACCCAATGGGTCATGGTCACGATCCCATGCAAGCCCTGCAATTTGGGCAGTAGCTTCTTCGTCTAAAGGATATTTGGGAGAACCAATAGCTTTACGTGATTTAATCTGCCAATCGATATAAGCTTGACGATCGTGATAAGGGGGTGAACCCAAATTTGCCAGCACTGAATAGTCAGGCTGCCCTACAGAGTTATTTCCAGTAGTGGACATGATAGAAGTCAGCGACCGAACCCTATGCGGAAACTCTATTGCTATTGTCTGGGCTATCATTCCACCCATTGATGCACCAATCAAATGTACACTATCATATCCAAGCGCATCCATAAGACCTGCCGTGTCTGCTGCCATGTCAGAAAGAGTGTAGGATACTGTAGAGTAATCACCGGATTGTATGGCTGTAAAATCCGGAACAGGTGCATCAAAAAAGTGAGTTGATAGTCCGGCATCTCTATTATCGAATCGAATTGGATGTAGACCGCGACTAGCCAGTTCTAAACAAAATCCTTCAGGCCAGTTAATCATCTGTGCACCGGCACCCATAATCAGGAAAACTGGCGGTAAAGTAGGATCACCAAAGCGCTGATACACCATCTTTATATTCGATGGTCCAACATTTTGTACACTTTCTTTGCCATGAACCCGGACATTATTTTTATCCATTTCCCGTCCTCCTTATTATATTATTAAATAGATTGAGTAAAAAGCATGTAAGAATATTATATGAGTATACCCCAGAAATAAATAGTCTATAATATTTTTTTTAAATATGTTATGATTAAAGTGGGGGGAGGAAATGTATTTCTCTTTAGTTAATAATGCAACAATTGACTTCTTCCGTTATTTTATAGTACTTGCCGATTCACTTTTGTGATATGTAAAATCAGTTTTCATAATAAAGTTTCTATAATCCCGGCTTGTCTGCCTCTTGATTTATCTAATATGTCAACTCAACCCTGCATTTTGCAGGATCAAACGTTCTTAAAAATTACACCTTCGATATATTTTCATGCACTTATTTTGTAGGTACGAACAGGTAATTCGGATATAATCCATCAAACCCAGCAATATCAAGGTTTACATCCTTGTAATCAATACCACGCACTCCACATGCGTCGGGTGAAGTGAGTAAGGTTTTAAAGGTGCATGTCTCTTTTTTTATATATTTTATATGAAGCCAAGGAGCAGATAATAATGGTCAATACACCAATCAGCCATTCTTCCCTAGATATACCTTCTGTCATTAATTTTTGTGTTTTGACCCAGTCCATTGGCGAGAAGTACGATAGGAAACTTAATTCTTTAACTATTACACTCATAATTCCTAAAATGAATGTGCCAAAAACAATGGCAATTACAACACCAGATGAACCTTTGCTGCTTCTTAGCAAAGAGGATAGCAGTGTTCCCAAGCTAATAAAAATAAGACCAACATAGAAGATAGAACTATATAATATTCCTACTTCTTTTATACTTTCCGTGAAATTATACTCACTAAAGGATAGATACCCAACTACTGTTATAATACTAAGAGCGACTAGCAGGAAAAGGAATAAAAGAATATTTGCCAACACTTTTTGTATAAATATCTCGCTTCGTGAGATTGGTTTGCTATATAAAAATTCAATGGTCCCTTCTGTTTCTTCTTTTACTAGAGAATTTACAGCCATTTGCGTAACAAACACCATTATAGCCAGAGTTATATACTGAAGCGCATAGCCAAAGTAATTCGTTATCACTGTAAAATCCATAAGCTCGCTTAATCCTAGCGCTTCCAGCAGTGCCGGATCTATCCCCTCCATCTTTGCTCCGGCAAGTTCTTTCATAGACTCTGTTTGCATTGAAGGGAAAAAGGCAAGGAGCATAAAGGCAATACTACAAAGAGCTATCGTCCATTTTAAAGTACTTTTCGAGGTATTTTTTAATTCCAGTCGAAAAACATTCATTGCTATTCCTCCATTCCATAAAGATTCATAAAACGTTCTTCCAGGCTTTCATTGTTAACCGTGAAATCATCCGGGCTAGCTTCCTGTAATAACTTAAGCAAAAGAGCACTATCACCTTTATAACGGAAAGTCCGTTTCACTTCCCCTTGTTCCAGAATTCCATTGAGGGGTGAATTATGTCCTTTCCGCCGATGGTCGTTATTATTTTGTGAGGATGACGCATTTCCTTTAAATCAGTTATTGCAAGGATTTTCCCCTGTTTAATAAAAGCAACCCTGTGGCAATATTCCTGTACTTCACCAAGATTATGACTCGACAAAAGGATAGAAGCTCCATTTGCGGACTGATTCTTAAGTTCAGCAAATAATCGTTTCTGCATCATGGGATCAAGTCCATTAGTCGGTTCATCTAATATCAAAACTTTCGGTTTTGCTGCTAACGCACAAATAATTGCTGCTTTTTTCTTATTTCCCGTAGATAGCTCATAAAATTTCTTAGAGTTATTCAGTTCAAAAAGATTGCATAACCGCTCTGCTTCTTTATCATGGGATCCATCGTAGAAATCGTTGCTTACCCTAATTAATTCTTTTACTGTCATGTCCCCATAAAATCTAACATCACTAGGAACATATCCCGTAAACTTTTTTATCTCGTGGCTTTCCTTAACAACATCCTTTCCACAAATTGTAGCATTACCGCCATTGGGAAAAATGAAATTGAGGAGTATTCGTATTGTAGTTGATTTTCCTGCCCCATTTGGTCCAACGAATCCTAATATTTCGCCTTTCTTTACCGAAAATGATACATTTTCAATACCAAGATGTTTTCCGTAATACTTTTTCAAGTTGGTTACTTGAATAATGTCCATTACCTTACCTCCTAAACTATATCTCCTAACCGCAATAAATCAATAAAAAATTGTACTGGCGTCCAAAAGTCAATCACAATCGAATTTGCAGGATTTATAATTCCAAATGCCAGATAGAAAAAGCAAAGGCTATAAAATATATACATCCCGTAGTTTTCACATCAAACATTAGCAAGTATAAGTCTTTCCATAATTCCTCTTAGGTAAGCAAGCAACTTCCGCATTTCGGAGTTTTCAAAGTAACACCTCCCCATATTTTTCAACACCTTATATAAAGAGCATATTTTAAAAGAAAGCCTTTTACAACTAATTACATCTAAGGTGCATTATCTAGTAGCTGCTAAGTTGCCGTTGAAGCTGCCAAAATAATCAAAAGACCCGAACTGGGTCTTTTGATTATTCACTGCCTATGTTTCATCCTGACTAGCCTCTAGGAAGCCCTGAGCAGATGCAGTACCATTTTCGGTTGTT
Organism: Acetivibrio straminisolvens JCM 21531; assembly: GCF_000521465.1. Taxonomy (GTDB): domain Bacteria; phylum Bacillota; class Clostridia; order Acetivibrionales; family Acetivibrionaceae; genus Hungateiclostridium; species Hungateiclostridium straminisolvens. Next base: position 24,327 of record NZ_BAVR01000011.1, read on the forward strand.
TTCTTGCCTGAGACAGCATAGCTATTGAAGCCTTGCTGAGAATACTGCTCCTCGAAATACTAATTATTTCTTTTGCACAGACAGCATCACGTATTCTGGCTTCACTGCTTATAGTATTCTCGGAGTCTAAATTGCTAATATCAAGAGCATGTTCCAATCGGTTTTGCATCGCACCCAGCCGAGAACGAAACCCGGAAACAATACTTATTCCTGAATCAAACTGTTCGATAGCCAACGAAGGCTGATTAATAAGGTCAACTTTTGAAATTCCGATTGAACTGCTCCTCATATCGGCCAAATCTATGTACAGAGTGTTACCGCTATTTGCTCCAACTTGCATACTCAGCCTTGACGATTGTCCGTTTTCCGACGGAAAAACTTCGTCAAAACCTGACAAAGTTTATGCTAATCTAGACTAGGGGTGTTTTTTATACCAAGAACGCTATTAGGTAATTGAATCCCGCTTAAACTGAACCATCCGGTCTTCAATTGCAGATATCGTACTTGTATTATGACTAGACACCAACTCATGAATGTTATAACAGTTTAAGCTCTTTATCATTATCCTGTCCTATTATCTGGTTTATAAAATCAACTACATTGTCAGAACAAAAATAATCTTCGTGAGCAATATCATCGAATATTTTTATTTTCGGATTTTTGAAACTGCATGAAAGTTTTCTTGTAAAGAAAAACTTAAAACTTTATCACCGGTAGATCCAATAATATAAACCGGACATTCTACATTTTCAGCATATTCTGCAGTACGTATATTATTTGAAATAAATACCTTTAACGGTCCCCAAAATACGGGAATGATTTTATTATATAAATCCGAAACATCTCTGTATCCTGCAACGATAAGCAAAAAGTGACATTCCCTGACACTTGCCAGATATGTTGCGATTCCTGCTCCGTAACTATGTCCGATTATTATGATCTCACTATCGGGATAGTGATTCCTTGTCCATTCATATAAGCCCTCAGCAGATTTCTTCATCGTTTTTAAATTTATTTTACCGCTGCTATCCTGGGTTCCGTAATAATCTACTGAAATAAACGGGTAATCAAATTTAGTGGAATATTTTCCAACAGAATTATATGCAATATAATTAGAACCTCCAAAAAACAATATAACTTTATTGTTATTTTTTGAATCAAGGTTATTGCCATAACCTGTTAATGTTTCTTTAAACTTAATAAATTGCGGAGTACAAGAAATATCTGTCATCTTTTTTGCGTTTTTATAAAATGAATAGCTTATTGTTTGCATAATAAAATTGCATCCAAACCCTGCTATTAAGAACCACATTATGATCTTTAATAAACTCCTAATAATATCCATCTTTTTCTCCATTTTGTATTTCCTCATATTTCTTATATCAAATAGCTACATTTTTGTCAATTTTGCTTATATAGGATGTCTGCCGCATTACTCTTAAAATATGTACGTCTGAAATCTAAATGAAGGATCATCTCCTACCATTTCGCAGGGAAAATCCGCTCTTAGCTTTTGGCAATAAAATATCTTGAAATGCCTTATCATGCTCTATAAGGAAAGATTCTTCAAATCCTTTTTCCGTATTACCGATAAAATACGACTTTATATATTTTATTGTATCTGACGGAGCTTCTAAAATGGTTTCACCGATTTCAATTGCACGCCGTAATAGGTCAGAACTATTTGTAATTTCGCTCACTAATCCAATACGTAATGCCTCTTTTGCATCAATTTTACGACCTGTTAGGCAGAGTTCTCGCGCTATACCGTCTTTAACTATCCACCTTAGAGGAGTATAAAGCGGAGGTGCGCCAAATTTTACCTCCGGATGCCCAAATATTGCAGAATCGGAACATATCCGTATATCACAAAGGGTTGCCAAATCAAATCCTCCACCCATTGCCGCTCCGTTTATAGCAGCAATTGTTGGTTTTGAAAATTTCCAAATATCCCTGTGATATTTTGAGGAAGATTTAAAAAGTTCATCAAATATAGAAGGATTATTAAACTCATTTAAATCGAACCCGGCTGAAAACGAACTACCTGCTCCGGTAAATATTACAACATTTATATCTGATGACTGCTCCAATTTGCACAAACAATCAGAGATCTCAATTCTCATCTGAATGTTTATAGCATTTCGTTTTTCAGGGCGATTTAAAGTAATTAACCCTATGCCGTCTTTCGCCTGTCTGTACTGAATAGTGCTATATTCCATTCTGTACCTCCATCTTTTTATATGTTCTGTGTGTTTTTTATCAATTCATTCGTTGTTAAGACGCTGATAAATCTCATCGCCTAGGTAATTAAAATTGCTTAGTGAAGCTGTTCAGCCTAATTGTGCCTACATTATTTAAAACATTCATGTGTCCTATCTACCAAACAACAACTTACTATTATTTAATAGCAACAATAACAGAAAATTTATGATAAGAATACAAACATTTCACCTCTGAAAAATTACATTTATATAACATCTCAATCTCTGTTTCAACCGAGCATTCGTTATCTAATTTTCTGCGTTCTTTCCACAGTTCAATATCTCGATCCGTTAATCCGCAATTTAATAATTGCTTTTCCCAATATAAATCACACCACTTATTCATATTGGTTGTTCCTGCGCAAAACTGATCATAATTAACGAACACTCCACCTATTGGCAGCTTATTGTAAATGTTCTTGAACAATTCTTCTTTTTGCATATCTTCTAAATGGTGGATTGATAATGCTGATATAATAGCATCAAAATTTCCCTCCGGAAGCTCCTTAGAATAATCTAATATTTTATGTTGTATTCTATCAATTCCAGCAAATCTTTTTCTTGAGATTTCCAACATTTCATCTGCAATATCAACTAATACATATTCCGCTGATTGACATTCTTTATACCAATAATATGTAAGCAGTCCTGTTCCGGCTCCCAAATCCAACACACGACTAGGGGTATTAATATTGGAAATAATTAGTTTAGTAGTATTTTCATAATAATCATCAAAGCAAGGAATGAACTTTCTACGATTACAATCATACTCTTTAGCAATCAAATTGAATTGTTCTTCTAAAGTCATAATTTCCCCTCCTAAGTTTATTAGAAATACGTCCGGTTCAATAAATGAGAATTTTATCTGACATCCTTTCTTATTTTATTTATTATCTCAGATTATTTTCCAAATTGCCAACACTTTAAATTATCGAACCTCCTTTTTGAGTCCAATTAACCGGAAATTATCTTAATGTGAACACCCTACATTTTCCAGTTTAGTATACCACATCTTATGGTGCAGGGTATAATTATTTTCTTTCATTTTAATTTTAATTTAATTCAGAAGATCCAGTATGTGAAACGTTTGAGGAAATTTGACGAATCCGGCAAGCTATGCAGAAGTTTTTTCTCTTTAAATTCACCTGTGGTAAAGGTTTATACTTTTAATAAAATAAAAGCAAGGATATTCATTAAAAATTGAAAGGAATAACGAGATTTAGAGTATAAAGGTTACATTATTATGGAAATTTTAATAAAGATATTTTGAAATTTGACGTTTACAAACATATCGGCCAACATTTGAGAATTAAGTTCTGGAGTTATAGTCTGAATTGATTTCAATCAACCCATTACCATTAACGCAATAGAAATATATAAATGCTAGAATGATTCCAACTGTTCCATATATAGCATCCACTATATCTACAGTATTAATAAAGCCCAATAATGTCTCGCAAATTAAATTAGCCACAATCATAAATGAACCCAAAACAATTACAAAACGAAATCTCACTGCGGATGTCAGCCACAAAGAACCTATTACAAGGTAAGCCAAGAGACTTAATGAAAAATTTGTTATATGAGATGTTATTTCAGTATTTATTACTAAAAAATTACTGTTAATAACGTTCAGCCATCTTATAATAGTCAACACAAAACCAAAGCAAACTAATAGTAATTGTACAATCATATATGACTTTTTCATTTTATACATATATACTACACCTCCAAAGAACAATAAGCCGGAAAATCTTGCTTTCACTCAATTGTTTCCGCACCCATATCGGCAACATTCTCCACTTTTTTGACCATAACCTTTCCCGTTGCATCTTTACCGGTGATTCTTATGTCATATTTGTCCGTTTCAGATACTGTTACAGTGAATAAACCTGACTTAAGGTTGTTTCCCGCATATGGTTCACTGCCGTTTTTGCCGCTGACCATAAAAGCAATTTCTCCGTCTTCACGAAAAACTTCAATCTGCAGCACATCACCCTTGTTAAGGGATAATTCACACTTGCTTTTTGAGCTCCATTCCTTGAAATCCATTGCGAATCCTGTTCCATTCGGATTCTCAAGAATTACAATGCTGCCCTTTGGCAGGGAGCAAGCCGAAATCGCTATAATAATGACAATCACCTGAAGCAGAAAAATAATCGGGCACGTATTCTTAATCCTCCCTATTCTTCCATCTTGTTTTCTGAAAAGCATGACAATACCTCCTTTACAAACTTTTCCGGCTCGTTGATCCATGGACTGTGGCCGGAATGCTCAAACCATACAATTTCTTTATCGGGCGCATCCAGAACCTGCATATATTCCTCGACCAGCACTGTGGGTGCATTGACATCGTATCGGCCCAGGAAGAAATAGACAGGCACATCAAGTTTAGTGTAATCTGTTCTCATATCGATGGTATAAAGCTGTTGGTACACATGATTATATGTGTTGATGATGCCACGGATAAAACTGATTTTATCAAGCAACCCATATTCGGAGGAACCGATGTCCCTAAAGGTGTTGTAGCCCGGATTGTGAATTTTGGGGTTATTTGCCATATAAGCACTGAGATAGTTCAGGTACACTGCACTTTTCCATGTTACGTCATCACCGTAATAGGGTGGTTCACCATTTGCTATAAGCCGCTTAATAAGAGCAGTATTGCCTTTGGATTGTGCGATTTCCATGGCTTTTGCGTAATCTATCCGCTCGGTTTCGGCAAAGTCTATCATTTGCCCTGTACCGATCAATGCGTGATAGGACTCCGGGTACGTAGAGATAAGGAAAATCCCCAAAGCACTGCCCCATGATTCACCCACCAGATAGATTTTTTCCTGGGAAAAGCGTTCCTTTAAATACTCCGTCAGAGCATAACCATCCTGAATATAGGTTTGGGCCGTAATGTTTTTCGTTTTCTCTGCATAATAGGACTTTCCGGAGCCAGGCTGATCCCAGTTGACAACAACAAAATGCTTTTCAAGCTCCGCAAGCTCATGCCTCACTGCTGCCATCTGCGTACCGCCGGGACCTCCCGCCAGAAAGAGCAAAACGGGTGCGTTTTTGTCCCAACCTCTCAGACTTATCCATTGCTTCATTCCGTTCAGCTCAAGTTCTCTTAGCTCTGCAATGCTGTTTTTGGGTGTGTTTCCGTTTTCATCAACAATACGCGGAGTGGAAGCGGTAAGCTGAGAAAGGGTAACCAGTCCCGCATTCAAAGCAATCGTCACCACAAAGAATATCATTGTTTTTCTCAGGCGAATAAGATGTTTGAGGCTGATCTTTTTCATCCTGCCCATAATGGCACAATAAGCCGTCCTAATCAAGAGTACTGCAAACGTAAAGACTGCCAACACAGTTAATATGAAAAATAGTATTGTCTGAATCATAAGTACACCTCCATTATTTTTTGATATATACACATTCCAGGGCATTCCCCATCATCGGGATATCGGTGATACGGCTGTCCTTGGAAATTAGCCTGTTTTGCTGTACCAGACGTTTGATAAGGCTTATTTTATTCGTTTCATTAAACGGTTCGCGCAAAACCAATACACCACCGGGTTTAAGAGACCCCGCCAGTTCAGGGATGACTCTTTCCAATTCACTTGCCGGAATATCGTGCAGTACAAAGTGGCAGTACGCTACATCAAAGCTCTCATTTGTAAGCTGCAAAGATTCCCATAACAGAAAACTGATATTCCTATAGCCGCGAAGAGTCTTGCGGCAGGCATTTAGCCATCGCTTGGAAATATCCAGACAGGTCAAATGCCCGTGGGGTAACTTTTTTGCGGCGTAGTAAGCAACCGTTCCCATGCCGCACCCGAAATCAAGCACCTGCTCTCCGCCATCAAGGGGCAGCCGGTCCGCGAATGCACGGTAGACAGACTTGCCGCAAAGGAGAAATACAATCCTTGTTAGAAAAATCTCTAAACGGGTCGGTTCATACTTCATTGCTCATCACCTCAAAATATCGAATTATGACTCTTGTTTTTACATTTGCTTTGTTCTTGTGTCATAATAACCCTCCTAAAAATAAAATCAGCTGTATTTCAGGCTCATTATTATCATAACAATCGAACCTGTAATACAGCTGATATGAATCTTAAATTTACCTTAAATAATCTACTGCACTATATAATTTACCTTAAATTGCAGGAATCGTAATCCGGAAGGTGCTGCCCTTATTCTTATCGGAAAGTAGAGTCAAATCTCCTCCGTGGGCCTCGGCTATTTTTTTCGCTATGGAAAGCCCCAATCCGCTGCCTCCGGTTTTGGAGTTGCGGGAATCATCTACCCGGACAAAAGGCTTGAATATGTTGCTTGCAAGATGATCCGGTATACCGATACCATCGTCACTAAAATCAATAAGCACCTGATGATTCTGAACCGTAAGGCTTACCGTAACCAGTGTCCCAGCAGGATTGTATCGTATCGCATTGGTCGCCAGGTTTTGAATAATCCGGTTAAACCGGTCAGTATCCAGCATCACAAAAACGCTATCTTCAGGAATATTGAACTCATATTCAAAACCTTCACGCTCGAACTGCGGCACAAGCTCGCCGCATATTTGCCGAAGGTACTCGCAGATGTCTGTTTCTATAAGCTTTAATGAAAACTCAGGGCTGTCTAATTGTGAAAGCTCGAACAACTCGGTAAGAAGCCGGTTGGCCCTTTTGCTGTTATTAAGAATGATTTTGAGGTGTTCATCACATTCCTGCCCGGTCATATCTTTCTTCTTCATGAGCAGCTCCGCATAGCCCTGTATGCTGGACATAGGATTTTTAAGGTCATGGGAGATGTCGAGAATCAACCGGCGCTATCCTCCTCTGACTTTTTTCTAAGGGATATTTCATGCTCTATCCGCGCTGCCATATCGTTAAAGGTATCCTGAAGCTCAGCAAACTCATTTTTCAGGCGTAAATCCACCCGTACGGAATAATCGCCTTCCCGCAAAAGCCTGGTACCGTCACAGAGCTTTTTAAGAGGTACGGTTATACTCGCTGCTGTAATCCTTGAATAGATAAAGGTGAAAAGTGCCAGTATCAGAAGATAAATCAGCACCACGAAGGCAATGACCAAACCCGACCGCATAAAATCACCTGCGGCGGCCTCTTTATTATATATCAGGGAAAAATCCAGCCGGATGGATGTCGGAAAGGTAACAATCAACCAAAACTCGCCCTTTGGATGGTATAGAATATCATAATGGTAAGGCTTACTTTTGCTTTCCGTTAAAAACGCTGTAAATTCCTCAATAGTCAATTTATCCTTTCCGATGGTGTCAAGACCCCTTGAATAAACAACACGGTATTCCTTATCCACAACCTGTACGCCACCACCGTTTTTCACAACAGCGGATGCGTCAATCTGATTATAATCCTCTTTTATAATCGCCCCGGCAGGATACCGGTTTTTGCCAGAGAGCCTGAAATCAATCCGCTGGCAAAGGACAAAAACACAAATGCGAGCACTATATCAAGTATCGTCAGTAAGAATATCACCAGAAAATTTCTGAAAAATTGATTGGACAGTTTTCTTTTCATGGCGTCTCTCCGGTATAATGGAGCTTGTACCCAATGCCCCGAATGGTTTTTAGATACTTTGGTTTTTGCGGGTCGTCCTCAATCCGGTTCCTGATTCGGCTGATATGCACCATTACGGTGTTGTCGTCAAAATAGTATTCCTCATCCCACACTGCGTTATAAAGCTGCCTTTTTGTAAAAACCTTCTCCGGGTTTTCCATAAAATGCAGTAGCAGCTTGTATTCCTTTGCGCCAAGCTCAATCGGCTCTCCGTCCTTAAAGACGCAGCATTTTTCTTTGTCTATAGACAATTTCCATATGTAATACTTGCGTTGGATTTTTCTTTCGGTGAGAGATACTCATTGCTTCTTCTTAGTTGTGCACCTACGCGGGCCACTAACTCGGCAATGGAAAAAGGTTTTGCAAGATAATCATCCGCACCCAGTCCAAGTCCCAGCACTTTATCCATATCATCTGCCCTCGCGGTCAGGAAGATGACGGGAATGGTGCTGTGTTCCCGTATTTTACGGAGTAGGTTGAATCCGTCCATCACTGGCATCATTACATCAAGGATTGCCAGATGAACCTCCTGTGTCGTAAGGATATCCCATGCTTCCTTGCCGTTTTGCGCCGTCAGGACGGTATATCCGTTTTCCTCGAGACTGATTTTTATTAAGTTTCGGATGTCACTCTCGTCGTCCGCGATTAGTATAACCATAGGGCTTTTAACTCCTCCCGCCTATAATTCTCGGCAATTTACCGTGTTATATATCGTTTTAATATTCGACAAAAAAGGCAAGACTCCTTTGATTTATGAATTTCAAAGTCCCGTATCCGAATTTTTTATACCCTCTTTAACCATTTTAAGTTCACCGGGAAATATGCAGTGCACAATCTTGTTATTTTCAACTGCTGTTATACACTCATCCAGGTCCATCCAAAGCAAGCTGTCAACTTCTTCTTTTTGAAGAATAAATTCTCCTTCATCGAGGTCCCGCCACAGAATAAATACCCGCGTATATTGCCTGTCATGAAAAGGTCTACCGCAGAAACTATCATCCCAGATTACAGTTCTGTCTCCACAGAATATAAGTTCATCAGCAGACACTGAAATACCCAATTCCTCCTGCAGCTCTCTTATGGCAGATTCAACAAAATCCATTCCTGCAGGGATATGACCGGCGCTTGAAATGTCATAACAGCCTGGGAATGATTCTTTTGCTTCAGCCCTTTTCTGAAGCAGAATCTGAACCTTACCCTTCACTTTTCTTAGAATCCATACATGGGATGTCCTGTGCATTATGCCTTCCTCATGAGCTTTTTTGCGTTCCACCGTTTTTCCTGTCGGATTACCGTATTCATCAACAATATCCAAGATTTCCATTTTAAACACCTACTCCTCAAATTATATAACATTTCGGTTTCATTCAATTTCCCTTATACGCAATAACAAGGAGCATCAGGCCCATATCTCCCTTTTTATCTCGGACTCTGTTATTACATCTATTTCTCAAACCAATGAGATGTTGTAATCATCAGCGTTAAAACAGACACCGGCTCTATTACATTTATTAATCCGGTTTATCCCATCAGCTTTTAAAACAGTGATTGTTGGCAATGTCGGATAATCATCCATATATATTTGAGCTAATACACAGTATATACCTGCTCCAGTTATTTTTTCAATAATTTCCTCTACTCGACTAATTATATCCCAATTCATTTGGCATCTACGGTTCGCACTTTTTCCAAATACCATAGGGTATTTCTACAAACAATATATGGTCTGTATTGCCAAGTTTATATACTCTTTTGCAGAAAAAAGGTAAGTCTCGATGATGTAGTTGCCAAATTAGGGATTGCTGCATAGAGTTTTACATTTTACTGCACAAGTCTAATATTTTATATAAATATAGACAGGAAAAAATTTTGGTTGAATAAAAAGATTAGATGTGTTAGTATTGAGACAAAAAAAGGATAGATGCCATAGTCTGCCAAGAGTCCGGTGAATACAAACAATCCTGATAGAGGCCAACGCAAAATGAATTTAGAAATCTGAATTCTTGTATCGGCTTCATTATGCCAGAGGCGTTTTTTGTCTCATTTTACTATTAAGGTTAACAGACCAATTTCAAATAGCAGGAGTGAAAAATGATGAATAATGAGAAAGAAAAAAAGAATGAAAACAATGCTAAAAGCAGAAGTGATTACGAAAAAATAGATGATGTGTTTTTCTACCAGATTAATGAGAAGAGAAAGGAAGACCCGTTGATAGGCGCCAAACTGGGGGCTAAAGAAATCTTCAACACTTTATTGAAGGCATTCAAGGATTCAAGAGGTGTACATATTGAGACTTTTATGTGCGCACTGGGAGCCCTTGCAGGTTATTCATGCCAGGCGGGCTTGAGAAAGGAATTCATTGAGATCAAAGGGCTGAGTGAAAAACAGGTGTTTACGGTCATACAGGCGAAAAACGGCAAGAGGTACTTTTATGGCGACCTTATAAACAAGCCGTTGCTTGAAGATCAATATTCTGTATGGTCCCTGGCTGCTGGCATCGTGCAGCACATGGGTGTGAATATAGATTTTGACATCCTTGAGATTTTCAAATACGTGACTACTACAGTTGGCACCGAGAACTACGGCATTCCAAGGATTCCGGAGGGACACCGGCCGGCAGACATCCCGCTCAATTTTGTCAAGGCTTTTTGGCCGTTGTTCCTTCCCCGTATTGAGAAATATTGTGCTTCTCCGCGTGAGTGGCCGGTTTTATTTGGATTGGATTTTCGGTAATTTCACTTCGTGAAATTTCGCTAAATAAAGCGGTCAACAGAAACTGCCGACCGCTCCAATCAAATTCGATAATCATCCTTCAGGGATTCCATTAACCCATATTCCAGCAAAATTTCCTCCAAACGTTCTTGAGACATGGGTTTGGGTATTGTAAAATGAGTATTCTCATCTATCGCTTTTGCCAACCGCCTGTATTCGTCGGCCTGCTTAGAATTCGGCTCATATTCAATAACAGTTTTTCTGTTGATTTCAGCCCGCTGTACCACATTGTCCCTAGGAACAAAATAAATCAGTTGAGTACCCAGTTCTGCACAAAAAGCCCTTAAAAGATCGATTTCTCTGTCGACATTACGGCTGTTGCATATAATACCTCCCAGTCTCACTCCACCCTTTTGAGCAAACTTTGCAATTCCTTTTGCGATATTATTGGCAGCATACAACGCCATCATCTCACCACTTGCCACAATATAAATTTCTTTAGCCTTTCCTTCACGAATCGGCATAGCAAATCCGCCACAAACAACATCTCCAAGTACGTCATAAAATACATAGTCCAAATCATCATCATAGGCACCCAGCTGTTCCAGTAAACCGATGGAAGTAATAATCCCTCGTCCCGCACATCCAACGCCGGGCTCAGGTCCTCCGGACTCCACACATTTTATTCCGCAAAATCCGGTACGCATAATATTTTCCAGTTTCACATCTTCTCCAGTCTCACGCAGTGTATCCAGAACTGTACGCTGTGCAAGGGTTCCCAATAAAAGCCTTGTAGAATCGGCCTTAGGATCACATCCCACCACCATAATTTTTTTACCGCTTTCCGCAAGTCCTGCGGTAAGGTTTTGCGTAGTAGTAGATTTTCCAATACCACCCTTCCCATAAATAGCGATTTGTCTTATTTCTTTACTCATATCTCTCTATCCTCCATAATCTATATAGTATATTCCGGTTGTGGCAATGCACTTGCCAGATGTAATTTTTCTAAAATACTCCGGCGAAGTGAAAGAAACTCGGTCCCTCCACGATGGCGGGGATGCGGAAGATTAATCTCCATAATCTCATTGATTTTTCCGGGCCGCGGAGTCATAACCACAATTCGGTCGGAAAGATAGATTGCTTCATCCACATCGTGGGTTACCAGAATCATTGTCGTTTTATTTTCTTTATGAAGCTCAAGCAATTTATCCTGAATATCGGAACGGGTAAAGGAATCTAAGGCACTCATTGGTTCATCAAGAAGCAATACCTTGGGATTATTGATAAGAGCCCTCGCAATAGCAACTCTCTGAGCCATACCTCCGCTTAACTGATGAGGGTAAGATTTTTCAAAGCCCTTAAGTCCGATCAGATCTATATAATGTGCCACACGGTCTTTATTCTCCTTATAAACATGGCGTGCCTTAAGTCCGGTTGCGATATTTTTCTCAACAGTCAGCCATTGAAAAAGACCTCCATTTTGAAAAACATAGCCCCGCTGCGGATCCGGTCCGAAGATTTGCTCTCCGTTAAGAATCAGGTTCCTGTTTCAGGTTTCTCAAGACCTGCTATAAGCCGTAAAAGCGTCGTCTTTCCGCACCCGGAGGAACCTATGATGGAAAGGAATTCTCCGCGGCGGACGGATAAATTGATATCCCGAAGCACCTCAACATGGCTTCCGGAGTCGTCATAATAAGTGTAATTTACATTTTCTATATGTAAAATAACATCACTGATTACCGATAAGTTTTTGCTCATTCCTTAACCCATCCTTTCTGCCACCGGAGCACATTTGCCCGAATCAACCCCAGTATTTTCATAATTAGACTGAACAGTACGGCCATAACGAGAATGGAGGCAAATACCTTATAGTAGGCAGACCATGCCTTGCTTAAGTTTATGTAATACCCTAATCCTCCGGCTGCCCCATCATCTCAGCCATCACCAAAGTTGTAAAAGCAAAACCATTGGCATTGGAAATGCCGGTAAAAATGTGGGGCATTGCCTGAGGCACTGCAACATGGAATACTAAAAATGGCGTTTTTGCCCCAGTGTTCGAGCCACTTCAAACTGATACTTTGGGGTGGATTGTATGCCCTGTGCTGTGAGAGCCGCAATGGAAAACCATGCACATATTACAATAAGAAAAACAGCTGCTAAAAACGGAGAAGGGAAAAGAGTCAGTGCAAAGGGCATCCACGCTACGGCAGGAATGACACCGGTAATCTTTAATACTGGATATACCCAATAATATACCTTTGGAAACCAACCGATTAAGATTCCCGTACCCACCCCAAACACCACACCAAGAGTAAATCCCACCAAAAAAAGTTTAATGGAGTAAAGGGTATTTTGTAAAATGAAGTCCCCTTCAATCAAAAAGGATTCAAGAATTTTTGCCGGTCCCGGAAAAAACGGCTGCGGTAATAAAAGAAGCTTTGTTCCTAATATATCCCAAGCTGTAATAGCCAGACCCAAAGCGAAACGAAAAGGAGCCTGCTTGGAAAACTTTTCTCTTCGGATAGGATCAGAATATGAAAATATTCCTATACCGGCATAAAACAAAATAATCGCTACTAAGACCAATCGGTAAAGCAAATTAAATGTAAAGGGAATTCCTGCAACAAAATAAGTTTTGATTTCCACATTTGCCACTTGCTTTACCATAATATTGGCTGCTATAGCTACAGTAAACCCAATCAATGTCAGTGCAAAATTAGTACCCCAATTTTTAGCCGAAACCGTTTTTAGTCTTCCATATTGTTGCTTTATTTTTAATTCCGAGGATGTTAGGTTTTGTAGTTTTAATAAATTGTACATAGCAGAATACCTCCTGTGGGTTGTTTATTATTTCCGCCCGGATTCTTTTGGTCACCGGGCGGAAACAACCTTTGACGAATGTTATGAACCCAGGTTAATGTCTACTTCGACATAAGCACCCTTTGTGAAAGCATCAGGATCCGTCTTTAAATATCCAATTTGGTTCAATTGCTCGGCAAAATAGTAAACATTGTCGCGTACTTGTGTTTTATTCTTTTCCCGTTCGGCATAAGAAGGATATTGATAGCTCTTTATTAGCTTAATGGCTAATTCTCTGTCTTCAATCTGTGCATATTTACCGCTTATTATAATGTCGACGGCTTCTTCCGGGTTTTCCGAAATCCAGTTTTGAGCTGCCCTATATGCACGCAGCAATGCGGCAACCTGTTCAGGTTTTTCATCAAGCAGCTTTTCCGAAGCGTAAAGGAAACAGCAGTATTTTCCGGCAAAAGGTTCATCCTTGGAAATATCAAGAATTACGCGGAAATTTCCCGTCTTTTCCTGAACGGACCCAAAGGGATCCCACAGCGCCGCCACGTCGACTTCCCCTTTTCTCAGGCTTCCACTGCCAGGTTTCCGTCGGAGAAAGGAAGGAACGTAACTTCTCCGTCCTCCTGTTTTGCAGAAATTCCGTTTTTCTCCAGCCACACGGATGCTACCTGATGGGGAGTACCGCCTATTTCATCAACGCTGATCTTTTTTCCCTTAAGGTCTTGAACCCCTTGAATCGGTGAATCCTTCGGAACAATCAATTTTATGCATCCATAGTGGAGACCGTCCACCACCTTTACCTTCACATTGTTTTCAATAGAGGGAAAGAACTGAAAGTCTCCGTTAACAATCGGGATGGTACCGTTGTTCAAACCGATTTTACGGGTTTCGGTATCTGCGGAGATAAGGTTGACATCAAAGCCCTGCTCCTTGAAAAAGCCCTTTTCATATGCAATATAGATAGGTGCACCACAAAGGGAGCCGTCTTTACCTGGAATATCGATTTTTCCATATTTATATTCTACTGCAGATGTCCCCGTTTTCCCGTTATCCTGGGTTCCTCCCGTATTCGTCGCGCCACATCCGGAAAACAAGCTTATAAAAATGGAAAACAGAGCAATTGCACTGATCAATTTTATAAAACCTTTCATGATAAAACACACCCCTTTACAAAATTATGTATTAGCCTTTTCAAACGCCTGTTCCAAATCCGCTATTAAATCCGCCGGATCTTCAAGACCTGCCGATATGCGGATTAAGTTTTCGGGAATATCGGCAATTTTTTTCTCTTCTGGTTCCAACTCACTATGGGTGGTCTGCGGAGAATTTACAATCAGGCTGCGGGCATCTCCAATATTGACATGATAATTAAAAAGCTTCACTGAGTTCAAGAAAGCCTCCCTTTGCTCCGTTGTTCCTTTGAAACCGAATGACAGGATGCCCCCTGCTCCCTTTGGAAAATCCCTTTGTGCCAGCTCATGATACGGGCTATCCTTCAAACCGGGATAACGAACCCATTCCACCGACTTGTGAGTTTTTAGGTATTCCGCGAGGATACCGGCATTACGCACTTGTTTTTCAATGCGCTCAGACAGGGTTTCCAATCCGATTAAAACAAGGTAAGCGTCAAAGGGCGATAGTGCCGCTCCAAAGTAATTCAGATAGTTAAAGCGTATCCTGCCGGTAAAAGGAGCTTCTGGAAATACTTCGAGAAAACTGCGGTTGTTATCGTTAATATCCCGCAGGGTATAATACTTTTCCGAAAACTGAGGGAATTTATCGCTCTGCCAGTTGAATTTACCGCTTTCCAGTACCAGTCCGGCAATAACGTTTCCGTGCCCTGTCAAGCCTTTGGTGGCAGAGTAGACCACAATATCAGCCCCATGGGAAATAGGGTTATACAAGTACGGCGTTGCAACCGTATTGTCTACAATCAAAGGTATACCATGTTCATGGGCGACTTTTGCAATCGCATCAATGTCCAAAAGAACGCCATTGGGATTGCTGATGCTTTCCACATAGATTGCTTTGGTATCGGGCTTAATCTCTTCCGCAAGCTTTTCAGGATTTTCTATATTTTTAGCAAAATCGAAGGTTATGCCGAATTTAGGATAAACTTTCTTAAAGCTATCCGCACTGCCGCCATAAAGATACGGAGAAGTCAAAATGCGTCCTCCACCCTCTGCAACATTGAGCAGAGTGTAACTTACTGCTGCCATACCGGAGGATAGTGCCACCGCACCGCTGGCTCCGTCAAGAGCTGCGATTCGTTGTTCCAGTACAGCAACCGTAGGATTTCCAATGCGGGTATAAAGGTTTCCCAATTCGCGAAGTCCAAATAAAGCTTTTGCATGCTCCACATCGCGAAAATCAAAGGAAGTGGTTTGATATATGGGCGGCGATACAGCATAGTTATGCTCCTTTGGATCATAGCCCGCCCGCAGTCTTTGCGTATCAAATCGATATGTAGTTTTTTCTAATTCGTTTGCCATGTAAATCTCCTCCTATAAATAAATTTAAAAGTATACATCGGGGCATTTCCGCCATGTCACAGTCACTACACATATCAAACCACCTCCTAAAGGATTGATAAATTTACTGCTTTATTTCATCAAGTTATACTTGTTGCAGCTATTTACTTTATTTTTCAATTATTCTAAATTACACCAGTACATTTTAAACTTTAGGCCACAAAGCTATCTTAGTTTTAAATTATGTTAACTTTCAACTTGTTCAGCATATAGAAAAATAGCATTCATAAACTCTTATGTTTTGGGCTAAGCTGGCTTTTAGCATGGGAAAAGGTATTTTCCAATTTTACAGGACGAATATATAACTTTTCGGATATATCCTTACCGCCGGGAACTCCGGCAGCATCTGCCCTGCAACGCTGGCAATGCCGGAATACATTGATATAAGCTTGGGCTTGTGACCTCACTTTGCTGATGAGATCACATCCCGGTGTGCTGCACCAGCTAAGCTTGTGCTGGGGAATCAGGGGAATGATGTTATAGATTTTTGCTCCGTGCTGTGCAACAGTCTTTGCCACCTCCACCACATGATCCGCATTGATCTCCGGAATCAATACCGTATTTACTTTTACGGTTATTCCTGATTGGGATACTTTCTTAATTCCGGCAAGTTGATTTTGAATAAGAATTTTCGCGGCTTCAATTCCTTCATAGCACTTACCATGATAGACAATGTCCTCGCAAATCTGTGCCTGTATTTTCGGGTCAACTGCATTAACGGTGACAGTTAGGCTGTCAATGCCTACATCAATAATCTCATCAGCATATTCCGGCAAAAGAAGTCCGTTTGTGCTCATGCATTTTATAATATGGGGGAATTCCTCTTTGATAAGGCGAAAGGTTTGCAGCGCGTAAGGTGTTGCCAAGGTATCACCCGGCCCGGCCACCCCTGCCACAGTAATATCGGGGCAAAGCTCCACCGCCCTTCTCACTGTCTCTACAGCTTCCTGAGGTGTAATAATTCCGCTTGCAACACCGGGACGGTTATCCGTATCATTGATGTCACGCTTGCAAAAATTGCAGGCAATATTGCACCCGTAAGATACCGGCAAATGAACACGCCCCTTATTGTTTTTAGCTCCCGCTGCAAAGCAGGGATGATTTTTTTTCAGATCTTCATATGTAAATGCCATAAAATTCCCCCCTAACTGTCTTCCTTAAGCAAGTTGCTGCCTACCAACCGGGCAAGAATATCTTCCACCTCACCGGTTGCTTCAAAGACCCTTTTGCCTTTGGCTATCATAACAGCTGCCGCAGCCTCACCTATTTTCAAAACAAATATTGCATCACAATCATCCAACACTGAAATCAGATGGTCAAATCCGCCTTCGCAATGGCCCTGACATTTGGCAGCCGTTTTCCGTGTCTCCACAAAATGTGCTTCTTTATCCACGTCATATATCTGCCAGTATCTGGCCGAACCAAAGTGTTGGTCAATGACTGTGCCGTCAATACTTGCAAACCCAATGCGATAACTCATACGGCCACCCTCCCTACTCATAGGTTGAAAGAACCATCTGGTAGATGTCCTCTATAACCCGGAGCCCTCCTGTAAATCCTGCGTAATTAGTTGTCATGACCAACCGGTAAGGAGAAGGTATAGCCGCTGAAAGAAAATCATAGCCTTTTTCGTTTGCCAGCTCCTTATCCCATCCGGAGCCGATGATAAGACCTCTGCCGTTATGATGGATCCCCCGTAAAATCTCCTGTGCCTTTCCCGCATCGGGCTCAAAACAAAGTGGAATTTCCTTTTTATCGCTGGTGCTTTTCAAATCGGCGCGAATGGCTTCATGAAATTTTTCTGGAGTAGCATCTGTAATGAATTGTTCCTTTGGTACAATTCCCACCTCGTGCAGTAAGAACTTAGACAGTGCAACAACATATCCCGCATCATGAAGAATATGGGCATGGTTGGGAAGACCGTAGCGAAACTCCAAAAGGAAAGTGGCAAGGTTATCAATCTCTTCATAGTAGGCATTGGACTCGTGCCGGATAAACTCCTGGGCTGCTGCCTTGTCAATATCGGCTCCTTGCTCGATTGCAAATTCCACAACTTGATTTAGGAACGCCTCCGTTTGATTGGCACCAATGGGAATGTGATGAAACCATGTATATTCTTGCCCGTATTTGGATTTAAGGTGATCCGCAATGGGTTTTCCGTACCATGGGGAAACCAAAATATTGAAAAGGGCTGTCGGTATGGACTGCCACTCTTTTACCCCTCCTGACTGGGGTCCGAATAAAACATTTGCCTTTAACCCAATACCGGCAAGCAGACGCTTGTATTCGGCCAGATTACCCTTCCAAAACGGATCCTGATACGGGATGGAAGCTATAAGATTCACCGTGTTTTTTTGCGACTTTGGCTTATTCTCATCTTCAAACCGGCTCACATACTGATCGATAATGGCATTAACCACAAGACTGTGAGCTTCAAAATTGGTGGCCTTAAATCCTGCAGTTTCCACGGATACAATCGGTTTACCCTCTTCGGCAAATTCAGAAACCAGGCTATCCACATCGTCTCCGACAATACCGGCAGTGCAACCGGTCAACACCACCTGCAAATCCGTGTCCAATACTTTATAGGTATTTTTTATAATATCCCGCAGCCGGTTGATTCCGCCAAACACAACTTCCTTCTCGGTAAAGTTTGTGCAGGGAGATGTGCATCCTCCGGCATATCCCGTTGACCGTTCAAAAAATCCGGCAATCATCTCGCCGCAGCCGGGACCGGAATGAAGAATCGGCACGGCCCGCGGAATGGCCACCACGGTTTGCAAAGCACCGATTGCACAGGTAAAACGTTCTTGTTCAATCAATCCTGATCTACTCATCTACCGGCACCTCCTTTCAGGAAATAATACGGCGGCTGCTCAAGCCACCATTTCGTGTATGGATTGATGGCATGCTTTTCGAGATTTTTTACAAATTCGTCGTTTTCGATAACTTCTAAAAGCCGTTCACCATAATTGACCAGCCCTTCATAACCCATGGAGTAATGCTCATCGCCAATTAAAAGTGACGGAATGCCCAGTTTTGCTCCCCACAGTGTCATGCCGCCATGCCGGGCCAGCAGTACATCGGGACGGATACGGTTTAAGGCATTGACCAGTTCAAATTCCTGCTTGTTGCAAACATTGTAGTTAAAAACATTTCCATAATCGGCTACACGCTGTGCCAGTTGGTCGTTTTCCTCTCGTCCGCTGTCATAGATGGGGTCATGATGGAAAATCGCTGCACCGACCGCTTTCATGCCGAGCTCTCCCAGCACATCCAACAACGCATGGCCATGGGCCGCACCTGCTGTTACATAAGCCGTTTTTCCGGCCAACTTTTCCCGTAGCTTCGATTTTGGGCAGATACTCTTTCTTTTTCTCTGCAATGATTTTTTCAGCAATTTCTTCTTTGCCGAGAATCTTTCCCAACGCCCGGAACCATCTATCCGTTTGTGCAATACCATAGGGTGGTGCGGCAGGAATTTCAGGAACACCAAAATCCTGTTCCAGCACTGCCCCAAGATAGCTTCCCAGTGTAGAGCAAGCCTGGACAGTAGCAACAGCCTCGCTGGCATATTTTAATCCGTTTACTGTAGAAAAAGGAGTTATGTAATTGGGTTTTGCACCGAAGGGAGCAAACCATTCGGCAAACACATCGCTGCCCCAGAAATTTATCACATTAATCATGTCATCCCGCTGAGCCCTTGGTTTTTGAATTAGCTTGCGCGCAATACCGTGATAAGCTGCGTCAAAACCTGTGGTCCATACTTTGGAACGAAAGCCTTCGCAAAAGATGGCTACCACCGGTATTCCCAACTCCTCCTCAGCTTCGTTACATACACTCTCCACATCATCGCCGATAATTCCGGCAGCACATGTGGTCAATACAAAAATAGCATTGGCCTTTGTTCGTTCATATACCTCACGAATGGTATTGGCAAGCTTTATATTTCCTCCATAAACCGTATCCTTTTCCTTTAGATTGGTGGAAAAGATGCGGCGTGGTGTGGGGCGTTCAATACCGCGTAAAGAATAATTCACCCGATATGTAAAGGCAAATTCATGCAGACAAGATGAGCACCCCACCGGACCATGGCTTATGACTGCTCCATCCTGAATTAACACAGTCATACAAGCCGCTTTTGAGGTAGCACATCCCAGACATTGGCTAAAGGAACGTTCTTTATCCTTCAAGCCGAATTCACGGGCTTCTACAAGTTCCTCAGCATCTCCTTGATAACCCGTTATTGAATTAATACGAATTTCCCTTATCTGTACTTCCGGAAGGGATAAATTTATTTTTGACATTTGTCATCACTCCGTTCGCTAAAGATTCCAAACTTTTTTCACTCATCCGATATGTACGCCGGTCTAAAAGGGGAGCTGCCCCCAGATGCTTATAAAACCTTGAGCCGCTTTTATTGTCCTCAAGTACATACCAGTCAAGACGTTTCGCACCCCTTTGTAAAGCTATTTTTGCAAGCTGTTTCATAAGTGCTTTACCAATACCCTTGCCTCGATATTCTTCTTTCACAAACAGGTCTTCTAAAAAGAGGTTTTGTCGTCCGGAAAAGGTCGAATATACTGGATAAAACAGTGCAAAGGCTGCGGGATTACCGTCAATTTCGGCTATTAAAACATTTGCCTGTCTTTTTTGAAAAAGGGATTCCCGAAGCTCTGCTTCAGTGGTTGTGACCTCTTTGCCCATTCTCTCAAATTCTGCTAGCTCTTTAATGAACGAGAGCACCAATGCACTGTCAGATATTTCTGCTTCTCTAATATGTAAGTCCATAACAACCACCTCTTCTTTTCATATTAATCATATATGATTACTATGTTTAAAAATATTACACTTCTCTATACACAATGTCAAGTGTTTTTTATTAAACTTATATGAATACTATGTATTAAGGGATTTTAATTCTCCGTTGTCCATTCGATAAACATGTTTTCCATAGTGAATGGTACTAAGATCATGGGTAACCAGCAGAACCGCCGTACCTTCATTGGCAATCTCCGAAAACAGGTGCATAACTTCATAAGTAGTCTGTGCATCCAAATCATTTGTAGGCTCATCGGCCAAAAGAAGTTTCGGTTTATTCATAAGTGCTCTGGCTATGGTGACCCGCCTAAGTTCTCCCCCGGACAACTGCTGTGGATAAGCATTGGCCAGATGTGCAATGCCAAACTGCTCCAAAAGCGATAGGGCTCTCTTATCGACATCTCCTTGACGTTTTTGCAAATAATGTGGTAAACGAACGTTATCAAGAACCGACAAATTCGATAAAATACTATGTCCTTGCGGTATATAGCCTATATAGGAGTTGCGAAACGCAGATAATTCCCTGTCCTTCAGGGACATGATATTGCAGCCGTCAATACTGATCTGACCCACCGTTGGAGAAACAAGTCCGCCGATTAGATTCAAGAGGGTACTCTTTCCGCTGCCGGAACGGCCGATAATAATGGCAAAATCACCTGAATTCATTTTCAGCCCAACGTCCTTGACTGCGAAAAATGGCCGGTTGGTCCGGGTATATTCCTTGCTGAGATTACTTACTTCAAGCAGCATTCTACTCCCCCTCCCTTAAAGTGAGATAAGTTTGGGAACGGCTGACTTTAACGGCAAAATAGGCTGAAGCAATTGGGCCAAGGGAAAAAGCTACGAGTAATGTCCCCAGTAAAATAGCTATAATCCAAAGAAGAGAAGGCTGTATGTAAGGCAATCCTATGTTGTCGCCAATGAAAACATTAAAAGGGAATACAAATATTGCTGCAAGCATAGTTCCTATAACACCGCCTGACATACTGATATACAGCGACTCCCAAATCAAAATGGCAGCAAGCTTTTTCTTTGTGGCACCCAGTATCCGCATAATAGCAAATTCCTTTTTTCGTTCATTGGCTGAGGCTGAAAATACCACCATCAATATTACCAATGTTACACCCAAAAGCACCAATGCAAATACATAAAAGAAGGTTATAATATTGCCAAGCTCTTTGAAATGCCGGTAATTAAATTTTGTGTCCTGACAATTTGGACACCATCCGTTTTTCTTCGGATATTGGTTATGACTCGGTCTATATCGTACCCTTCACGAACTTTAATCAGTACGGATGAAATATAGGTATCGGAATCCGTATCCTCCAAAAGTAAAAGCCTTTTTCTTTTGCACCGGAATATAGGTCTTTAAGGGTTTCCATAGTAGCAAATACGGATTGATCCAATCCGGTCCCCGTTTTGTCAAGCTTTGCGGCCACGGGATATTCTTTATCAAAAAATTTAATGTGCTTGTTATCCTCAATCATAATATCACTTCCGATAATAACAGCACCGTTTTCAAGATTTCCCCCCAGATTTTCTTGAATCCAAGGTTGAATTGAAAAATCCGTAGCCGGATCAAATCCCACAATCTGCACGGGAAGAGAACAGCATCCTGTACTTAGTGAAATGAGGTAAAATTGTGTTGACAGTTTGGAAATACCCTCTACTTCCTGAAGCTTTTGGGCAATCTCTTTATTAAAATAAAAGTAGGACGGCTCTCCTGTTAAAAGAATAGATTCCTGTTCTCCACCATGCCCAAGGGGAACCACAATCAAATCCGCACCAAGCCTTGCTTCTACACTGCGAAGCCCGTTCTTCAGGCTAAAGGACAGGACAGTTCCTCCAAAAAGTGCAAAAGACAGGGTTGCAACTACCAGTATTAATGCAAAGGTTCGAAAGGACTTTTTTCTGAGATTTAGAAAGGAGATCCTATTTGAAGTCAATGCATATGCCATCATAAATTTCCCCTTTGCTTTCAAATTTCCACAAGTAAACCGTATTTATACCGGCAAAAACTACAAGAACTATGCTTATTAAGCTTAACATGGGAAGGGTTAATGACCGGCAGGTCATGTGTACTTTGGAACAAACACCCGTTATGTTATTGGGAAACAGAAAGGCCAATATTCCAATGGGAATTGCGGCAATATTCAACCCTATTCTAAATTTCCTATTCTTTATTAACAGCATCAAAACACCCACAGCAATTGTCAGAATACCCAGTACAAGTTCTGCTTTTGCCGTGCTCTGGCATCTCATAGCATCATCGAAGCTTTACAAACCGGAAAAATTAAATAAGGTCCAAGAGCCAGTAAAACAACCAAATACAAGATAGACAATACCTAGAAAAACTTTATTTTTCATTTTTATTCACCTCACAAAAACAGATTTTTGGATAGATATCGTTCACCCCTGTCAGGCAACACTGTAACAATGGTGCCGCACTGGATGCGCATGGCAAGCTTGCGTACCGCTGCAAGATTTGCTCCGGAGGACGAGCCGGCAATAATACCCTCATTTCGCGCCAGAAGCCTGGCCTCGGCAAAAGCCTCATCATCACTGACCTTTATAACATCATCCACAAGAGACATATCCATTGTATCCGGTATAAAGTCGTTTCCAATGCCTTCTATGTCATAATCACCATGCTCTCCTCCTCCCATCGTGGAACCTATGGGGTCGGCAAGAATACCTTTTATATCCCGCTTTTGTTCTTTTAAGTAACGTACGATTCCCGCATATGTACCACCGCTTCCTGCACCGGCGACAAAATAATCTATGTCCGCCCCCAAATCAGTCCAAATTTCCGGACCGGTTGTTTCGTAATGGGCCAACGGATTTGACGGATTTCGGAATTGTTCCAGTGAAACGGCTTTAGGGATGGACTGTCGCAATTCCTCTGCTTTTCGTTCCGCTCCCAACATTCCTTCTTCACGGGGTGTGTTAATTACCTCCGCACCAAGAGCGCGGAGCAGAGCCTGTTTTTCTTGCGAGAATTTGGTCGGCACCACCATAATTAACCGATAACCCCGGTTAAGGGCGGCAAAAGCAATACCCAGTCCGGTATTTCCCGCAGTTCCTTCCACTATTGTGCTGCCAGGAACCAGAATACCTCTTTTTTCAGCATCTTCAATCATATATTTTCCGATTCGGTCTTTTACACTGCCACTGGGGTTATATAGTTCAAGCTTGGCATATACACGGACGCCGTCAGGAAAACCGGAATGGCGAAGGCGTACAAGAGGTGTGTTTCCTATAAGTTGTTGCATATCATCATACTTCATAATACTCGAGCTCCTTCTATAGCAGAAAATAAATCGTTTTGTAAATCATCATAATTTTCAATACCCACCGACAAGCGGACCAATGTATCCGTAATGCCTATCTTTCACGTATTTCCTTTGGAATAGATGCATGGGTCATGCTTGAAGGATGGCAAACAAGGCTTTCAACACCGCCCAAGCTTTCCGCAAGAGCAATCATCTCTAAACCTTCAAAAAACTTGTTGATGTCATAATTATTATGTAGCTCAAAGGAAATCATGGCTCCGCCGTTTTTTGCCTGCCTCTTTTGAATTTCATATCCTTGAGCAGATTTTAAGCCGGGATAATAAATGTTTTTAACTGCCGGATTGCTCTTTAAAGCCTCTGCTAATTTTTCTGCATTGGACACATGGGCTTCCATGCGCACTGCCAACGTCTTGATACTACGAATGAGCAAGAAAGAATCAAACGGCCCGGCAACGGCTCCCACCGCATTTTGTATGAAATGCAGCTTTTCTGCCAGTTCATCATCTTTTACAATGACAAATCCCGCAATAACATCGCTATGTCCACCTAAATATTTGGTTGCCGAATGCACGACAATATCCGCACCAAGCTCTAAAGGACGTTGCAGATAAGGCGTCATGAAAGTATTATCCACTATAGTCAGCGCACCTTTGGATCTCGCAATTTCTGCTGCCGCCGCAATATCCGTAACTTTGAGCAGCGGATTGGCCGGAGATTCAATCAACAAAGCCTTAACGTCCGAAGTAAAGGCACTTTCAAGTGCTGCCAAATCAGTGGTGTCTACAATTTTATAGCTGAGCCCGTACTGCTTGAAGATTTTATCCAGGATTCGGAAAGTTCCTCCATACACATTGTCGGAAATAATGACACTGTCCCCGGATTTAAAGAGATGTAAAACCGCATCGATTGCCGCCATACCGGAAGAAAATGCAAATCCCCCGGCCCCTCCCTCCAACTCTGCAATCAGGGCCTCCAACGCTGCCCGCGTAGGATTTCCCGTCCGGGAATATTCCCAATTTGAGCGGGGCTTACCCAAACCGTCCTGTTCAAAGGTAGAAGTTTGATAAATAGGGGTATTTACTGCACCAGTATGGAAATCTCCATAAATGCCGCCATGGATAACTGCCGATTCAATATATTTGTAACGTGCCAAATCAATCATTCCTTTCAATATTAGTAGTCTGGGCGTATTAAATCTGGATGCTTCCCTTCTAACAAAGTTTTTTTCCGATGGGATTCTTTAGGTTCTTAGAGGTTATGGACATACCTGTTACCTCCATTTATAGAAATTTATTATTCATATATGTTTTATATGTTTTATCATAAACTTTTTATTCCAAATTGTCAATATAAAATTTACTATTCATATATGTTTTATTTTTTTGAATGGAAATGTATTAATAAATAAAGTATTGAGCAGAATTATGAAGCAAGTATAGAAGCTGTTCTTATGAATGGAAAGGGATAAAAAGGAAGGCCTATTGACAATACAACTTTATCCTTTTATCATAATTACATACTATATATATATGAAATGAGTGATAAGGATGAGAATATCAGCAAAAGGACGATATGCCCTGGCAGAGGTTATCAGTATGGCACAGCAATATAACAACGGAGAACATATTACGGTAATTAGCATTTCTGAAAAACTGGGAATATCTAAAATCTATTTGGAGCAGGTATTCTCCTTGTTAAAAAAAGCAAAGATCGTTAGTTCCACCAAGGTACCCAGGGCGGATATCTGTTAACAAGACCACCAAGTCAAATAACCGTACTGGATGTATTGTTGTCCGTCGAAGTATCGTTATTTGAGCAAGCACAGGAAACAGTTTCGGATAAAGCCCTCGATATTGAACAAGCCCTCCGGTTATCGGTTTTTGAAGTCTTGGATAAAAACGTGAGACAAACTCTCAGTACGATTACAATTGCAGACTTGGTTGCAGAAGCAGAAAAGCATAAAGATTATAGCGCAATGATGTTCTACATTTAAGCTCTACATTTAATAAGATCAATTTCTTGGCCAATTCACCAAAAATTTGTGAATTGGCCAAATTTATTATTGACTTTTTTGTTTTTAATTCATATAATTTATATATGATTAGTATGTTTTTGGTCTGGGGTATTTTGAAAGAAAGGATGCACAATATGAAAAACACAATTTGCCTTATGATAAATAATAATATGAACTGTTGTATGATTATGCGGGCTATCTGTATGCCCAAATTTCCTACCGGTGGATAAATCTACCCTTCTGTGCTTTTTGCAGTCGGGATTGGAGTTATCCCGGCTGCTTTTTGTATTATTTGGGGTAGACAGAGAATTTAGATTTAGCATTCCATTAAAAACTTGTGATAATGCTTTAATAATTTCAGCGGAAAGGAGAAGCACAGAATGTCAAAACCGGCGCTGTGCGAAATGGGTGTTATGGATGATTATATTCAGATTTCAGGCGTACATAAAACCTTCCGTACACACAACGGCCCGCTTCAAGTACTAAAGGGAATTGACTTAACGGTGCGGGAGGGTGAGATATTTGGGATTATAGGATTCAGCGGGGCAGGAAAATCCACACTTGCCCGATGCATCAACCGGCTTGAAACGCCGGATTCAGGAAGTATCAAAGTGGGAGGCGTTGAAATACTCAATCTTTCAAAAAAGCAACTGCTGCAAGAGAGAAAAAAGATTGGCATGATTTTTCAAACCTTTAATTTGTTTGAATCCAAAACCGTTTATCATAACATTTCCTACCCATTGAAAATAAGCAAAATACCAAAATCGGAAATTCGTAAGAGAGTTTTGGAAACAGCCGAGCTTGTTGGTTTGTCCGATAAGCTGAACGCTTACCCGGGAGGATTATCCGGAGGTCAAAAGCAACGTGTAGGTATTGCCCGGGCATTGGTTAACCGTCCGAATCTTTTGCTAAGCGATGAAGCAACCTCTGCCTTGATCCTCAAACCACCCTGCAGATTCTGGATTTACTTAAAGAAATAAATCGAGCTACCGGTATTACCATTTTAATGATTACCCACGAGCTGGATGCCATTCGATATACCTGTGACCGGATGGCCGTTCTGGAAGACGGTAAAATCATTGAAGTAGGGTCCGTTCAGGAAATTTTCAACAACCCCCTTAGCCGTACCGGAGCCCTGTTTGCCAAGGTATTTACCGAATTTCAGCGGGTAACGGAATTTGAAAACGGTTTCGGTATTTAATAATTTCAACATTATAAATCATCGTAAAGGAGGAGTGATGGTATGAGTTTGCTGGATACCCCAATTTGGGAGGTGATAAAAGGTTCTTTTGCACCGGATATATGGGTACGGCTGGTGCCCGCTGTTGGAGAAACACTGTATATGACAATAGTGTCTTCTATAATAATGCTGGTGTTCGGCCTTTTGCTCGGCATTTTGTTGACCGTAACCAATCCGGACGGCTTGGTACCCATGAAAACTTTATATACCGGGTCGGGCTGGCTGATTAACGCACTGCGTTCCCTCCCCCAAATGATTATGATCATTTTGATGATTCCGGTGGCGCGGCTTTTTTTCGGTAAATCCTACGGCACCAACGCCTGTATCATATCCATCGCCGCCAGCTGTATCCCAATGTATGCAAGAATCGTCGAGAGCAGTCTGCTTGAGATTTCAAAAGGAAAGATTGAGGCAGCAAAGTCCATTGGCAGCACTAATTTTCAAATAATATTTCGCATATTAATTCCTGAAACTTTACCTTCCTTAATCCGTGGGTTTACAGTAGCTGTCATTGCCGTAATTTCCATGACCGCACTTGCGGGTATGTTTGGAGCCGGAGGCATCGGAGATATAGCAGTAAGGTTTGGCTATCAGCGTTTTCAGCATGATGTTTTGTTTGCATCCGTCTATGTTTTGATTGCCCTTGTCCAACTGGTTCAGTGGATTGGAAACTTTACATCCAAGCAAATCCTGAAAAAGAGAAATTTAATTTAATTGATTGGAGGAGATTGAAAATGAAAAAACATAATGTGATTCTTATTATCTTTACATTGATATTAGCTTTGAGCTTCCTTACCGGATGCGGCAAAGGAGGAGATTCGAAAAAGTCAACCGTTTCTTCGGATATCCCGACTTCTGACAACAATGCAAATCCGTCACCTTCTAAAGAAACAATAACAATTAAGGGTATCGCCGATTTGGTTCCCCACTCCGAGCTCATCGAATTTGTAGCTCCCAAGCTGGAAGAGCAAGGTATTATTGTTAAATTGGTTGCAACAGCTGCAGATAACACCACCAACGAAAAACTTGCAAAGGGAGAAATTGATTTCAACTTTTTTCAGCATGAGCCTTATCTAAAGGAGTGGAACGAGGTAAACGGATACAACCTTGTAAATGCCGGAGATATCCATGTAGAACCCATTACTGCATATTCCGACAAATACAGTTCAAAAGAAGACATACCGGATAATGCAGTTGTAGCAATTCCTAATGATGGTACCAACGAATACCGGGCCTTGCGCATTCTCGAAGAAAACGGATTTATCAAGCTTAATCCCGAAACCGCAACATCTCTCAGCGCTTCGGTCTCGGATATCGCAGAATATCTTCGTCCGATAGAGATTGTTGAGCTTGACTCAGCACAGATTATTCCTACAAAAGACGACTATGATTTCTTTATCACCAACACAAATAAGGCCTTGGAAGCAAAAATTACTTCAGCAAAGCTCTTCAGCGAAGGAAACGATAGTCCTTATGCCAATATCATTGCCGTTCGGGAAGAAGATTTGAATAATCCCGCCATTGTCGCTTTGGTAAAAGCTTTGCAGTCGGAAGATGTCAGGAAGTACATAACCGATACTTACAACGGCGCAGTGATTCCTGCAAAGCTGGACAATTAACCGCTGTTTAAAAATCAACATACCTGAATTGAATTCCTACCCTTCATACAAAACATACATCTCCATTTGAAAAAGAGAGGTTATCCCTCTCTTTTTCAATTTGTAAAAACACTAATCCCATTGAAATTGCTGTACTATATCAAGTTTTTGAATATTGTATTTTCTTTTCAAGCAAGCCTCACTTTGCTCCCTGTTCATCAAACCATTAGAAAGTTCGGACTAAGTTTATTTCTACCTTGTTATCTATCTGTCCAAGAATCAAATCTTGTTGATATTTGAGGATCATACAGAGGACAACCAAAATCAAATAAAATATCTATAAGAACGTTCATATCAGCCTCTTGCATATCATAGCAATCAAATCTTACTATTTGCGGAGTTGTAAAAATCTGAAACGCACCATACCCCTCTTTTTCAAAATACTTTCCACTATTTTGGATAGTCCAATCAGAAAAAGCAACCGCAATTTTCTTTAAAATATCATTAATCGGAAGAGTTTCAAGTTCTTCCATCAACTCTCCTTCACAGCACGCGGTTCGATATACTTTTATATGGTCGTGTGCAAAGTTTTCTTTGTATCTCCAAAAATTCAAATCCACACTCATTGTAGAATTCCTCCATTATAAATTAAATTTTTTGTGTATATTATAATTTTTTTGCAGGCTATTACGTCTTTGAAATTCTAACTACATAGTTTTCCATAGTGCCATAGGATGATTTTCTATTCGTTTTATAATCTCCGGATCATCAAATTCCAAAGTGTCACGAACAAATTCAAATTCAGAAGCTCTTTTTGAAATATAGTTTTTATCATATTTAAACAAGAGGGATTCCTCCTTGCTCAGTTATTTGAAAAAGATCTTCAGGAATTACTAATCTCCATTTATTCAAATACTTTGTACTATCCTTCGTCAGATAACGTGTGCTTTTTCCGATTTTACTCTTGCAATAGGATATAAATTCATCAGATAACTGGAATTGGTCTTTAAAGTGTTCCATTAGAAAACCTGTCTTCTGATATAAAAACTGCAGGTTATATGCATCCAAATACTTGATCAATTCATTTTCATTCAGGTATGGCATAGATTCTATGCAATTTAACAGCTCTTCAAGACCTCCGATTTTTTCAAAGTCTTTTATACTGTCAACAACTGTACGCTCCAGTGAAGTAACCCGAATTCCCAGTGTATTTTTGGCTCTATAACTCCACTTGATATTTTCGATGAAACATATTTGTAGGTTATCCCATTAAATTCAAAATCATCGAAGCGTTTTTCAGAAGAAACATAGATCTCATAAAACACCTGATTTGATATACCCATATATTCAAAAGCTGAATGATGCGAAAGATAAGCAGTATTTTTGATGGCACAAGCTATGTGGTATTTAGTTGCTACAGGCTGTCCATCGGCCACATTGATACATGTATATAGATTATTTCTGATTTTCTTCACCAAACCTTTTTTTGACAAACGAAGAACTAGAGAAGATGCAGTCTTTTTGTTTCCGACAAGCTTGTATACATCCTCCATTGTGAAAGTATTTAATTTTACAAGCTGAATATAGCCTACCATTATAGGTACCTCTTTAATTTACTCTATAATTTCTTTAATTATAAAGGTGTTTTATCATATTATAAAGTCTAGTTTATTATTACTTTAATTATATCGAATTATTCTTTATATGTAAAGAAATTTGTCCAAAAAACAAAGTACAGGAATATAAAAACACGGTTCTTAATTAGGACAATTGTTCTATTCTTTATTAATTCTTTATTAGTTGAATTCAGGCTTCAGTGTGAATCAAAGATAATCATCCAGCTTTTTCACTAACATAATTAATTAACCTAAATATGCCGTATATACCCTGGAGGTGCAGACTTAAAAATGCTTTTACCATTATCGCTGGGAGGTGAAGTAGGATTACGTTGAGCCTCATCCAGTGAAACTACAGGTAAAGATACTACCTGTGAAGAAAATAATTGTTGTCCCTGATGACGATAAATAATCCTTTTGAATGGCTCTCTGTACGGCGAAAAAGCTATAGAATCTCCGTAATAACCAGTATTACAAATTACTACATTACAAAATACCAGTCTCGCTATTGCTTCAGCTAAAAAATAGTACGAATTCGTATCCATATTATTGGAAATTACAATCATGTGATGAATTTTTCCTTTATAAATTACAAACCTTTCAATATCAAAAAAATCAGAACATATAGCCACTCCAATATTGCCAAAAGGTCCAGCGTCAATTATATAGTTCACATGATCTGGCAAATGTGAGTATTTATCCTTAGGTTTATAATGAGTGTTCAATTTCTTAAAGAGTTCCAACTCTTCATTGGAAAAGTGAGTTTTACCAAAATAAATACATGATGTTCTGGTAGATCTTTGAGTATTTGTCCAATTATTGGGGATAACAACAACAGCCTTATTACTGACTTTATTGCCAGCATTTACTTGGAAATCTAGACCAGCAATTACTACAGAATTGATAACTTTACTCAATTCTTTTAAATGCTTAATGTAACAATTTGAAACTGTCAACTCGGGTAAGACAACAATATGAGGTTTTTCCCGATCACCGCTTAAATTGCAAAATCCTTTTTTATATCTTGCCAAGCCTTTATCTTCACCCATTTTTTCATATTAATGGTCGGACGAGGTTTACACCACGCATACTCACAGTCAACCACTGATTGGACAAAACCAATTCTCAAATACTCTTCCAAGCCTCTATATGTGTTCATCTTCTATACCTTCCTCTATGTGTTTATAAGGATTGTAATCTCTTGTTAATTGTATTAAGCTAACAGGTATTAGCTGTCTTGGTCCATGCTCCTGTACTGTTAACTGATAACTTTCAAGAATCTTTTGAGCCTTTTCTACATTTTGAATAAAGTCTGATATTGTGAAAATTTCAGGCGGGTCTATTATTGTATCATCGTCTGGTATCAGTTCACGTTGATATGTAGTCAAAAATTTAGTTTCTAAGTTTCTTTTGGATAAACATCCATTTATGATTCCTAAAGTTCGTGAAGATACTGGATAATATTCAAGTTTTGCTTTCAAAACCGACACCCAAACTTTTTGCATGCCAATT
Source organism: Acetivibrio straminisolvens JCM 21531 (assembly GCF_000521465.1). Lineage (GTDB taxonomy): Bacteria > Bacillota > Clostridia > Acetivibrionales > Acetivibrionaceae > Hungateiclostridium > Hungateiclostridium straminisolvens. The sequence continues at coordinate 56,321 of NZ_BAVR01000011.1, forward strand.
GGATTATAAATTGCCGGGTATTTAAAATCTTTTAACAATAGTCCAATAAGTAAAATCCCAAGACCATGAATGACAGATAATTCACGATTCTCACAGGAATAAGGATCTAAGATGACCGGTGTATATCTATAGTCATATATCGTCTCTCCGGTACTCCTTAACTTTACTGTCTTACTATTCTTATGTTGTATGTCTATGCACTTCTTCCAATCTTCCCATGATAAAACACTTGAATTTCGTATCCATTCTATTGGCAAAAGATAATTAGATGGATGAACACGATAATATCGTTCGTCCGCATCCATAAATAATTGACGATTATTTACAAGTTCAATAATATGTATTTTTGAATGGTGTATTTCGGCAATCCTTTTAACAATCTCTAATGCAGTCCATTCAGATAATCTGGGATCATAAGCCGATGAATTTCTCTCAAATTTTTTTGCCCATTCTACCCATTGATATAATGTAATATACATATCACTATTAAAGTTTAAAATTTTTGAAACTTTCTTTACCAGTTTATTCTGCGTTAGATCATCATAATCTTTTTGTCTGGCTTTCAAACCTGCAATAACATCAAAAACCACCCCTTCATATTCATATTTTAAGTAATTTTTCATCTTTTTATTTAAAAATACGCAATCAACAATTTCAGCAGGGAGCTCTTGAGGATATAGAAAAATTATTGCCATACCTGCTGGCGAATCAATAATATCTTTATTATGACATAAATATTTTACTGCATCATACCATATTAAGGGCGGCACTGAAGAAGTTTTATCAATTATTATACATAAAATCCACCATATCATGTTAATAAATAAATATTTATCTTTGCAAATTAAACATGTATTGTCGTTAGCAATATATTCAAATAAATTATATGATTTATTTATATTTTTTGAAGAACAATTTAAATAATATTTTATAACTGAACGGGTAAACATAAAAAGGCTAAAACTTCTTCTTTCATAAGTTTTTTTACATTTTTTCACTAGAGTTATTTTTGATTCAATAAATTTTTCATCCAATAAACAAGCTAGAAATTTTTTTGAGCGTTTTAAAGTAATAGGATCTACATTTGGCCCACTAACTTCTTTATAAGCTAATATTAATTGAAATGATAATGTTTTGAAAAGAAGCGAGTAGATGAAGCCTGCAGTTAACAAATTTATAATTTTTGCTTTTAACAATTCTTCAACAATTCCCATATAGAATCAATTTCATTAATACCAGTTTTTCGGCAAAATTCAATCGCACGTACCCATAATTTCGGTTTTTCGTAATTATCTCTCAGCGCTTTTAGCATTAATTTAGAAGTATGCTTCAAGGATATGAACTCTTTTTTATCAAAATTTTTCTTATTTTTTTTAAAATTATCATTAAGTTCTTTAATGTTCGATTTTAATTGATCTATTTGGTTTTTTATTTCTTTGTATCGTTTAGAATCTTCTTTATATTTACTTATATCTTCTTTGCTACTCTTATATTCATCTCTTTTATAACTCTTTTGCTTATCAATTTCATATAACTCAGTAATATCAATCTGAATCTTAGGTACTAGTCTCGATAGCATAGTAGCTGCAAAAGAAATACGAGTATCTCGTCTTAACTCTTCATCTGGGAAATCAGTAATTAACAAATGCTCTATATCTGATATTATTTGATCCCTCTCGCTCTCTTCCAGCAAATCAAAATCAATCTTTACAATATTTGAAATTTTCGTTAATGTTTGTGTCATTAACGGAGCAGGATAATTGGGATCTAACTTAGTACCATAACAAGCTAACTTGTCAAGTTTTTGAGCACGCTTAGTTTTTTTTCTTTTATAAAACTCTCTTAATGCTTCAGGTTCAATTTTATCTTCATTGATCTTAACACCAATTCCGCTCTCATTTAGTAAATTTTCATATTGCTCAATCCAACATTTAAGATTATCATAACTATCCGCCAGAAAAACATGATCATCTACAAACCTAAAATGCGCCACTTTTTTATTATTACTAAGAAATTTATCTATTTTTTTATCTATATGCAGTAGAGCTAAATTTGCCAGAAAACCTGCAACGAAAAGACCAGTCGGAATGCCTTTACAGATTTCTTCATCTCTAATACCAATTTTTTCCAGTTGGCTTTTAGTCCAACCTGATTTATCGATTGGAAACATCAATAAAGTCTTAAATAAATTTTCTAGTTCCGGTGTTTGTTTATCTTTAGGAAAATACTCTTTAAAATTATTTATAATAACATCAGTATTTATATTTGGATAAAACTCTTTCAAATCAATACTTGCCCAGTAGATTTCTCCGCTTAACTCCTGCTCTTCCCAATATTCATTTTCAAGATATTTTACTTTTAAATGCTCAGGTAAACTCTCATTATTTTCCATAACCTCGAATTCTTTTTCATCATACCAAGAAGCGTTATCAGTATTCGAACCATCTTTAGCTCTAATATGTGTCATTTTTTTAGTCACAATTGAAACGCATCTTCTGTAAAAGGGCCAACTCTGTTTCCATTTCCGATAGATATGTTTTGTTGTATGCCTATAAGGTCCAAAACCCCATTTAATTTCTCCTTTACTTTCTTCTTTTTTAGGGAAAACAGATATATATAACCTGTTACCAAAGCTCCAAAAAGGCATGGCACGGTCCAGATACGGACCAATTATATTTACAACTGCTATCCACGTCACCTGATCACGAACAGAAATCCAAAAAGTTTGTCTCGTTCTCGGTTTATTTTTCTTCGCGGATTTGGGATGAGCAACTGGCTTTATCGGAGAAACTTTGTAACTTTCATTTGAAATATCTTTTTGGATCTTTTGGAGTTCTTCAGCTAAATTTGTTTCAAATGCAGCAACTTCAATTTCATCATATAAAGTATCAACTTGGCTGTAAGCTTTCTTAGCTTTCTCCCAAGCCCAATATAAATTCTCTGGATTTATTATCTGGCTAATAATATCATCCATAATTACACGCACCTTCTTACTCTATACTCTGTAAGATCCTTTGCATCTTTAAGTTTTATTATTTGGACGGGTTTTCCTATTTTACGAAAAGCATTTTGTACATTAATTGCAAACTCGTTGCCACCTTTATCAGAGTCAGGAATTATCCTAATTCTATAATTAGTAAAATAGTACACCCATTCGTCTTTAAAATTATTAGCACCAAGAATGCCAATTGCTTTTATACCCATTTGATAAGCAGAAAGGACATCTGTAATACCTTCGCATATATATAAAAAATCATTTTTACCAATTTGATTTAATACATTAATGCTATAAATATGTGTTCTTATACCATTCAAGTTAATATATCTAGGTTCTCTGTCTCCTATTTGCCTTCCTTGAAGGTACTCAATTCTATTATCTAGGTTATAAAACGGAAACAAAATAACAGGGCTTGTCCAAATAAATACTGGAGTGTCTCTGTCAGATATCTTGGCAAGACCACATTTCAAAAGCCGGTCAATTCCCCATACTGATTTTGCCTTATGGAACACTTGAGTAGGGTTTTCTATAGATTTGACATTAAAATGCATAATTACTTCTTTATTAAATTTTCTGTCTTTAACAAGATATTTGTAAGCATTAGTATCCAAAGTACAATAATTTACAAGCCACTCATACACTTCAATATGAGGATTTGCTCTATCGATCTTTTCGGAAATGCTTTTGTGTCCTTGAATAAATTGATTCATATTAAAAGTTAAGCTTCTATCTTTACTATATCCAGACGTGATAGAAAACTCTTTTGACAGCCAATGACAAGCATCTACAAAGTTAATTCGAAGTACTTTTTGTACAAGTTGTATAGGATTACCACCTTCATTACATCCAAAACAGTACCAATAGTTTTCTTTGGTATTAAAGCTTAGACTAGGAGTTTTTTTATCATGATTATTGAAGCACATAGCCTTATTTTTCGTTACTTTTATTCCTAGTCTTTCAGCAACCTCTACTACTAGAATACTCTTAAGTTCTTCAAGATTGTACATTTTACCACCTTAACCCAATTATTATGGTTATGTATTCTACATAAAAATTCAAAATCCTTTGAAAACTGCTTATTTTCGTAATAATGTTACTCTCTTTTACTACTTTTAAATACAGTGAAAAAGAAGAACTTATTTAATTTGCTGCACAGCCTAATTAGCTTATATGATAAAACATTTATTGATATTATACTTATACAATATAGAGTATTCAAGTTGTAATTATACTACAACATATCGAATTATTCCAATTGCTTTCTGAAAATTTGATTTCATCAGGTCAATTTAACTAGGGCTATTCTCACAGCCTTGCTGCAGGAATCTTCAACAGAGCGTACGTATTTTATTGTCAACGCCAGTTGACTTCACTGCTACTCCATCAATGCCATCCTCGCCATGATTCGCTTTTACACGCTTATACGCCTCCAGCACCTGATGTCATGAGACCTCAAACGACTTTCCTTCCCCCATTAAATCCTCCAATTTCTGGTTGTCTAACATTAGAATTATAGATAACAGAATCCCTTCGCTCAACTGCCATTACAGCAGCTTCTACACTACTATGGATTCTTTCGCATCTATACCCTACATTGCTTCTTTTATCCTTGTCATTCCCTCTCTTGGATTTTTCACTTAACATTAGAGCACAGACCCCTCCTGTTCCTTGTAAGATCCTGTGCCAAGCTCTGCAACCTCTACGCCAGCAGCCGTCTGAACGGTAATCAGGCCCCTTCAGACTTATCACGTGTGGTAAATAAACACCCGGTTTCGACTGCACCTATGTATTAACGACGCTTCTTGAATTGATCATTTACATTCATTCAGCTTCTTGGCATGAACTTGATTGATTCATCAACCTTTTTTAATTACGCTCAATACCACAGTTTCTGACTGCAGCACCAATAGGCAGTTTGAAACCTGCATCTGAATATCGATTCCTAGAATCCTTCTCTCATCTCTTACAAAGCATGATTTGATTGCGTCCTTCATCCCTCATTTCATTACAATCAATCTTCAGGACACACTTTTACGCTTACGTTTATCCAAAGGCTAAATACCCATGCTGCATAGTGCATTTCTACCGAAATGTTTTTACAGTTACACCACCTTCCAAGGTAAAAGAAGTAGCTCCAATGCTAAAAGTTATTCATGCACAAGAATCTAGAGATGCAGAAGGGCAATGCAAATTTCCCTATTCTAACCCTTTTTATAACAACATTCTTTCATATAATCCAGTATTGATATAATAATATATGCTATAAATCCTATTGCAATTAATATATCATTGCCACTGATACTTTATTATATAAGATTTAGTGAATCTACTCGTTCTAAATTTGAACCTGTATTTCATCGTTGTCAACTTCAACCTCTACCATTGAACGGATAGGCTCATAAATAGGTATATCTTGATCAATAGCTTCAAAACTTGCCACCAAAAAGTATTTTGCTTTAAACAACGCTCCCCAACCTTTGTGACCACGAACTGCAATGCAAAAAGCATCGCTTAATTGATTAGATTAAATAACTTCCCAATATTTTTGCAAAGTTCTTTTTTCTAGAAAAGTTAGAAGTAATTCCTCTATTAATTACATCTCCAATTACCCATTCGAAATTTCCATCATCATCAATAGAACTACCAGTTTCAAATATTCGGCGAGTAAATGTAGTGTAATCTTCGCCTATTCTGCTACAACACCAGTCAAGCCATGTTGATAAATAACTCTTCACACCTCGCCTCGTTCTCCTTGGTTTTGCTGAATATGATAAAGTTATTTCTACGAGTACATTGAAATTTTCGCCTACACTACTCAATTCTTCTGGAATTGGCACTCTGAAAATATGTGCCTCTCCTTCACCAATTTCTAATATATTCTCTATAATAAATGTAATTCTATATTCACTATTTTGCGTTGCTCTTGTTACATCAGGAATACCATATCCAATTGTTCTAAATATTCCAGGATATTTGTCTTTTTCAGATGTAATTGCCCATTCTGGCCAATGTGCGGACTGAGCAATTAATGCACAATAAAGTAACGATGGTGTATTTGGAAATATTCTATCTACTTCTCCTCCTACAAAAAAGCCATTATCAAATCTGCCAGCTCACCCATCCTGATCTTTGCTCAAAATTCATACAAAAATATACCCCGATATATTCCAATTAACACATATCAAGGGCATATTCGAGTTGGCAGATTTGCCGAAACTCAGCATCTTCAAGGCTTTATAAACTTTATTTTTTGGGTATCCATGCCGCACACTCCGCATGGCACGAATTGATAACGGTAGACTTTAGATATGCTGCCGGTTACAATTGCTTCTTTCTAAATATAACCACCGAAAGGAACACAAAAATCAATGAAAGCAAACAGGAAATCATGATAGTGCTATAAAGAGAAGACACCTCTACGGAATTCATAATCAATCCCATATTATCCGTCGCTAAAGAAATGGGGTTGTACCTATGCACCTTGGGTATGATGTTCATAATCATACAGACAACCACAACGGCACCTGTTATAAGCAGGCCTCCATAACTGTTTCCTGTTAATGTGGCTGAAAACAATAACGCCGCCAACAAAAACAGGCCAAACAGCCATAGGCAAAACACAGAAAACAGCAGATTGGATGTTTTACTGCGGGAAAAGATACGCCGTATAACCGTAAGTCAGCCCGAAGCACAGGACAATACTCATCGTCCATACCAAAACCATGCAGGTGTATTTTGAAAGAATAACCGCTGTTCTGGACAAGCCTTTTGTCAGCAAATTGATAAGGGTTCCCTTTGACAGTTCGGATGATAAAACCCCGCTAAACAGAATTACCATCACGATAAATCCCATTTGCGTCGCATTTTTGAAAAACTGCGCCCAGGCATCATAGGCCGACGGCTCCGGTAATGTTATGACTATACCGTCGGTTACAAAGCTATTAACAATTTCAGGCATCAATTTTGCTATAAGGGGATTCGTGATTCCGAAAACCGCAAAAACCATTAGCATAATGAATAGTTTATAGGTTTTTGTGTATTCAAAGAACTCTTTTTTCAAAAACGCCAAATAGCCTTTCATCGAACCACCTCCATAAACAAGCTTTCCAAAGTCGGTTCCATCACTGCGAATTTTAACGGAACAATACGCTTTTGCGATAGCACACCGAGCAGAAAATGCCCGTCCATATCGCCATCTTTCATAAACACCTTTACAGTGCTCCCATCTCGTGACAGACTGATTGACGGCTGCTTCAACTCTTCCGCATTTTCAAAACAGGAAGCTGCTTTTTCACTCTCAAACTCAAGGACAAAACCGTGGAGCCTATGACGCTCCTTTATTTCAGAAAGTGTACCGCAAAGCGCAAGCTTTCCGTCATGCAATACCGCAATACGGTCGCATATCCTTTCAACATCCGACAGGATATGGGTCGAAAATACGATGGTCGTCTTCCCTTTTGCCGCAAGTAAAATATCGAGTATTTCCTTCCTGCCGATGGGATCAAGCGCTGATGTAGGTTCATCACAGATAAGGAGCTTTGGTTCATTGAGCAAGGCTTGGGCAATGCCAAGGCGCTGCTTCATTCCTCTGGAAAACCCTCCAATTCTCTTTTTTTGGTCTTTCAGCCCCACAAGCTCCAGTAATTCCTCGCTCTTTGACTTGATTTGGGTCTTCGAAAGACCGGCTATCTCACCGCACAGCTTCAAATATTCCATTGGATTCATGTACCCATAAAACTCAGGAACATCCGGAAGAAAACCTATGTGGCGGTTGGCTTTGGATTCGCCATACGTAACTTTTTCACCGCATACGGTTACAGAACCGCTGTCCGGCTTCAATAGCCCAAGAATAATTTTCATTGTTGTCGTTTTACCAGCTCCGTTCTGTCCGACAAATCCGAATATAGAATGCTCGGGAACATCCATATCCAATCCCTTCAACACCTCATGGTGCCCAAAGCTCTTATAAAGCTGTCTGATTTCCAAGACACCCATTTATTCCTCACCTCTACCGAAAGCAAAGTATATTGCCGGACCGATAAACTGTATAAACAGAACGATCAAAACCCACATCACTTTATTTCCGAAACGGTAATGGGGATGACGCAACACATGTACAAGTGCAGTAATAGCAAGTGCATACTGCGCGATCACCAACGGAATAAGAAACGGTAAATATTCTTTCAACGTAGCCAAATCCATGATTCATTCCTCCTTTAATAAGGTCTTGATTTCATTTCTTTCATAATACATCCTGTTGCTAACAGTTATTTTTCAGTTTTTCTGCAATCCTCTTAAACCGGATTTCATCAGCCAACGTTGAAAACACAGGGTTATTGATTACTCCGTCGGCTATGCTTTTACGTATAATTTTTTCACTCCTTGGAAGAGCATTTCCTAAATCGAGCTCCCCAATCCACTGATCTATCAGATAAAAATATTCGTCTCCTTTTAACTGCAACGGATAAATATCACCGGTGACAAGCTCTGTGTATTTTTCAAGCATCTCCAGGGCTCTCTCTCTATTTCCAAGCATCATACACCCTTGGGCAGCAACGTTGTAGAGCTTTATGAGAAACGACGGATGAAGGTTTTTTAAGTCAAAAGCTTCAGCAATGTCATTTGCTCGCTTCAGCGTTTTATCAAACTGTTCGGAGTTGTCTGTGCAAAGAATAAGATAATCCGTTAATGCACTAAAGAGATTACACATGTGCTGATATATAGCAACTTGCAATGTCATTTTGGCTTCTTTCGATTTACCAACCATTTGATAAGCTGAAGCAAGAAGCATTTCACTGGAAATGATTTTCTTTCTTGTTCCCTCCAAAAGCTCAATTACTTCGTTTGGATTTCCCAGCATCAACGCGCAGCATGCCTCCATATACAAGGAAAGCTGCACAAGCTCCGCATCTTCACTTTCTGTTTTTACCCGAACAAACAGCTCTTTGGCTTCCTCAAGCACAGAAAGGGTTTTTTCCTTGTCTCCCGATTCCGTGCTGTTGTTTACAAGCAGCGCTCCAATGTGGAATAACAGGGGAAAGCAGGAAAAATACTTTTTAGCAATTTCACGGCAACAATCCAATACTTCATCAAAGGGCTTGGAAGCAAAATCGGCAGATAATTTCACGTACAATTTACGGATATCCTCTTTACTCATTTGAGGTTCATAACCCATGAGCTCATCAATGCTTATATTAAAAAGTGTGGCAAGCTGCGGCAGAAAAGTAATGTCAGGATAACTCTGGCCGGTTTCCCATTTTGAAACCGAAGCCTTCGATACGCCAATGTAATTTGCAAGGTCTTCCTGCGTCAGCCCCTTCTCTCGCCGCATTTTAACGATGGTTCTGGCAATATTGATTTCTTTCATCTTCATCACCCACTTTTATTATACCCTTCTATCAAATCATACCTCAATGGATTTATGGTTAATATAAGGTGATAAAATCAACCGTAGGGAAACTTTTTTTGAACAAGCCTTTCACTTGAATGTTTCGAATTGCTTTAAACAAAAGATATTTTAAACCGCATTTCGTAATAGTATTATCGGAATAAAAACTCTTTGGGCCATGCATGCCGGAAAAAGAAAAGAGTATCACACGTTGCTTTATAGTATTATCGGAATGAAAACTATTTGGAATATGTATGCCGGAAAAAAAGAGTATCACACGCTGCTTTAGGAAGCAATTTGCGATACTCTCTTTTTTCAGAATTTAAGCTTAAGAGTCTTGCTCTATGAAATTCCGGTTTATGGTATCCTTTCTAAAATAAATACCTGGCTTTCATCTGAAGCTTCTGTACCAAGTATGATATTGGTTCTGTTTTCCACTTTAGCATCTGAAACACCTGCATAAAGTCCTGTGTTATCCATAATCCTGTAGGTTCCGTCAGCCTGTTTTATTACTCTGAAGGCATAAGAGTTGGCATCAGATGCAGAGAGGGACTGGGTAAGTACCGCCCCCTTCTTCCCGCCGCTGGTCCACAGCTTACCGGAATGAACACACTGGATGACATACACATCTTTCTCCACTTTGATAAATTTGAATTTTTGATTATCATCACCGGTCTTGGTGCCAAGCTTGAGTTTTACACCATCCTCTGTGCTTGCATCGGCCACTTCTATGACAAAGTTTTCGTTTTTTGAAGCTTTTATGCAATAAATTTCAGCCCTCACCTCTTCACTGCTTGTATCTGTATCGTCAGATGTCTCAATAACCGGTGGGTACCCAGTATATGTTACACCCGGCTGGATAACTGCCTGGCGTGCATCATTGTCCCAGTATACATTGAACTGCGATACAGTCCCGGAAAGCTTCTGTGCGAACTCCCGCAGTTGAATGTAGTTGGTAGCGCCGTCAATCAACCGTGCGTCAAAAAAAGTAAATACTTCGCCGTCCATCTTGAACTTCGTGCCGCTCTTTTGGACATTGGTAGTACTTTGAAGCTTGGCCTCAGTAACTGTGCCGCTAAAAGGCTTGCCGGGTTCTATGACGGCATACTGTCCATCCCAACCTATATCAAACTGAGCAGCAGTGCCGTTCAGCATCGAAGCAATTGCCCGAATCTGCAAATAATTGGTGTCATTTATGATATACGCCTCCGTAACTGATACGGGCTGGCCATTCATCACAAATCTCGTCTGACTTGGGTTGGCAGTAACCGGTACGCTAATTGGCGGAGTAACCGGGTCTGATTTTTCAAGGGTTCCTCCGGATGGTTTTGGGCCTGATGATGTTCCCTCTGAAGCTCCCTGTCCCCCAGATTGCTTTTTTCTTTGAGAAGATTCATAGGTTGTTGTTAATTCAACATCGTATGTTGGTTCGGTTTTTCCTTCTTTATACTCTTTCCACCACTGAGGAATATCACTCACTACACCCCAGGTGTCTATTTTAAACTGCGCACCATCCGCTGGAAAGATTTTGAGTTGTTATATGCCAGTTTCACACCGGAACTCAAGGTTTTGATAAAATAATGCGTATCACTGGCGACACAGATGTTATATTCAATATAGCCTCCTGCATTCTGAGCATAAACCTGCCATACACACGGCTTTTCGCTGATAATGATTTCTGCGTCCTTTTTTAGTGTACCCTGGTATGAAAGGTATCCTCCGTTAGCATGATAAATATAATATTTGTTATCACCCAGATGCTCGAAATAGAAAGGGAGATAAATGTATCTGTTCAGCCCAACAACACCAGTGGAATAACTAGGCTCAAAGGCAACATCATCGTGGGTTTTGATATATGCCCAACCCCCCTCAGTCCTAATGACCCCGTCTGTACCATTACCCGGTACAAAGGGAAATCCTCCGGACTCATTAGTTAAAATAGTAAGTGGGGAACTTTCCGGCGACCTTTTCAGATCATCAGTTTCTTTCATACGAGCATAAAATGTATATTCGGTAGATACGGAAAGATTATAGAATGTATTACTGTCCTGCCACGTCTTCAGGTCTTTGCTATATTCAGCTCCTTCAATGGGTTTTAGCGCAACGCTTCTGCCGGTTTTGCCCAATAATTCCAGTTTGGGAGCTTCCTGCTCTCCTTTGTCCTTATACAGTTTAGCGTCTTGACCACTAACGGCTCACTTGCCAAAGAAGGCTCGTAATTAAAATAACCTACGTACCTGGCATAGACTGTATATGTGGTATCGGGAGTAAGCCCCGAAAATACCGGGCCACGCCATTTCTTCCCATCCAGGCTGTATTCAAGGTTTTGATCATCTTTAAGAGTAATGCTGTCCGGTGTTATCGACACAAGGACCGGTACAGGAGGTGCCTTTCTGGATTGTTGAACCTTAACAGTAACCGTTGAAACATTTGTACAAACCGGCTCTGCACCAGGAGCGCTTAATTTGCAATAATAGTAATAGATTCCTCCTTCCAAATCTGTTGGAATCTCATATATTCTTTTGTAGCACCTGGAATAGGTGTTCCGGAATTATTATCGTTAACGGTGTTTGAGTACCATTGATAGCTAAGTTCTGCATCTTCTGACACACGTGCATAAACCTTTAAGAGCCATCTGCCTCTTCCTCCTTTTATTTGCTCGATTGTTTCCTGCGGCTGGCCAGTTATGGTTATGACGGGAGCTCCCTCTGCTGATACCGGAAGCAAGCTCAGTATAACGCAAAGAACTGTCAATAAACATAAAGCTCTTGTTTTCATATGTTCTAACCCCCTCAAGCAAATACACTTGTAGTTATAATTATCTTATCATGACTGATACTGAAAAATCTTTTGATCAAACGGAAAGTCAATCATACACTGTCTTGTCCAAGCTTACTTTACTTTTTTAAATATATAGGCCTGACTTGCATTGGAAGCTTCTGTCCAAAGTATAATATTGGTGCCGTTTTTCATATTTGCACCTGAGATGCCTGCATAAAACCCTTTGCTGTCCATGATTCTGTAGGTTCCGTTTTCCTGCTCTGTTATTGTAAACGTTGAAGCAGAATCGGACTGGGTGATTACCGCGCCCTTCGACCCGCTGCTGTTCCACCACTTACCGGAATGAACACACTGAATCTTATATTTATTGCCACTTACGTTAGTGATTTTGAATTTTTGATTATCATTACCGGTCTTGGAATAAATAATAAGCTTTGCGCCATTCTCTTTACTTGAACCGGGTATATCTATGGCAAAGTTTTCGTTTTTAGAAGCCTTAATATAGTAAATTCCATCTTCCAGCTTATTGCTGCCGGTAATTGTATCAGAAGAAGGGTTTGTATCCGGTGCTACCCCCGTATAAGCCACACCGGGCTGGATAACCGCCTGCTTTGCCTCGTTATCCCAGTACACATTGAACTGTGATGCCGTTCCGGAAAGCTTCTGGGCAAACTCACGAAGCTGAATGTAGTTCGTACTGCCGTCAATCAGCCGTGCATCAGAAAATGTAAATACTTCATCATTCAGCTTGAATTTCGTATTACTAATGTGGACATTGGTTGTAGTTTGAAGCTTGGTTTCGGTAACTGTACCGCTATAGGGCTTACCGGGTTCAATCACGGCATACTTTCCATCCCAGCCTACATCAAACTGGGCTGCAGTACCATTGAGCATTGCTGCAATGGCTCGAAGCTGCAAGTAATTAGTCCCGTTTATGGTGTAGGCCGCTGTAACGGATACTGGCTGACTGTTCATGACGAAACTCGTCTTACTGGGTGTGGCGGTAGCCGGCAGCTCCTTCCACCGTGAAAAAGAAGTTGATGCATTACCTTCATAGTAGACATAGAAGACATAATTGCTCGGTGGATTGACTGATGCGTCAAACCCTACGATAATAGGTGTACCATCCTTTGATTGCCGTTCTTCAACACTCACTAACAGGTTCGGGTAGTCGGGCGGATAAATCTTGTACTGGCCTCCTTCATTAAAGGGTCCCTCGATAGCCCATAGAAACTCCGTATCTTGCGTAATGAGTTGTTTTCCATTTGTCGGTACATTTCCGGAAAGAGCGAGATACTTTCCATCCATCGTCTGAATTGTATACAGCATCATCATCTCTTCAAACTGGTTCGTACGGCTTCCCTTGTAGGTGAACTTAAAACGTTCTGCTTTTGCACTGCTAAGCTCGGCCTTACCCTCTGCGTTAATGGCCACACGGGGATTTTGCCCCATCACCGACGCAAGAGTATAAACTCCGTCTATTATACCTATCACGCTTTCCTTTGTCCTTCCGTTGTCTATGGCCCACTTTGCCTCATAAAAAGTATCAGCTTCCACCATCCAGTTGTAAGTTTTTTGACACAGGAATATGGCTTGCTCTCTCGTAATCTTTGCATCCGGACTGGTGTCACCGCCAACACCAAAGCTATCAATGGTCGCTTTGGTAAATTCTTTTTTCCGGTATTCCCTACCCTCATATTTTACGATCTTAATCAGAGCATCGGTAAATTCCTTATAGGTTGCATAATCATTCGTTCTATACTTTTCTGCAGGAACAATACCCCAATACAGAAGACGACTTATTTGAAACCAGGCATTGTCTTCGTCCTCCTCCTGGCCCATAATCTCATCCACACGCACATCAGAAATTACTCCTTTGAGGGTGAACTGCACTTGCCAACTTCCGCGTTTCCTTATCATGATGTCATCAACCAGCAGCATTGCCATTTCGCCACGCGTTATAGGGTCCCTGAAGTTTGCTGCATTGGTAAACCAATCTGTCATACCAGGATGACCATATATATATGCCTCTACAGCTTCCTGTGCCCATCCGGAGCATCTGTAATCCTCAATCATCAACTTTTCCAGATTGCTCACCTTCGTGTAGTAGTTGTAGCCCTTATATTCAAACTTGGCATAGTCTCCTTCAATCGACGCCACCATCACGTTCGTCCCGTATGGGAGAATCCCACTGGGAGCAGTATCCGGATAGGGACTGAATTCGGCTTGAAACTTTACGATACGATAAAGTGCATTAACGGTCACTGCCGATGCCGGTACCGGCAGTAGGCTAATGCCGTATATAGGATAAGTATGACGCATAAAAATCCTTTTTTCATCATATAATTCCTCCTTGAAATGCCATTATTGGAATAGCAATTATCATTTTATTCTATCAAAACTTTCTTTCCAAAAACCGTTTACAGCATAAAACACGTTTTTTTTTGCATGAAATATGTCATTTAGCGTCGCAAAACTGTTTTATCTAAATTTCAAAATAGGCTTAAAAACAACTTTTATGCGGCCTATGTACTCTTTTTGAGTCTTCTCATCAATTTTTTCAATAGGACATACTATTTGTACGCCAATACCCTTCCCCGAAACTTCTTTTTTGGCATTTGCAGCGTGTACGACATAGCGACGGAAAGTTCGGTCTCAACACTTTTCAAAAAAATGTGAACAGCAGACACCCCGGGTTCCTTAGCCCCTCGCGTCTTATCTATAAAGGTAAGGCTTTTTAGGACTTCATGCTGAAGCAGTATCAATAAGTCGTGAATATGCATATTACGCCTCGTTACCCCTACAAAACTTGAAAACCGCATAGTTTTTTCCCAAAACGATTTGACAAACATACCCAAAAATGCTAAACTATAATTCGATTTTATATTTGGAGGCTAGTATACACCTATGTATGGTATTTTTCGTATTCGTAAATAAGGGTGCACAGAATGAAAGATAGCTAATAGCAGCGTCTTTGTTTTTGTGCGCCTTTTTTCGTTTACGAAAAAGCGAAAGAGGTGTATTTTTTATGCCCCGAAATAGAAAAAAAGGGACTACTCCGCCCATTTGGGTATCTCAAAACTTTTTAACAAGTTATAAAATTATCAGAAGAATTATTCGCAGAACAACCCTTGACAAGAATGATCATGTTATTGAAATTGGTCCGGGAAAGGGTCATATAACAGATTTCTTGACAAAAAGATGCCGTGAAGTTTCGGTAATTGAAATCGACGGCCGTTTATATGATAAATTGACAGCAAAATTCAAGAACGTCAAAAATATCAGTATATATCATCAGGACTTTTTGAAATGGAAGCTTCCTAAACATGAAGATTATAAAGTTTTTTCAAACATCCCCTCTTGCTTCACTACGGATATTATGCGAAAATTGACGGAATGTAAAAACGCACCTTCTGAAGCATGGCTTACCATGGAAAAAGGCGCAGCCAAACGTTTTATGGGTAAGCCTTCAGAATCATTGCGTTCCCTGCTTATAAAGCCCAAGTTCGATTTAGATATTGCTTACTATTTCAGCAGGGAGGATTTCCATCCCAAACCAAGCGTTGATATAGTGCTTCTTCACCTTAAGAAAAAGAGCCAACCGGATATCCCCGCAAACCAGTGGTTTGCATATGAGCAATTTGTTTCAAATGCACTAGAATATGGATTTCGCAGTCTTTTTACAAGCAAGCAGTTATCTAGGGCATTCCGTCAGGCTGGTGTGCAAAATAAAAATATTACTCCTTCAGAGATTCTTTATGTTCAGTGGCTTTGCCTTTTCCAATGCTACTGGGAACATGTACTAGGCAGAAAATAATTTTAGCGGCTCATTATCCTTGCAATGTCCACCGGATCTCGCACACATGCGCGACCCATCCGGTGGAAACCGAGCCGCCTTCAAGCAAATTGAAATCAAATTATTCAAAATTAAGGCAATATTCAATTTGGGAGACGCTCACTAATACTGCTAAACGCATTGCCAAACAGTTTAGCATAACTTAAATATTTACTCCGGTACTATACTACTTCCATCAACTTTTGGTTTTATTGTGCCTTCACGCTCGTATCTCACAATAATAACGCCTTTCGGAGTGACATTGCTTTCTGTAACCTTGAAAGCTGCAGGAATCGTGCCATCAGCAAATAATCGCTTTCCACAGCCTAGCGTTATCGGGTATATCATCAGCCAAAATACATCGACCAAGTCGTGCATGAGAAGTGTTTGAATAAGATTGCCACTTCCCCACACATGTAAATCCGGCCCTTGCTGTTGCTTAATCTGGGTTACTTTTTCCGCAATATCTCCACTTAAAAACACGGACGGCTGCCAATCACCAGATGTTATTGTGTTGGAGGCGACGTATTTGGTCGCCTTGTTGACCTCAGGCCATGCATCTCCATGTTGTGACCAGTATGGTGCCCAAATTTCAAAAGTTTTGCGTCCTCGGTTGTGGGAACCACCTCATAATCGATATAGTAAAGTCCATCTTTCGATTTGCTCGGATGAGAATCTGATACCCTGACCTCATAAGGTGCATCAATACGATCCAAAACTTTTGCATCGCCCCAACCATCCTCAAAGGGATATTTCCCCTGGGAATGATACGTATCGTACAGATTCTGGCGGTGAACTCTGAAATCGGAGAATCCGGTCAACAGAATACGGCTAGGGTTGTTGGTGCCTAATCCATTTTGTGCCGCCACGTCCAGTAATTTGATCGATTCCTGCTGATAGCCGGCAAATGCAGTTGCCACTGTGTCAATTGCTACAGAATCTGTTGATGCCATAATTGCATTTGTAAGAATGTAATCAGCAGGTGTATCACTGTATTGGATAAGCCCTATTGATGATGACATCGGAAGAAGAGGGCCTCTTCTGTTCTCTGTCAGGCAGTCCATAATAACCAGGTCGTTTGGACGTATCAGGTGCTGGGCACACAAATAATCGTATAAATAATGCTTGTTATGGCTACCTGTTTCATGATAATATAATCCATCATGACCAAAGCGTCCCAAATCATCAAAGACGCCATAACGACTGCGTATACCGTAATGTAGTTTTATTGCTCCTGTTTGCCTGCAAGGCCATGACTCTTAAAGACCGGAATCGAAATCAGCACATCGCAATACTCATCTGATCCGTCCGCTTGCTCTCTGGTTCGAAACATCTTTGGAAATGCTACTTTTACGGTTCTGCCGTTTGCCAGTTTCACCTCATATTGAATCCGTCCTTCTTCACCAATGCTATCCAGATTAACCAGGGTTGCTTTTGATCTTCCATCCAGGATACCATTAGCATTACAGTCATATCAAAAATCCTCCTGGTTAACCAAATTATCACCGGTCCTTTCTAACCTAGCCCAATAAAAACTACCATTATTCCATTTCGATGATGGATTTGGATCCCTGGAGAAAACACCGTCAACTACCTTTAGATCTGCTTTACCATCAAAACCGATGATGTCCCGGACTTTTTCAGCAACATATCTTACAATACGGGGATCCGTTATGATGGAACGTCCCTTTTCACCCCTAAGTCCCATGTTTGGCCCGACCATATTTACTTTGATTATGACTTTATAACCACGTTTTATGATTGCTGCAAGTCCTTTTTCACCGTATAATTCATAAATCACACGATCAATCATTTGATATACTTCTTCATCTTTAGGCTCCGAAGTCTGACATGCAAATGCTACTTTAGCCAATTAATCTGTAGGTTTAAATGTAATTGAAACATTTTGCATGATGATTCTCCTTTTTATCTTGATACTTTAATTATTCTAAAAAAAATAGAAGTGTTACATATTACCATGCAATATATCTTAGTTATGTCCGTCTCCACATGGCTCTAGTTAATTGAATCGATGTCTGTTTCCCGGAAAACATATCATTCATTCAGCCTCTCCAGTAAAAACACAACAGGATGAATTCCGTCTGTACAGCAAAAGAGTTCTTGTTCTGCCCACCAAATAATCTTTTAGGAATAGTTATGAATAGCAATGCACCTCCAAATGATAGATGTTATTCTAACATTGGGAGGTGTTTTTTGATAAAAAGAAAATAACGGAGTTTATATCTAGAATCAATCTTTTCTATTTGTCCATTTCATAACAAGTTCGGTTTCATTTGTATTATTATCAATTTGTTCACCCTCGATGAAACCCTTCTCTTATATAAAATCTAACTGCTCTTTCATTCTTTTATAAAACATGTAAAATGAGCTCTTCATTTATCCCTTTGATGTAATCTAATAAAGCCTTTCCAATTCCTTTTGATTGACTATCTGCTTCAACAAATATTCCTGCTATATAGTTTCCACTTAACCCGGTAAATCCCTTAATGGAGTTATCTTCATAAACATAAATTGTTGCCTTAGGCATCATTTCTCTTACTTTTTCATAGTTACTCCGCCAATATTTTTCATCAATAAAATCATGCGCAGAAATATTAGTCTCAAGCCATAATTTCATTATACTGTTTAAGTCAGTTTCTTTAAATTTTCTAATCATAACAAAACCTCTCAATCACAAAAATTTGATTACCGATAAAGTCGTTCAACCGGCAAAGATATTACAACACCGCCAGTCCCAAAATCTATACTAAAGGGGATCTTAACCCTTCCAATAAAACCCATTAGGTAAATTCTTATCCACGGTGCTTTCTCATCTCTCTAATAGATTCAATCTTTCTAATATCAAACTGTATAAAAACATTTTTGCAGGCAAAGAAATACTTTGTCTTTAAAAGCACTTACCGAAAGACTTCAAATAAACTTCCTCCCGGCAAAATAAACCTTTTAGCAATCATTTCGGCTATTCCTTACCATACACACCGCCGTGATAACAATAATAGGCACTTGCTTTGAGCAACAGGCTCTTATTCATTGAGCTCTCAGCCTGGTTTAAATCCGGCGTGAACTGCGGTATTCTTTTCATCGCACAGCAGCATGGAATATACTGTGTTTGCCGCATCACCAAATGGCGCTTTTATAAGTAGTCTAATCATTTTATATTCCTTGGAACGTCCTCTACTTCCGTTAATGTATTAATTGGAATTGCAATAGGTTTCCCTAAGTGCTTGAATAATCTTTTTAATCCTGTCATCCTTTATATGATAAACATTCTGAAGACCGTATTTGTTAGAGTCTACAATGCCGTGAGCCTTTAGCATGGCTAAATTTTGAGATAAAGCCGATTGAGATATTGCAGGTATTTTTTCGTGTATTTCACTAACATTCATCGGTCTTTCAATCAAATAGCATAATATCATTAGTCTATGCTGATTTGCCATAACCTTCAGCAATTCAGCTATTTCTTTTGCTTGCTGTTCCATTTTGATTCACCATCTTTCTGTACTTTAGCTTGCTTATTCCTTGAGTCATTGTACCCATGGGACAATAGACACACCATGAGCGGGGTTTGAAAAAGAACATTGTTAGAAGTCCTAAAATTGTAGACGTAAGCATAACACTGTAAAATCCAAAAGCAAACTGGGCTATCCACGGTGATACTGCGCCGGTATATGCCCAATTCCAAGGAAGTTTAATTGTCCATAAAAGGGTAACCGCTTCTTTCAAGTTATTAGTTCCATTATAAACTAAATAGGTAGAGAAAACCATAATTCCAAACATAGTCATAAAAAATACTAAAAAGCCGTAACGAAACCATTTGCTTCTTATAAATTTAGGGATGTTGCGATTTGAAGAAAGCTTTAACCTGCCTCCTAACAATTCAAATAGCTGTCCTCTTCCGCAATAACTGTTACAGTATATTTTACCTTTACCTAATATCGAAAGCAATAACGGAGTAACAAAGCAAATCATCCCTATCCAGGCAAACAAAATATTGAAAAAACCCGAAACCAAATATACCGCAGAAAATATCCATAAATATTCATTCCACTTTTTCATGATGCAACCTCCTTTTGCACAACCTCAATTACTGAAGCCGGACAAGCTTTCTCACACTTTTTACATCCGACACATAGCTCTTCATTAACATTTGCATAAATTCCATGAAATATGGTTATGGCTTGACGCGGACAGACTTTTTCGCAAACTCCGCAGGCCACACAATTTGCTTGATTAACTACTGCTTTTTTCATGTTATTCATCCTTTCTATTAGATTATTT
>NZ_BAVR01000010.1 GCF_000521465.1 Acetivibrio straminisolvens JCM 21531
AAGCTGTTCTGTGTTCGAAATATAAACAATAAAGCTTTCAAGCGAAGTTTCATTATAATGATTGATAGTCGGCCGGCTTCAATAAAAAAACAAAGGAAAAGAAAGGGGAATGTGTATGAAAAAGAAAGTTGCACTGTTAACGGTAGTATTAAGTATTGCCATGATAGTATTTAGCGGTTCTATGACAGCATATGCAGCGCACCAATGCACCAAAACAGTAATTATCGGTGATGTAAACTTGGATGGTTCAATTGACGCTATAGACCTTGCATTATTGTATAATGAAGTATACTATGCCGTACCGTTCGCAAATCCGTTGCAATATATAGCTGCGGATGTAAACAATGATTTTAGCTCTACAATGTATGATTATTATCTGCTCAGAGACTACCTTCTTGGAGAAATATCCTCTTTCCCCGCAGGCGAAACTTACACAGTTTATTATGGAGATCTTGACGGAGATCAGTCGGTAACAGCAAATGACAAAAGCCTGCTTAGCAATTACCTTCTTGGTAATATTAATTTAACTTCTAGACAATATGTAGCTGCAGATGTAAATGGCGATGGTTCGGTAAATGCCATTGATCTGGCGATTATAACTCAATATATAAATGGGCAAATCCAGCATTTCCCGGTATGCCCTCAAAACTAACAGCTAAAGTGTAAAATAACCGGCAGCATAATAAAAAATCCCTTCCGGATTGAAATCCTCGTCCGGAGGGGATTTTTAGTTTAACGAAGATATTGATTTAATTTATAAAATTGGGTAAAATAAAATTAAATATTGAAGAAAGGGCAAGGTATTTTAACGATGATCATTGGCTAATTTGGCAAAAAACATTTTGTTTTTAAAGATGAGCATAGTGCTCTTGTTTTGTGCCGGATTAGCTATAAATATTTTTGCTATGCAGTTAATGCCTTGCTGCTTTGGCGGGTATTATGCTATTTATATCTTTCCGGCACACTGAAAAAGGTGGAAGGAGAGATTTTTTTATGCTTATATTGGAAGCTCATAATATAAAGAAGTACTATAGTGACAGGCTTATAATTGAGATTGATGATTTAAAGATTTATTCCGGGGACAAAATCGGGATAATAGGTCAAAACGGTTCCGGTAAGACTACACTTTTAAATATTCTGGCAAAGGAAATAGAACCGGACGAAGGATTTGTAAAACAATTTTGCGATATAGCATATATCCGTCAGTTTTCCGAGGAAAGTATTTGTGCGGATAAAAGCTTTTAAAGGAATTTGACTTGTCTCAAAAGGTGCATCAAAAGGTCTTTAGCGGTGGAGAAAAAACCAGAATCAAAATTGCCAACGCCTTTAACGGTGAAAATCTTCTGGTGTTTGCGGATGAGCCTACGGCAAATCTTGATTATAAAGGCATTGAGCTTTTTAAGCAAAAACTTTTAAGTGTGGAATCGTTTTTGCTAATAAGCCATGACAGGAATTTACTTGACAGCCTTTGCAATAAGATAATTGAAGTAAGGGATGGAAAGCTAAAACATTATAACGGCAACTACTCATTCTATAAGAAGCAAAGGGAGCTGGAGTATAATCGAGAGATTTTTGAGTACGAAAATATATCGAAGAAAAGACAAGTATTGAAGAGGCAATAATAGACAGAAAAAACTTGGCGAAATCCATGAGGAAAACTCCAAAAAGAATGGGGAATTCCGAGGCGAGGCTTCACAAAAGGGAAACCACACAAAAGCAAGAGAAAATCCATAACAAAGTAAACAGCCTAAAAACCCGTCTCGAAAAGCTTGAGGTAAAGGAAAAACCGAAGGAGATACCGAAAATCAAGCTGGATTTTTCCCTGACCAATCCGCCGGAAAACAAGGTTGTTATCTCTGCCGACAGGCTGTCTTTCAGCTATGGAGATAGGAAAATATTTGACAAAGCCGGATTTAAGGTGCTAAACGGTTCAAAAACTGCCCTGTGGGGCGAAAACGGAACAGGGAAGAGTACCCTTCTCAACCTGATTTGTCAAAAAGCCGACAGGAGCATATATGTAGTACCCAAAGTAAAAATCGGATATTTTCATCAAGACTTTGAAAATCTCGATTATGAAAAGTCCGTACTGGAGAATGTGATGAAAGACAGTGTCCAGAACCAGACTGTGGCAAGAACAATACTGGCACGCTTGTTAATAAGAAATGATGATGTAAATAAAAAGGTGGGGTGCCTAAGCGGAGGAGAGAGGGTAAAGGTATCCTTTGCAAAACTCTTTGTCTCCGATGCCAATGTGCTGCTTTTGGATGAACCCACAAATTATCTTGATATGAGCTCTATGGAAGCCTTGGAGAGTGTTCTTTGCGAATATGAGGGAACGGTTCTTTTTGTCTCCCACGACAGTGCTTTTGTAAATGCTGTTGCCGACCGTTTGCTTGTAATTGAAAACCATACCATAACGGAGTTTGAGGGAAATCTTGAGGATTACAGGCAAAAGATGAATGAAACTCCCAAGAAAGTTAAAGATGAGACGGAAAGAATTTTGATTAGAATGAAAATGGCTGAAATTGCAGCAAAGCTGTCAGCTCCCGGGGCGGACAAAGAGGCTCTTGAAGAGGAATATATGCGTCTTGCGGCTATGCTGGGGAATATGTAAATAAACCGCCTGCCAATTCTCTAAGATAATTTTATTGGCAGGCGGTTTTTACTTTACCCTAAGCTCCATTACTTCGTGCTTCATAGTTGTGGGCTTGCTCCAACATCATGTCTTTTACCTTCATGAGTCTTGTGATGTTTCCTCTTTCATTTTCATCCAGCTTCATGGATATATACTTTATTGTTTCCGTCAACTGAGGTATCATAACATATTCGAGGGCGTTAACCCTTCTTCTTGTTTTTTCGATTTCCTGCGCAAGAAGCTGAGATGATTTTTCCATCTGAGCAAGCTCAAGCATGTAAGGAAGCACCTTAGAAAGGGTTAAGATGGCACCGTCAAGCTCTCCCGAAGTCGAGGCAAATCCGTAAGGATATATGTCGCTTTCGTCGGAGCTGGAAGTGGTAAAATTCAACACAGGCACTTCTACGCTCATAATATTCTTGGTGGACACGTCAAGGCTTATATTTTGCTTTGGGAGCATAAGTGCAGCCTCAAGTCCTTCTGACGACATAACGGCCCTGGCTATGAGAAAGTCCTGGTGGACTTTCATTAACATTTCCTCAACCTTTTCGCGGAGTTCCTTGTTTTTTCTTACCAGGTCAAGAAACTGCTTCATCAGCTCATCCAGCTTATCCTTAAGCAGCTTGTGGCCTCTGCGGGCAACCTGCAGCCTTTTCTTGAGTCGGGTAAGCTCCATTCTGGTCGGGTTTACACGCATAATTGCCATAGTAATTCTCTCCTTAAATATATTAAGAAGACAGCTATAAACCTTCTTCTTGAGTTTGGAAATAAAAGCTCGGCACTAAATAATAACTAAAATAGCCTCTTTAAAAGCACAGGTTATTAATTCTCCGATGCTTTAGGCAAATATTTGTCAAGGTATTCATCCCGGATACGCTTAAGCTCTGCTCTGGGCAGTATTGAAAGCAGCTTCCAGCCGATTTCAAGGGTTTTTTCAATAGTTCTGTCTTCACTAAAGCCCTGAGATACATATTCCTTTTCAAAGGCATCCGCAAATTTAGCATATAGTTTATCCGTATCGGAAAGGGCGGCATCTCCAAGGATTACAGCCAATTCCTTTGCTTCCTTACCTCTTGCGTAAGCTGCGAAAAGCTGGTTCATTGTATCCGCATGGTCTTCACGGGTTTTGCCTTTTCCGATTCCCTTGTCTTTAAGACGGGAAAGGGATGGAAGTACGTCTATTGGAGGGGTTATGCCCTTACGGTGAAGCTCTCTGCTTAGAATAATCTGACCCTCGGTTATATACGGTAAGGTCAGGGATAGGATGGGTCTTGTCATCCTCAGGCATTGTAAGTATCGGAATCAGGGTGATACTTCCCTCACTGTCAATCTTTCTTCCGGCTCTTTCGTATATTGTAGCAAGGTCTGTATAGAGATAACCCGGATAACCTCTTCTGCCGGGAACTTCCTTTCTTGCGGCAGATACCTCACGCAGTGCCTCTGCGTAGTTGGTTATGTCTGTGATTATAACGAGCACGTGCATGTCTTTCTCAAAAGCAAGATATTCCGCAGCCGTAAGAGCCATACGCGGAGTTGAAATACGCTCGATGGCAGGGTCATTTGCCAGGTTTATAAACAGTACGGTACGGTCTATGGCGCCGGTTCTCTTAAAGTCACTGATAAAGTAGTCGGCTTCCTCAAAGGTAATACCAACGGCTGCAAACACAACGGCAAATTTACTGTCCGTACCCAAAACCTTTGCCTGTCTTGCAATCTGCGCTGCAAGCTGGGCATGGGGAAGACCGGAACCGGAGAATATGGGGAGTTTCTGACCGCGAACCAAGGTGTTTAGTCCGTCAATGGCTGAAACTCCGGTCTGAATAAACTCCGAAGGGTAGTTTCTTGCTGCCGGGTTCATGGGAAGACCGTTTATGTCAAGTCTTTTATCGGGAATAATGTTCGGACCGCCGTCTAGGGGTTTGCCCATACCGCTAAATACTCTTCCCAGCATATCCAGTGATACGGGAAGCTCAATACTTCTTCCTAAAAATCTTACTTTACTTGTGGCAACGTTTATACCTGTTGAGCTTTCAAAAAGCTGTACCAGTGCGTTGTCACCGTTAACTTCCAATACTTTACATCTTCTGATTTCACCGCTTGATAGCTCTATTTCACCGAGTTCGCCGTATTTTACACCTTCAACCTTCTGTACAAGCATCAGAGGTCCGGCTACTTCGTTTATTGTTCTGTACTCTTTCAGCATTTTATTGCACCTCCTTTGAGATGAGGGCTTCTATTTGATCATTAAGTTCTTTTTCAATTTCATTGAAATGACTGTTTACCTGATTTTCAGGTGTGTATTTTGCTCTTCCGATTTTTTCCCTGACAGGAAGTTCAAACAGTTCTTTGATACTTACCCCTGCATCTAATGCTTTTTTACCGCTGTAATAGAATCCCAGTATGAGTTTTAGCATTCTGTACTGCTTGTTCAATGAGGTGTAGGTATCTACATCATGGAAGGCATTCTGGTGAAGATAGTCTTCACGTATAGACTTGGCGGCTTCCAGAGTAAGCCTGTCGGCAGGTGACAGGGCGTCAACACCGACCAAACGCACAATTTCCTCAAGTTCCGCTTCTTCCTGCAGAATACGCATAGTGTCAGACCTCATAGAATCCCAGTCTCTTGAAATATTCTCACTAATCCACTGGCCTATTATATCATGGTACAGAGAGTAGCTCTGCAGCCAGTTGATTGCAGGGAAGTGACGTCTGTAGGCAAGACTTGAGTCAAGTCCCCAGAACACTTTGATAATTCTAAGTGTTGCCTGGGTAACAGGTTCGGAAAGGTCTCCACCTGGAGGCGATACTGCACCGATGGCGGTAAGGGCTCCTTCTCTTCCTTCAGAGCCAAGGCATACAACTCTTCCCGCCCTT
Source organism: Acetivibrio straminisolvens JCM 21531 (assembly GCF_000521465.1). Lineage (GTDB taxonomy): Bacteria > Bacillota > Clostridia > Acetivibrionales > Acetivibrionaceae > Hungateiclostridium > Hungateiclostridium straminisolvens. The sequence continues at coordinate 5,510 of NZ_BAVR01000010.1, forward strand.
TCATAGAACTGGGCAAGTCTTGAACCAAGATATGCCGGATAACCTTCTTCACCGGGCATTTCTTCGAGTCGTCCGGACATTTCTCTCAATGCTTCCGCCCAACGGGAGGTGGAGTCTGCCATTAACGCCACACTATAGCCCATATCCCTGAAATATTCTGCAATAGTCATGCCTGTATAAATGGATGCTTCTCTGGCTGCAACAGGCATGTCTGATGTATTTGCTATAAGAACGGTTCGTTTCATGAGAGATTCGCCGGTTCTTGGGTCTTTAAGTTCCGGGAATTCCTTTAAAACGTCGGTCATTTCGTTTCCGCGCTCTCCGCAGCCTATATAGATAACTATCTCGGCATCGGCCCATTTTGCAAGCTGATGCTGAACTACTGTTTTACCGCTTCCGAAAGGTCCGGGTACTGCTGCAACTCCACCTTTGGCCAAAGGGAAGAGAGTGTCTATAACTCTTTGACCTGTGACAAGGGGAGAGCTAGGGGGGAGCTTTTCCTTATACGGGCGGCCGATACGTACAGGCCACTTCTGCATCATGCAAATATCAACCAACTCGTTGTTTGCAGTTTTAACCTTTGCGACGGTTTCTTCTACGGTGAAGCTTCCGCTTTTTATCTCCTCAATTGTTCCCTCAACTCCGTAGGGGATCATTATCCTGTGCTCAACGATAGGGGTTTCTTGAACCTTTCCTATTATGTCACCGGAAGCAACTTTGTCTCCTTTTTTTACGGTAGGTTTAAAATCCCATTTCTTCTTTCTGTCAAGGGAAGTAACATCGATACCTCTTGTTATATTGCTTCCTACCATTTCCCTCATTTTCTCAAGAGGTCTTTGGATACCGTCAAAAATATTTTCAATAAGCCCAGGTCCCAGCTCAACGCTTAGAGGGGCACCGGTAGAAACCACCGGTTCGCCGGGGCCCAAGCCTGCAGTTTCTTCGTATACTTGGATGGAGGCTTTATCTCCATGCATTTCGATTATTTCACCAATCAGACGATGTTCACTTACACGTACAACGTCAAACATGTTTGCATCTCTCATGCCTTCGGCAATTACCAGAGGCCCGGAGACTTTAACTATTGTTCCCTGGCTCACGTTTTATCCCTTCTTTCAAAAAAGTTTTAACCTCAAAAGTCAAACAATAATTATTCATCCTTAAAAAGTATGTCAGCACCTACAGCGCGCTCCACACTTTTCTTGACGTTCATCATGCCGATACCCAAAGAACCCTGATTGCCGGGAATGGTATAATGGCAGGAAATCTCTGGTCCTTGTATTTGTCTATTGTAGAGACGATATCCTTTGCAAACTGCTCTGTGATATATATAACTGCGTACTGCATTGAAGCAATTTTATCAATCGTCTCTTGGGCCTCAAGGGCGCTTGTAACGGGAAATACCGACATACCAAGGGCTTTAAATCCTAAAATACTGTCTTTGTCACCAATAACTCCTATTTTATACATAAGACTCTCTCAGCCTTTCCCTAATGACATCATTAGAAATATTGTTTATTTTACCCACCATAATGATTCTTGCATTTTTAATCTCGGTTTCCTTTGCCATAAGGTATCCTATCAAAGGCTCAATACCGAAGGTAATGTATTTTGCCTTTTTGACATAGGAGGTTATAAAGTTGTCCGACAGCTTTTCAAACTTTGTAAGACTTCCTGTGCTTCTTAAGCTTTCAATTCCGTCCTCAAGCAAGGGACCGTATTTTGTGAACTTGAGTTCTTCAACAAGGCTCTCCAGGGATGAATCAAAGTTTTGAATAAAAACTTTGATGTCGATATGCCCGCCGGGGATAAGAACCTTTTGAAGAAAATCCCACGATTTTTTCAGGTTTTTAACCCTCAGAAAAATATTAATGTTTTTGAGATCTATAAGGATAATAATTAGTTCATTTATAAATTTATTGTCCAAAGAGGCTGAAATGCTCTTTAGATGAACGTAGCTTGCCTTGTCTAAAATCAGGTCTATTACCTGGGGATCACCGGTTCTGCTGTAGGTATCTATGGCCTCCTCCACAGCTTTTCTCATAATGGGAGGCATTTTGGACATGTTCCTGTCCTTAATCATAAGCTTTAGCTCGCCAGCAGGAACAGAACCCGGTTCAATCAGAAGGGAAGACTCGTCCTGTTCGGAGAATTCTGCCTTTAGGATTACTTTTACATTGTGGTAATCATTTGTGAGCAAAAACATATTTATAATTTCCTTTTCAGGAGCAAGCTCATTTAAAAGGCTGTACACTTTTTTGTGCTCTTCCTTTAAAATGTTTTCATATTCAAATATGCTTTTGACATCACTGTCTCCGCTGCCGTATCCGGCTTCAAGCAAGACTCTTAATGATTCATCCGCGGACTTTGCATCTACCATTCTGTCAAGCTTTATTTTATCTAAAAGCCGTTTTTCAATGGCACGTATCCTCGAAACCGCATATACATATTTTGTTTCATCGATTTTTTTTAGCTTTGGCAATTTTTCACCCCTCCTTCTTGGCAAATTTTAAGAAGCTTTAGAACAGAGCTTTTATAACTTGGGCCTCTACTTCTTCTCTTTTCATTCTTATTATTGCTTCGAAGGAGTTGTTTATTTCAATATCACCGGACTTTAATATAAAGCCTCCGCTTATGTTTTTGGTCTCCTCAGAAAGCCTTATTTTTCCGTCAATACCTTTTTCGGAAAGTTTCTTGTTTATATTTTCAATAAAACCGGCAGAGATTCTTTGCTTATCCTTAGGGGAGAGTATAATCTCTTCTGTTCCGCTTTGTACGGAATTTATTATCAACCGGGAGATTATTTCCTCATATTCCCTGTCAGGCAAGCTGTTTAGCTTCTCAATGGCTTTATTAAATGCCTCTTCAACAACTTCCTGTCTGGCCTGAAGCTTTTTCTTTCTTGCTTCCAGCTCAGCCATTGCCTTAAGCCTTTTTTTAACATCCACGGCTTCCTTTTTTGCTTTCTCAAGGATCTGTGCCTTTTTGGCATCGGCCTCTTTTTGCGCTGTCTCGATTATTTTAGCAGCTTCTTCCTGAGCACGTTTGATATTCGCCTCCGCCTGGGCACGTGCTTCCTCGATTATCCTTTCTTTTATTTTTTCTACTCCTGCCATGGGGAACACTCCCTTTTATATAATATCTTATGCTACTTTACCAATCATTAATATTGATACTATGAATCCCAAGATTGCGAACATCTCAACCATGAGTGCCATTACGATAGCTCTTCCGAGTCCTTCGGGTCTTTTAGCTATCATGTTTATTCCTGCAGCAGCAACTCTGCCCTGGAAGATTCCTGAAACCCAACCTACAAAACCGATAGGAATACAACCGGCGAAAAGGATAAATCCTTCTGCAATTGACAAAGAATCTCCCACTACCACTTTCTGAATGGTAAGGAACGCGATAACGAAGGCATAAATTGCCTGAGTACTGGGCAGGGCCTGAAGTACCATTACAGGACCAAATTTACCCGGGTCTTCGGTAAGAACACCTGCACCGGCTTCACCGGCTAGACCTACACCTTTGGAGGAACCAAAACCTGCAAAAATAAAGGCTATTGCTGCTCCAAAAATTGCAAAGAAATTTCCAGTAAGAGTTTCTAACATAGTAAATTACCTCCTGTTATTTTAGATTTATATATTTTGTTTTTGCTTTAAAGGGCTCAAAGGCTGTACCTCCGCCCTTATAGAACTTACCGAAAAACTCAATGTACTGAAGTCTGCAAGAGTGAACATATGCTCCGAGGGCATTGATTGCAAAGTTGAATAAGTGCCCAAAAGCTAGAATGGCGACTACAGCAATTATTTTTAGTATGTTGTTGAAACCGAACATTGTTGCCATCTGGTTGATAATAGATGCAATAACCGAAGTTGCAAGACCGAGAGCAAGAAGTCTTGAGTAAGACAGCACATCACTCATAAAGCTTACAAGGTCATAAAGCTTGCAACACCGCCAAAAAGCTTTGCAATAATATTTTTGTTTTCCCTGCCCTGGGTTAAAATCAAAAGGACTCCGCCAATCAGCATGAGATACTTGCCCAAAGTTACCAGACCGGTTACACTTTCGGCATCAACCTTTGGAATATATGGAAGTACAAAGAGTATGAATCCTGTAAACAATATATACCAGAACAGCACGTCAAAAACCGCATCAAGGTATTTTTTATCCTTGATAAGATTTGCGCCGCGAACTCCAAGACCTACATATATGTGAATGGCACCGAAGAGCAGAGAGTAACTGAGCAATAATTCAGGGTCTTCCGAAGGATTGAACCACAATGCCGGTATATTCGGAATACCGAACCAACCTCCGAAAAGCAGACCCCAGAGCATTGTGGAAATGCCGCAGTAAAACATGAGTCTCATAAACTTTTTTGTGCCTTCTTCAAGCTTAAACATTTTAAGAATTATACCTGAAAGAATAGCCATTATGCTCCATAACCGCCGTCACTTAGCATGAGTCCGAAAAACAATAATAAAAAGGGAGCCATTATTGCGTTAGGATCAAGTTCTTTGGAGTTTGGCACACTGTACATATTGGTTATGGATTCTACAGAACTTGGAATGGCTTTATTGGCAAGCAGCACGGGGAATTCCTCGTCTTCTGCCGGCTTTATAATTTCTATAAAGCAATCGCTGCTTTTTTCAAGGAAAGTTTTCACTTGCTCCGCTGAATTTTCCGGAAGCCATCCTTCGAGCATAAATACTTTGTTGGTTTTGATAAGATTTACAAGAACGATTTTTCGTTCTCTTTCGATAGACAAGTGATCGTGAAGAACCTCTAAGTCATCCTTGTATTTTACATAGGAAGCCATTTTGTTTTCGATATCCTCGATATCCTTGTCAATTTTCTCAATGTTTTTTGAAGCTTGATTGATATTGTGTTTTGCAGTTCCGGAAAGATCTTTAAAGTTTACCTTGGAAAAACCGTACTGCTTTAACACATTCATCGTATCTTCTTCTTTGGAAGTCAGATATACAATAAGAAGATAACTTTGCTCTTTGTCTTTGCCAAGGACCTCACAGTAGCTTTCTGGGACAGTGTCGTTAAGAGCTTGTTCTATTTTATCGGTATCTGCCATTTCCGGCACAACACCGATTAAAACCGTGGAAGATGCAGTCGATGTCAGCTCAAGAGGGATGTCCAAAGCTTCCCACGGTTTGAGACTCAAAATCAGATTTGAGTTTTTGTTCTTTTCCGCTTTTAAGTTTGAAAGTATTTCATCATATTGATTAATCTCATTAATAACAGCCCAAAGTTTATCCTGATTTTGCAAAACCATGTTTAAGTCGCTGACGCTGATATTTCGTTTGGCTGAAAAGAGAGGCTTTTTGCGTTTGTCGAATTTGTCCAAATAGTCAATAATGGCCGACACTCTGTCAATCTGAGTATCGAGCTGGAGACGCGTTCATTGTCCCCATCGACATCTACCAGCTCTTTCCAATCATCGGAAGCCATCTTTTCTTTTGAGTCTGTAATCTCAACAACCCCTAATTTCATAAGGTTTTCAAGGATGCGTTCTTTTTCCGATTCAAGCCCAATTAGAGAGATTTTATTCATTTTAACTATTGCCATAGGGGCTCACTATCCTTCCTATGATTATCTCTACTGCTTTGTCAAGCTTCTTCCTGGCATTTTCTTTTATAGTATTGCATTCGGAAGATACTTGAGTAGTAAATTTTTCAATTTCGGCTTTTGCCTGTTTTTCAGCATCCTGAATAATTTTTTTAGCTTCTTTTTCAGCGTCTTCCTGTGTCTGTTCAAGAAGCTTGTAAGATTGGCTTGAGGCCTCCGAAAGAATTTGCCGGGCATCTTCATGGGATTGCTTTTTAATCTGTTCGGCTTCGGTTTCGGATTGTCTTATGGATTTAATAATATCAATCGACACCAAATCACCACCTTTAGTATGTATTTATTTCCTGTCGATTTCAATTTCTGTTGCTATTAAAGTTTGTACTGCTTAAACAGTTTTTACCCATAATACAGAATATTAATACACTTTTTTGATTATTGGTTTGGTTAGACTCGCCATTGAGACTAATAATATATCGTTAAAAATTGATAGAAAACTTAATATAAATATTAGCATTATAAAAAATATATATCAAGATAGTCAGTAAAGAATTACATCATATTTTAATTAACATTATAAATTTCATTTCGGTTGGAAAAAAGAAAAAATGATGTTATTATAATATGAGATAAAAAATAGTTAACCGATAATTGATGTTGCTTTTATAAAAAATGTGCAAAATAATATGAGGAGTGTTTTATGGTAAGAATTGGTTTTTTAGGGCCCAAGGGAACATTTTCGCAGGAAGCGATGTTTACATATACCGAAGGAAGAAATGACTTTACCGGGGTTGATTACAACACATGGTGGAGCTAATTATGGCTGTGGAAAACGATGAGATTGATGAGGCTGTTGTACCTATCGAGAATTCTCTGGAGGGAGCTGTAAGTGTTACGATGGACATGCTTGCAGCGGATGTGGATCTTAAGATTAAGGCTGAGGTTGTTATTGAGGTAAAGCAAAACCTTATGGCCAAAAAGGGAACAGAGACTAAAGATATAAAGTACATCCTTTCCCATCCCCAGCCCATTGGACAGTGCAGAAAGTTTCTGGATTCTGCCTTTCCCCGTGCATTAATAAAATATGTATATAGTACTGCACAGGCGGCAAAAGAGGTTGCACAGGGGGAAGGGGATATGGCAGCCATCGGTTCTTTGGCTGCAGCTAAAGAGTATGGACTTGAGGTCCTTAAAGAGTCCATTCAGGATAGCGATAATAATTTTACAAGGTTCGTAGTAATTTCAAAAAAAGAAGCCAAAAAGGCAGAAAGGAATAAAACCTCCATAGTTTTCTCCACAGAAGACAGGCCGGGAAGCCTTTACAGGATACTGGACATATTCAGCCTTTGGGATATAAACATGACGAGAATAGAATCAAGACCTGCCAAAAACGAGTTGAAGATACATATTCTTTGTGGATATAAAAGGGCATATAGAGGATCAAGACGTCAGGGATGCACTTACAATGGTAAAAAGAAAGACTTCCTTTTATAAATTTTTGGGTTCTTATCCGGAATTTCAAATACGGTGTTGAGCTTTGAAAGATTTAGTTTTTTCGTTTTTTGGGAAATTCGGTACCTGGGTCTATTTTATGGTATAATATATGTTATATGCGAATTGTTTCTTAAATAAATAGGGCACGAATTATTTATACGAATAATTTATATTAAATGTTGGAGTGGTTTTATGGCTTTGTTTGACAGGGATATTGACATTACGAGGAATATTAAAATTATTGAGTGGCTTAAAAGTGAACTTCTTACCGATATAGCAAATCTTTTCAAGGTTTTGGTCAACGGAGTAAGGGAAGAGGTGCATGAATCGGTCTCGGAAACCCTGTCCAATATAATTTTAATCTGCTATATGCTTGGCAGGCGTTTGGGCGTAAGTTATAATTCCATTGAGATTAAAATAAACAATAAGATAAAACTCGGCATTATTGAAAATCATGATGTTGAAAAATACTATGGGGATTTGACTGAACTTGCAAAGCATTTGAACTCCTCTAGAATGCAAAACAAGGTCTAAGACTTTAAAGTAACGGGAGGAGTATCGATGGAAAGCAAAAAATTTATTGGGATGTTTTTGCCAAAATCAAGTTTTTACCTGCTGATTATATTTTTTCTGCTGATAATTATTACTGCTTTGGAATTTGTAGTTGCTATTCCGGGCTATGTACTGTTTTTGCTGCTTTTGTACTATAACTTCAGATCAAATTACAAAAGGCACAAGGAGATAACCCGATATATTGAAAATTTGACCTTCAATATAAATACGGCGTCAAAGGATACGCTGCTCAATTTCCCCATGCCTTTGGTTTTGATTGAGCTGGATGGGACAATTATTTGGTATAATTCATCTTTTAAGAAGATTTTTGATGGAGAAAAGCTTTTAGACAAGACAATACACTCCCTTGTAAAAGGGTTAAACCCGGAGGAGCTTACCGATGGAAACATGAACTTCAGCAGGAATATTGTAATAAACGGAAGAAATTACTGTGTGATGGGTAATTTCGTAAAAGTAGACAGCAAGATAAACGAAGATGGGCTAATAATACTCATGTATTTGATGGACAATACGGAACTTGTGGAGTTAAAGAAAAAGCATGAGAATGAAAGGGCAACAGTAGGAATTATTATAATAGACAATTACGATGATTTGATGCAGAGCCTGGAAGATACAATACGCACCCAGATTCTTGCGGAAATAGATTCCAAAATAACCCGGTGGATGGGATATACCAACGGTATATTAAAGAAATTTGAAAGGGATAAGTATATACTTATATTTGACTATAAGTATCTTAAGGATTTTGAAGAGAAAAAGTTTGATATTTTAGATTCCGTCAAGGAAATAAATGTGGGAAATAAGATTCCCGTTACATTAAGTATCGGAATAGGTATAGGGGCGGAATCGCTGCTGGAGAAATTTCGTTTTGCACATGCCTCTTTGGATATTGCGTTGGGAAGAGGCGGTGACCAGGTGGTTGTAAAAAACGGAGAAAATATAACCTTCTTTGGAGGAAAAACCCGGGAACTGGAGAAGAGAACAAGAGTAAAAGCAAGGGTTATTGCGTATGCATTGAGGGAGCTTATCGACCAGGCTTCGGATGTAATGATAATGGGGCACGACAACTGTGATATTGACTGTTTGGGTGCGGCCCTTGGAATATACAGGGTTGCAAAGAACAGGAACAAAGAGGCCCATATAGTCTTAAACAGCTCAAACCCTACAATTGATGTTTGATATCAAAAATTGAAAAAAGCGGGGACTATGAAGGCCTGTTTATAGCAAATGAACAAGCCATTGAAAAAATCAGCAAGAAAACGCTGCTGATTATTGTAGATACCCACAGACCGACTTTTACCGAGTTTCCGGAACTTTTAAAATATACTGAAAAGATAGTGGTTATAGACCATCACAGAAGAGGAGCGGATTATCTCCAGGAAGCAGTGCTAACCTATCAGGAAACCTATGCTTCATCTACATGTGAGCTAGTTACGGAGATACTGCAATATGTGGAAGAGAAAATAAAGCTGACGCCTGTTGAAGCCGAGGCGCTGTATGCCGGTATAGTAATAGATACCAAGAATTTTACATTCAAAACCGGAGTACGTACCTTTGAGGCAGCAGCTTTCCTGAGAAGGCATGGAGTGGATACCGTGTCAGTAAGGCAGATGTTCCAAAGCGACATAAATACCTATATAAACGTTTCAAATGTGGTAAGAGATGCGGAAATAATAAGGAATAATATGGCTATATCCATTTGTTCGCAGAATATGAAAAATGCCACCTTGATTGCTGCCCAAGCGGCAGATCAGCTTGTGAATCTGGCAGGACTAAATGCAGCCTTTGTGCTAAGCCATATTAACAACGGAGTCGCAATTAGCGGCAGATCCCTAGGCGACGTAAATGTTCAGGTGATCCTTGAGAAGCTTGGAGGAGGGGGGCATATGACAGTTGCCGGCGCCCAGCTTCAGGGGGTGACGATTGAGGAAGCAAAAGAAAAACTTGGTGACGCAATTAACGAATATTTTGATGAAATCAACAGACAAAACACTTAGTATTTTGTTATTATATAAGTAATATGATGTTAAGGAGAGATACACTATGAAGGTTATTTTAAAAGAGGATGTAAAGGGACTGGGAAAAAAGGAGAGTCTTGTTGATGTAAGTGACGGATATGCAAGAAATTTCTGATTCCAAAAGGTCTGGCTGTCGAAGCGAATGCATCCAATATGAATATCATGCAGTCAAAAAAGGAAGCAGAAAAGAATAAAAAGGAACGGGAACTGGCGCAGGCAAAGGAGCTTGCCGAGAAGCTTAAAAATATAGTGGTTACACTTAAGCTAAAGCCGGAGAAAACGGAAAGCTTTTTGGCTCAATGACCAGCAAGGATGTATCGGATTATTTAAAAAAACAGCACAAGCTTGATATAGACAAGAAAAAAATAAATCTTCCGGAATCCATAAAGTCACTGGGTACCTATGAAGCAGATGTGAAGCTTTATCCGGGAGTAAGCGCAAAATTGACCGTTAAGATTGAGCAGGAACAATAATTGCCGGTCATTAGGCGAAAATATGTTTATGTCAGGATGAGTGATGGAATATGGACTTGGGTTCTTTTGGCCGAATACCTCCGCAGAATATAGAGGCCGAGCAGTCGGTGATAGGTGCTATACTCCTTGATAAAGAGGTACTGTCAAGTGTAACGGAAATAATCTCAAGCCAGGATTTTTACAGAGAAGACCATAGGGAAATATTCGAAGCAATAATGGACCTTTATGAAAAGGCAGAACCTATTGACCTCATTACAGTTTCGGAGCAGCTAAAAATAAGGGGAAGCCTTGAGGGGGTAGGAGGGCTGGAGTATCTTACAAATCTGGCAAGTTCGGTTCCTACCACTGCAAACGCAAAGCACTATGCAAAAATAGTTGAAGAAAAATCTATATTGCGAAAGCTTATCAGGGCTTCCAGCGAAATTGTCAATATGGGTTATGAGGCTTCGGAAGAGGTTTCATATGTTCTGGACAGAGCGGAAAAAAGCATATTTGACGTACTTCAAAAGAGAAATACACAAGGTTTTTCTCCTATTAAGGAAGTATTGATTGATACTTTTAACCGCCTTGAAGAGCTTTACAACAACAAAGGACATATTACCGGCATTCCCACCGGTTTTGTGGATCTGGATTTTAAGACTGCAGGTCTTCAAAACTCCGACCTGGTGCTTATTGCGGCAAGACCGGCTATGGGAAAGACTTCCTTTGTACTCAATATAGCCCAGTATGCAGCAGTTCATGCAAGGGTACCTGTGGCCATATTCAGCCTGGAGATGTCAAAGGAACAGTTGGTAAACAGGATGCTCTGCTGCGAAGCCATGGTGGACAGTCAGAAGATGAGGACCGGAAAACTGGAGGACAGCGATTGGCAAAAAGTAGCAAGGGCATTGGGGCCTCTGTCTGAGGCACCAATTTATATTGATGATACCCCGGGAGTCTCTGTCACGGAGATTAGGGCAAAATGCAGAAGACTCAAGATCGAAAAAGACTTGGGATTGGTTGTTATAGATTACCTTCAGCTTATGCAGGGAAGGGGAAAGACTGAAAGCAGGCAACAGGAAATATCGGAGATATCAAGATCTCTCAAGATACTGGCAAAGGAGATAAACGTTCCCGTGTTGACTCTGTCTCAGCTAAGTCGTGCTCCGGAGCTTAGGGCCGACCATAGGCCTATTCTAAGTGACCTTAGAGAATCCGGTGCAATAGAGCAGGACGCAGATATTGTAATGTTTCTGTACAGGGATGACTATTACAATCCCGATACCGAAAAAAAGAATATAGCTGAGGTGATAGTTGCAAAGCACAGAAACGGTTCTACGGGAACCGTGGAACTGGCATGGTTGGGACAGTATACGAAATTTGCAAACCTTGAGAAATTTAGAGAATAGTGCTGGAATAGTTTTATGATAAATAAGGTATTGGAAGTAATTACAAAATATAATATTATTGAGAATGGGGATAAAATAGTTGTTGGAGTATCCGGCGGCCTGATTCGGTGTGTCTTTTGCACATTTTGTATAAACTTAGGGAAAGTATGGATTTGGGGCTTGTAGCGGTGCATGTCAACCATATGTTAAGAGGGGACGAATCCCTTGAGGATGAAGCTTTTGTTGAAAACTTCTGCGGTAGACTAAATGTTGAGCTTGTCAGCCGGCGTATTGATATAAAAAAGCTTGCAAAGGAACGAAAGCTTTCTTTAGAGGAAACCGGCAGGATAGAGAGATATAGACTTTTTAAAAAAGTTGCGGAAAGTACCGGTGCAAAAAAAATTGCTGTAGCCCATAATAAGAATGACCAGGCGGAAACTGTGCTGATGAATATTATAAGAGGCACGGGTCTTGACGGACTTAAAGGAATGGATTATATTCGAGGCAGGATTATAAGACCTCTTTTAGGTATTGAGAGAGCGGAAATCGAAGATTATTGCCGCATTCACAGCCTAAATCCACGCATTGACAGTTCAAATCTGGAGGATATTTATACTAGAAATAGAATAAGACTTGATCTAATACCCTATATAGATAAATTATTCAATGCCGATATAGTAAATAGTATAACTAAAATGTCAGATTTAATAAGGGATGACAATAGCTTTATCGAGAAGAAAATAGATGAAATTTGTGATAAAGCCGAAATAAAGAGTAATGACAGGGAAGTAATTTTAAGTTTTCCGGCTTTAAAAGAATGCCATATTGCTGCACAGAGAAGAATAATTCGGAATTCTATAAAAAAAGTAAAGGGAGACATAAAAGGAATTGCAACAGTACATATTGATAGTATAATAGATCTGATTGAAAATGGCACAACGGGCTCGATACTGCATCTTCCCCATGATGTGAGAGCTGAAAAATCCTATGGAATCTTAAAAATATATTTGCAGGAATTTGAGAAAGAAGATATATACTTTAATAAGAAAGTAGACATACCTGGAATTACCGTTATTGATGAAATAAACGGCAAAATAGAGGCATCCTTGATTGAGGTTTCTTCCGATGCTTTTAATATGAAAGATTTTACGAGGATATCGGAGAAAAGCCAAATTCAGTTTTTTGATTATGACAGGCTAAGAGAGGGAATATATTTGAGAAACAGAAGAAATGGGGATGTCTTCAAACCGCTTAACTCAAGCGGGACAAAAAAACTCAAAGAATTTTTTATTGACAATAAAATTCCAAGGGAAACAAGAAATCAAATACCGCTAATTTCAAAGGATAAAGAAATTGTATGGATAATAGGTTACAAAATCAGTGATAAATTTAAAGTAACTGAAAATACTAAAACCATATTGAAATTATCCTATGATAAATCGCATTAAATTAATCAAAATCCATAAGCCGTATATATTGAGTTGGGGTTAGGATGGAAAACATATAGACTTAAAATAGCATATATTTAGGAGGAAACTCATGATAAGTCAAATTGAAGAGGTTTTGGTTACCAGAGAGGAACTAATGAATAAGGCTAAAGAGTTGGGAAAAAGGATTTCCAATGACTATGAGGGAAAAGAGCTTGTCTTGATTGGAGTGCTAAAAGGGGGGTAGTATTTTTTGCCGATCTGATAAGGGAGATAAGCATACCTATTGAAATGGATTTTATATCAGTGTCAAGTTACGGCAATTCCACCAAATCATCGGGAGTTGTGCGCATAATAAAAGACATTGATATAGATATTACCAATAAGCATGTGCTTATTGTCGAAGACTTGGTGGATACGGGTCTTACACTTCATTACTTAAAAAGCATGTTTGAGAACAGAGGCCCCAAAGATGTTAAGATATGTACCGCCCTTGATAAGCCGTCGAGGCGAAAGGTGGATTTGAAGATAGATTATGAAGGTATTACGATACCGGATAAATTTGTAGTGGGTTATGGATTGGATTTTGCAGGAAAATACAGGAATCTTCCGGACGTATGCGTATTGCATTCTTCTGTTTATACAGATAAAGAGGATGCCGGATGAAAATAATATTAAAGGTTTCTTGTGTTTTTAAAACCGTTATGTTAATATAATGTAATATATATTAATGAATATATTGCAATGGATTGGATTTTTTTACATTGTTTACTATAATTGATAAGGAGGGAGCTATTTGAAATATTTCAAAATATAAGTTTTTATATAGTACTATTTGTGATGTTGCTGGCTTTTTTGGTTATAGTACAAAGTCGTCCGGTTGAAAAAGAGCAAAAGTATTCTCAGCTTATAGGTGATATTCAAAATGGAAAGGTTCAGGAGATTATACTGGAGGACAATAAAGCCACAGTAAAATATAAAGAAGAAGGACAGAGGGACCAGTTTGTTTATATACCTGATGTTGAGGTGTTTATGAATGAGATAAATGACCTTATCAGACAGGGAGAGCTGGAATTTAGGAGCAGGGTTCCTTATTCTCCGCCGTGGTGGATTTCAATATTGCCTACTTTGGTGATTATAGTTGTGTTTGTGCTGTTCTGGGTATTTTTCCTCCAGCAGTCGCAGGGCGGCGGAAGCAGAGTAATGTCCTTTGGTAAGAGCAGAGCAAAAATGACAATAGATGATAAAAGAAAGGTTACTTTCAATGATGTGGCAGGAGCTGACGAAGAAAAAGAGGAACTGAGAGAAATAGTTGAATTCTTGAAGCATTCTAAGAAGTTCCTGGAGCTGGGAGCAAGGATACCCAAGGGAGTGCTTTTGGTGGGACCTCCGGGTACAGGTAAAACCTTGCTTGCAAAGGCCGTATCGGGAGAAGCGGGAGTTCCCTTCTTTAGTATAAGCGGTTCCGACTTTGTGGAAATGTTTGTAGGTGTAGGTGCTTCGAGGGTTAGAGACCTTTTTGAACAGGCAAAGAAAAATGCTCCCTGTATTATTTTCATAGATGAAATTGATGCTGTGGGAAGACATAGAGGAGCAGGGCTTGGCGGCGGCCATGACGAAAGGGAACAGACACTCAATCAGCTGCTGGTTGAGATGGATGGTTTTGGAGCGAATGAAGGAGTAATAATCCTGGCTGCAACTAACAGGCCGGATATTCTAGACCCTGCACTTTTAAGGCCGGGAAGATTTGACAGAAGAGTTGTTGTGGGACTTCCGGATATCAAAGGCAGAGAAGAAATTCTGAGGGTTCATGCAAAGGGTAAGCCTCTGGCCGAAGACGTCAAATTGGATGAACTTGCAAAGAGTACACCCGGATTTACCGGAGCAGACCTTGAAAATCTTCTTAATGAAGCAGCTTTGCTTGCTGCCAGAGCCAATAAAAAAGTAATAACAATGACTGAGATAAAGGAAGCGGTATTCAAGGTGGTTGTAGGACCGGAGAAGAAGAGCAGGGTAATGAGCGAAAAAGAGAAAAAGCTTACTGCTTATCATGAAGCCGGTCACGCTATTGCGATAAAAGCGGTGTCCACTACCGATAAAGTTGACAGGATTTCCATTATCCCGTCAGGTATGGCAGGCGGCTTTACCGCCCACAAGCCGGATGAGGATAAAACCTATGAAACCAAATCCCATCTCATTGAAAAGATTATCGTTTCTTTGGGTGGAAGGGCAGCAGAAGAGATTGTCTTAGGAGAAATCAGCACAGGGCTTATGCCGATTTGAAGCAGGCTAACGGAATTGCCAGAAGCATGATTACCAAATACGGTATGAGTGAGACCTTGGGCAATCTCGTATTCGGAAATGAAAATGATGAGGTGTTTATAGGAAGAGACCTGGCTCAGACAAGAAACTACAGTGAAGAGGTAGCTGCTCAAATTGACAGGGAAGTAAAGAAAATAATAGATTCATGCTATGAGAAAATAACAAATATTTTAAAGGAAAATATAAACAAACTTCAATGCCATAGCAAATGCTCTTATAGAAAGAGAAAAGCTTGAGGGTCATGAGTTTGAAGAGCTGTATGCCAGTGCTTGATTGATTCGGTTAAAAAAATAGCTTCCTTAAAAAGAGATGGTGTTGAACTATCTCTTTTTTGCTTTATTATTACATATGTATTTGTTATAATAACAAATGCCCGATAACAAAAATTATTTCAAAAATTTCAATTTTCGAGTGGAGAGGGAAGAACTATGAAGAATGTAAACTTAAAAGTCGGTTTAAATGCATCTGTCGAAACCTGGGTTTCGGACAAGAGTACTGCAGAAGAGTACGGGAGCGGGGATATGGATGTCTATGCAACTCCTGCAATGATAGGATTGATGGAGCGTGCTGCATTGTCTGCGGTTTCGCTGCATTTGCCCAAAGGATATACCACTGTGGGTACTTCGGTGAACATTAAACATATTGCCGGTACGCCTGTCGGAATGAAAGTAAAGGCTTTTGCAGAGTTGATAGCTGTTGAAGGAAGAAAGCTTACCTTTAAGGTGGAAGCTTTTGACAGTGTCGAAAAAATCGGAGAGGGATATCATGAGAGGTATATAGTTGCATCTCAGAATTTCAAAGAAAAAGTGTATAAAAAATCTGATAATATTTAGAGTAAGACCCTTGACAAATTTTTTACAAGGAAAAGCCACATATTTATTGACTAAATATAGAGTATATGATACATTATACTATGACAAAATAATACAAGTAACCTTATCAAGAGAGGTGGAGGGAATGGGCCCTATGAAACCCGGCAACCGGCAAAAATTGTATCGGTGCCAATTCCTACAGGATGTGAAAGTCCTGACAGATGAGGATAAAAACGGAATCCTCTTTTTGTGAAAGAGGTTTTTTTATGTGTTTTGGTGGATTTTAAATGCGGGAGAAAGATTTTGTCAATTTACTTTAAAAAGAAAAAATTAATAAGGAGGTAACCTAAATGGCAAGAAAATTATTTACATCGGAATCTGTTACTGAGGGTCATCCGGACAAAATATGCGATCAGATTTCCGATGCCGTATTGGATGCAATTTATTCGCAAGATCCTATGGCAAGGGTAGCGTGTGAGACTTCTGTTACTACAGGACTAGTTTTGGTAATGGGTGAAATTACAACAAAGTGTTATGTCGATATACCCAAGGTTGTAAGAAATACAATTCGTGAAATAGGTTATGACAGAGCAAAGTATGGATTTGACTGCGATACGTGCGCGGTTTTGACTTCAATTGACGAGCAGTCTCCAGATATAGCTATGGGAGTTGACAAGGCTCTTGAAGCAAAGACAGGAGAGATGAGCGATGAGCAGATTGAAGCCATAGGAGCAGGCGATCAGGGAATGATGTTCGGCTTTGCTTGCGATGAAACGCCGGAACTTATGCCAATGCCCATCTCATTAGCTCATAAGCTTGCCATGAGGTTAAGCCAAGTAAGGAAAAACGGTACTCTGGATTACTTAAGACCTGACGGAAAGTCCCAGGTTACTGTTGAGTATGACGGGGACAAGCCTGTAAGGGTGGATACGGTACTTATTTCCACACAACACGGTCCTGAGGTGGATCATGATACTATAAAAAGAGATATCATTGAACATGTTATAAAGCCTGTTATACCGGCCGAGCTTTTAGACAGCGACACAAGGTTCCTCGTTAATCCTACAGGAAGATTTGTGGTTGGAGGACCTCAAGGAGACTCCGGACTTACCGGAAGAAAGATAATTGTAGATACTTATGGAGGCTATGCAAGACACGGCGGTGGAGCATTTTCCGGAAAGACCCCACAAAGGTTGACCGTTCGGCTGCGTATGCTGCCCGTTATGTAGCCAAGAATATAGTTGCGGCAGGGCTTGCTAAAAAATGTGAAGTGCAGCTGGCTTATGCAATAGGTGTGGCAAGACCGGTTTCTGTGAGAGTGGACACCTTTGGCACAGGAACTATTCCTGAAGAGAAAATAGAGAGCTTGGTAAACAAACATTTTGATTTGAGACCTGCAGGAATTATCAAGACCCTTGACTTAAGAAGACCGATTTACAAGCAGACTGCAGCTTACGGACATTTTGGACGGACTGACGTAGACCTTCCTTGGGAAAAGACCGATAAGGCCGATGACTTAAGAAGAGAAGCCCTGGAAATGTAAATTTTACATGCAGGCTGTAAAGATAAAATTTAAGGATGAATAGTAAAGAAATATAAAGTTAATTAGCCAAAGCAGGCGGTAAATTTGTCTGCTTTGGCTTTTAGTTTTTTTAGATAAGCACCTGTAACAGTTGTATAGTCAGTTTCATAGACTAATAACTGGAGGTGTTTATTATGGCGGAGGTTGTCTTTGAAGTATTAACCTGTGTTCTTGCAGCTTATGGCCTCATGACACTGATACATCAGATTATAATATCAATAAAACATCATAATAAAGGCTATAGAAACTCCCAGGTGAAGCTTGTACTGATTGTCAAGAATCAAGGGGAGACAATTGAAGGGGTACTAAGAAACGTTTTGCCCAGGGATTTTATTAGAAAGCTGATGCCGGGAGGAAAGCTCCTGGTACTTGATATGGATTCGAAGGATGATACAATGGATATTCTAAGAAAACTGGAAAAGGATTATGAATGTCTTGAGGTGCTGAGAAAAAGCGAAAAAGATTTGATATTCAGAGGTTTTGAAGAACAGGGAGATAATGAGAGCTTTTTTGAACATGCAAAAAGGAGAAATATATAGCAAAACCCAGTATGAATATTTATCCACGTTCTTTTCTAAAGATTATATATAAGGTATACTTAAATATGTAATTTTATAAATATACGAAGAATAAGGTGGATGCATTGGTCACTATTGAAGGCACCATTGAAGAAATCATATTTTCCAATGAAGCTAACGGATATACCGTTTGTGAGATAAAAAGCGATAAAGATGTTATTACAGCTGTGGCTACATGCCTTTTATTAATGTGGGTGAAACGCTGAAAGTTTCGGGAAAGTGGGTCACCCACCCCGACTATGGCGAACAGCTTAAAGTGGAGCTGTATGAAAAGTTGCTTCCAGAGACCACAGAGGCCATAGAGAAGTATCTTGCATCAGGACTTATCAAAGGGGTCGGGCCGGCAACTGCAAAAAAGATTGTAAAAAAGTTTGGAGATCAAGCTCTTCATATTATAAGCCATCATCCGCAGAGACTTGCTGAAATAAAGGGTATTAACATGGAAAAGGCCTTGAAAATAGGACAGGCCTTTGAAGAACAAAGAGGCCTTCGGGATGTTGTGCTGTTTTTGCAGGAATACGGCATAAGTCCGACTTATTCTGCGAAAATATACAAGACTTTTGGACCGGATACCATAGAAGAGATCAAGAAAAACCCTTATCGGCTTTCGGATGAGATTTTCGGTATAAGCTTTAAGACAGCGACAGCATAGCTAAAAGCCTTGGAATTGACCCTTACTCGAAGTACAGAATCTCAAGCGGTATTAAATATGTGCTTACTCAGGCTGCGGCAGAGGGCCACACCTTTGTTGAAGAAGAAAAGCTTAAGGAGCAAACATCAAAGCTTTTAAGCATCAATATAGAAAGTATAGAGGATGCCCTTGTTTCCCTTGTGTTAAAAAAATCGGTATATGTTGAGAGAAATGATGATACATCAAGGATTTATTTGAGTTCGTTTTACAATGCGGAGCTGGGGGTATGCAAAAAGCTGGTGGAGCTTTCCCAGGTTCGGTTTAGCGGTAATATAGGAGACTTTGAAGAAAGGATAAAGAGGGTTCAGAAAAAAGAGGGGATAATACTTGCGGACAAGCAAAAGGAAGCCATAAGGGAAGCAATGATTAATGGCGTGCTTGTCATAACCGGAGGTCCGGGCACGGGTAAGACAACCATAATTAAAAGCATTATAAGCCTTCTTGAAAGTGAGGGATATGAATTTGCTCTTGCGGCTCCGACAGGCAGGGCGGCAAAGAGGATGTCCGAGCTACGGGCTATGAAGCAAAGACCATTCACAGGCTCCTTGAAATCGGATATACGCCAAATGAGGACGAGATTGTGTTTATGAAGACTGAAGAGAACCCTATAGAGGCCGATGTGGTTATAATCGACGAGATGTCCATGGTGGATATAATTCTAATGTACCACCTGCTTAAGGCTATTGCTTGCGGGACAAGGCTTATACTTGTCGGGGATGTGGACCAGTTGCCTTCTGTGGGGCCTGGGAATGTTCTCATGGATATAATAAAAAGCGAAATGATCAAGACAGTTAAATTATCCGAAATATTTAGGCAGGCTGGGGAAAGCATGATAGTTGTCAATGCCCATAGAATAAACCGCGGCGAGTTTCCCGTATTAAATGACAGGGAAAAAGACTTTTTCTTTGTGACTAGAAATTCTCAGATTGACATTTTAAAAACCGTAGTTGACCTTTGCATAAGGAGAATACCCGATACCTACGGATATGATCCTATGAAGCAGATGCAGGTATTGACGCCTATGAGAAAGGGCACAGCGGGAGTGGCTAATCTCAATATTGAGCTTCAGAAAGTTTTGAATCCCGAAGACAGGAAAAAGAATCAAAAGGTCTTCAGAAACTATGTGTTCCGCGAAGGTGACCGGGTGATGCAAATAAAGAACAACTATAACCTCAAATGGGAAAAGATCAATGACCCAACAAGAAGGGACGGGTGTGTTCAACGGTGATATGGGCGTTATAGTTGAAATAGATGATGAAGAGCAAAAAATAAAGGTTTGCTTTGATGATGAAAGGCTTGTGGGATATGATTTTACCATTTTGGACGAGTTGGAACCGGCTTATGCCATTACTATTCATAAAAGTCAGGGAAGTGAGTTCCCTGTAGTGATACTTCCTGTATTTCCCGGGCCTTCGGTGCTGATGACCAGAAATCTTTTGTATACTGCAATAACAAGAGCAAGGGAGCTGGTAATACTTGTGGGAAATAGGGACTGTCTTTTTGAGATGATTATGAACGACCGTGAAACAAAAAGGAACTCGGACCTTGCTGAAAAACTTAGAAAGTGTGTTGTTGGAATGGATTGGTTGAAACAATGATAAAAATCATAAACTGGATTATCAAGCTCATATTTCCGCCAAAGTGTATATTTTGCGAGACAATTTTAAGCACAAACACTGAAATAGAAATATGCAAAGAATGCTATGAGCAGATTGATTTTAAGAAAGAAGCAAGTCTTAATCCTCAAGGCCAATACAACTACTATGACAGCGTCGTTTGCGTATGCAATTACAGCGGTATAGTGAAGGAAGCTATAAGAAAATACAAGTTTTACAGCAAGGCCTCTTATTACAGGACTTTTGCACGGCTTCTGTCGCAGAGAATAAAGGAATTAACCCAGTGGCGGAAATTTGACATGATTGTAAGCGTTCCCCTTCATCCTAAAAGAGAGCAGAGCCGCGGCTACAATCAGTCTTATCTCATAGCCCGGGAGCTTGGCCGGGAACTGGGAATAAAGAATGAGCCCAGACTTTTGGCAAGGGTTAAAAATACCCATAGTCAAAGCCTTCTAAAAAGAGATGAGAGACTTGAAAACATAAAGGACGCGTTTAGAATAACCGATACGTCTAGAGTCGAAGGAAAGGCAATATTTTTGGTGGATGATATTTTGACTACCGGAGCGACATTGAATGAATGCAGCAGAGTGCTAAAGGGGGCAGGAGCAAAAAAGATTGTGGCTGCCGTCATTGCGTCAGGAAGAAGGTAAATTGGGCACTGTTAAGCTATATAATTAAAATGCCGAAATATATATCACAAGGACATTAATATGTTTTGTAAGTATTAGTGATATTATTAAGCTAGGAGGAATCGTTATGCCGGATGTAAGAAACTGCAGACGGTGTGGAAGGCTTTTTAACTATATCGGAGGACGGCCCATTTGCCATGATTGCAAAAAACAGGATGAAGAGGAATTTAAAAGAGTAAAGGAATATCTTTATGACCATCCCAAAGCTTCGATTATTGATGTGTCAAATGCGTTGGAAATTAGTGTCCAGAAAATAAAAAGCTATTTGAGGGAAGGAAGACTTGAAATTGTTGGTGGAGAAGGAAACTTAGTATTGGAATGTGAAAAATGCGGTAAGTCCATAAATACAGGGAGATTTTGCGAGCAATGTTCCAGGGAGCTTAGCGAGGGATTTAAGTCAACTGCAGACGAAATGAACAAGTCCGTATCCGGTGATATCGACAAGAAAAAGCCGGCAGGAAAGGGAATGAAATACTTAAACAAATATGACAAGTAAAGCACTGCCATTGATGGTAAAAACTATATGGATGGCAATATTATACATATTGTAGATTTTTATTTTCTTTTAAAACTATACTAAGCTTAATATTGTACATGATAATAGTAATATTTATTTATAAATTAAATATTTTAAATGACGATATTATTAATGAGAGAAAGAATATAGAAACTAATGATAAAGTTAATACTTTAAGTGTTAATATAGAAAGTTTTTTATGAAGGTGAGTGGTAATTATGAAAATCTGGGAGGGGGTCCCAAAGGTTTCAGGCATTTATGACAGCAGCAAAAGTTTAAACAAAACAGAAAAGACCGGTAATGTGGACAGGAAGAAAGATGTAGTATCCATTTCCAATCAGGCAAAAGACATTCAGACAGCAATGAAAGCATTAAAGGAGATACCGGACATACGAAAGGACAGAGTGGAAGAGTTGACAAGAAAGATTGAAACCGGTACCTACAAAGTGACGGAAGAGGATATTGCAGACAAAATTCTAAAGTCAATAATGGACAGGAAGGCTTAGGATGATTTGGTGTTTGCGGGGTAATATAGGAAAGGAGTTCCGAGTTGTCCCGCAATAAGTTTTATTTAGGGTATTTGCAGATATTATGAATTAAAGGATTTGCAGAGGAGTGTTTACAATATGGACAACCGGTTGATAAATGATTTAATGGATATACTTTTGCAGGAATCAAAAATTTATGAAGATATTCTTGAGATTTCAAAGAATAAAACCGATGTTATCGTTAAAGGGAAAGTCAATGAACTGGAAAGTATCACAAATCTGGAACAGTCCCTCATATTTAAAATCGCAAAGCTGGAAGAATCAAGGGAAAATCTTGTGTCGGAAATATCCGGCATTCTTGGAATCAATTCTTCGGATATAACGATATCGGAGCTTGAAAAACATGTGGACCAAAAACAAGCTGAAAGGCTCAAGGAATACAAAGAACACATGTCTTCAATTATCGCGGAAATTAAGGATATCAATGAAATAAATTCGAGATTAATAAAAAACTCAATTGATTTCATAGATTTTTCGATAAATATTTTAGCCGGTGCAAATTCGGAAGGAAATAATTACAGTAAAGCAGGTCAAATAAATGACAGCAAGAAAAAAGCCTATTTTGATATAAAATTGTAAGCGTCTGGAGGCGGTATATTTGGGTTTCTCAGGTTTGGAAATTGCAAGATCCGGAATGCATGTCAATGAGCGTGCTCTGTCTGTGACCGGGCACAATATTTCCAATGTAAATACAAAAGGCTATGCTCGGCAGCAGGCGATGATAACTACAGGCCCGTATCAGGATTATATGAAATATCAGATTGGGCTTGGTGCAAGCATTCAAGAAACCAGGCAGATAAGGCACTTGTTTTTGGACAATATTTACAGAAACGAGAATACCAGCTTTGGATACTGGGAGACCAGAAGCAAAACTTTTCAAGAGGTCCAGACCATTCTTGGTGATCCGATGGGAGACGGACTTCAGAACGTTTTGAATCAGTTCTGGAATGCCTGGCAGGAACTCTCAAAGGAGCCGGACAGTCTTACCGCAAGAGCGCTGGTGAGACAGAGGCAGAAGCTCTTGTGCATCAAATAAATCATTTGGGCGCACAGCTCGACAAGTTGCAGGAGGACCTAAACCGGCAAATAATGTTGAGAATAAAAGAAATAAACGGCATAACGGAGCAAATAGCGGAATTAAACGTTAAAATAATGCGGGAAGAAGTCTGCGGAGATAATGCAAATGATTACCGGGACCAGAGGAATTTGCTCTTGGACAATCTGTCGAAACTTGCCAATTTCGAATTCACTGAAATGCAAAACGGAGATATACAAGTAACTCTCGGGGGACATATTCTGGTAACCAAGGGCGAACAGATAAACCTTGTTGCAGGTAAGAGCGATATCAACAAGATGTTTTATGTTCCTAAAATTGAGGGTGAAGATATCGAAGTTCCCGTAAAAAGCGGCATTCTCAAAGGGCTTTTGGAATCAAGAGGAGATGTTTCGGGGTCAATCGAAGGGATTGCAAACCCTTCTTCAACTCCAATTCCGAGTTCGGTCAATATTGTTTCTGACTTGAAAATGCGGCTCAACATACTTGTTAATTCACTGGTCACCCAGGTGAATGATCTGCATAAAAGCGGTAAGACTTTGGGAAATCCGCCATCTGACGGAGAGGATTTCTTTGTGGCCATAAATCCTGCATATCCATTGGAAATGGGAAATATCAAGCTCAATGACAACCTTGCGGACCTTGACAATATTGTTGCGTCTAAAAGCGGAGCCAGCGGTGACAATACTATAGCCTTGGCCATTGCAAACTTGAGAGATGCCAGGACGATTACCGATGTAAGCGGTATGGTGAGCTTGGATGACTATTATCAGACCATAATACTTATTGTGGGTACCGGGGGTTCTGAGGCGGAAAAGACAGCTGAAAACCAAAGAACTTTGGTCAATTCGGCTGAAGGACAAAGACAATCAATTATGGGAGTTTCCATGGATGAGGAAATGTCCAATATGATGAAATACAAATTTGCTTACAGTGCTTCATCAAGGACGATAAATGTTATAGATGACATGTTGGAAACAATTATTACAAGAATGGGATTAGTGGGTAGGTGATAAGATATGAGCAGTTTCTTCGGATTTAATGTCGCAGTAAAAGGGTTGTATACAGCCCAAAGAAATATGGATATAATAAATCACAATATTAATAACATAAATACACCGGGATATTCCCGGCAGGTAGCGATTCAGGCAGCATCTAACCCCATATCGCTCCTTAACGGAACAGGAATGCTTGGAACCGGTTCTGAAGTACTTGCCATTGAAAGAATAAGGGATGAGTACCTGGATTACAAGTACTGGAGCGAAAACATTTCTTACGGGGAATGGAATGCAAAGAGGGCTCTTCTTGCCGATATGGAGGTCACATTCAATGAACCGTCGGACAGCGGATTTAATGCTGTGATAAACGGTTTTTACAATTCTCTCCACGAGCTTGCAAAGGACCCCAACAACGATGCAATAAGAGCTTTGGTAAAAGAACAGGGTGTAACCTTTGCGCGCTACTTCAATAACATTGCATCCCATTTTGAAGAGCTTCAGTTTGACATAAACAACCAAGTGAAAACTATTGTTGCTGAGATTAATTCCTTGGGAGCCCAGATAGCTCAGTTAAACAAGCAAATATACTCTGCTGAGCTGGACGGAAATACGGCAAATGACCTGAGGGACCAAAGGACGGTTTTGATTGATGAGCTTTCACAACTTGTAAATATAGATGTCAATGAAGTAGTGGTGGGTAAACTCCCCAACGGCAAAGATGACAAGCGCATGGTTATTACAATCAGCGGAAAGGCTTTTGTCGACAGTTTTGATGTCAATAATCTTGCCATCAAACAAAGAGCCGATAAACTTAATGAAAATGAGGATATTCCAAATCTATACGAAGTTTTGTGGGAAGACGGCAACAGCTTAATGTTCGAGGCGGAGAACTCAAAGGGCTGCTTGATGTAAGGGATGGAAACGACGGAGAAAACGGAAGTCCCCGGTATAAAGGCATACCGTATTACATAAGGAAATTAAATGAGTTTGTCAGGACTTTTGCAATGGCATTTAACGAGGGAATAGTGGGAAGCGAAAATGTGGCAGGTCATGTGGACGGATATGGTACCAACGGAAATACGGGAATAAGATTTTTTACTATGTTGGGAACAGAAAACAAACCTGTATCCAGTACCGATTTTATGGCTCTTGGCGACATTGATGCCTGCTACGCGCAAATAACTGCGAAAAATTTCACCGTTAGCAGCGATATTCTTGATAATCCCAGAAACATTGCGACGTCCGGTACTAACGGTGAGGTTGGAAATATAGAAAATATAAACAGTATCTTAGCTATGAGAAATAATGTCCATATGTTTAGAGAGGGTGCGCCGGAGGATTTTATGAAATCTATAATGACTACTCTTGCGATAGACTCTCAGCAGACTATAAGACTTTCGTCAATCCATGAAAATATGATTAAGCAGGTTGAAAATCAGAGGTTATCCGAGTCAGGGGTGTCTTTGGACGAGGAAGTGTCAAATCTGGTAAAGCATCATCAGGCATATGCGGCAGCTGCACAAATGATTAATACAATGGCTGAAGTTTATGACATATTAATTAACAGAGTTGGACTTTAGAATTAACGGTATTTAATCCATGCAGTAACGGAGGGGTAATATGAGAATAACCAATAATATGATTGTAAACAATATGATTAATCATATCGGCAAAAACTTGGCAAGGATGGACAAGTACCAGCAGATGCTGGCTACAGGCAAGAAAATTACCGTTCCTTCAGACGATCCTGTAGTTGCAGCCAGAGCATTGAAGCTTCGTACAGATGTGGCTCAGATAGAGCAATATAAAACAAATGTAAAGGATGCGATATCTTGGCTGGAAATTACCGAGTCGGCGCTTAGAAATGTGGGAGACATATTGCAAAGAGCAAGGGAGCTGGCTGTGCAGGCAAGCAGCGGTACTGCCACTGAGGAAGATACACGAAAAATACAGCAGGAAGTAGAACAGCTGAGAAACCAGTTGATCAAGCTGGGCAATTCTACATATGCGGGAAGATACATTTTTTCCGGCTTTAAGACAAATACCAAGCTTTTAAACGATGACGGAACTTTTGCTATAGATGTGGCAAATACCGAGGAAATAATTTATCAGATAGGTATAAGTGACAACATAAATATAAATGTAACAGGAGGAGACCTTTTTAATGCCGGAAGTGATGCAACGGCTCCTTTGAAGGGTAAGCTCTTTGAGGACTTTGATAACTATATTGCTGCACTAAACTCAGGAGATCACTCTCTGATAAGTGATGCAATAACAGCTATTGACGAGAATTTTAGTCATCTGCTTCGAATAAGGGCGGATGTCGGTGCCAGATATAATCGCCTTGAATTGACTTCTGACAGGTTGATATAGATTCCCTTAACTTTATAAAGCTTATGAGTGAAAATGAGGATGTGGATCAGGCTGAAAACATATTGCTTCTAAAGAGTGAGGAAAATGTCTACAGGGCGTCATTATCTGGTGGTGCCAGAATAATACAAACATCCCTTGTTGACTTTTTAAGATAAGTCTGTGTGATACTGAAATAATACTAGGTTTAAAGTAGGTGGTAATATGGGTCTTATTATAACACAAACCCATGCCAGAATCGGTATTGACAGAACTTATTCCAAACTTGAAATTGAAGCGCGGGATGCCCGGTTCAAACTTCAACAGGATCACGCACAAGTAAAAATAGAAGCTGAGCTTCCCAGGGTAGAGATTGATCAGTATGAAGCCTTTGCAAGTGCCGGACTTAAGAATCATCTGGATTTGAGAAGGGAAATATCTCAAAAAGGGCGTCAAAACGCATTGAAATACATTGGAAAATTGGCCGACGACGGGGATGCCCTGGCTGCTATTGAAAATGGAGGAAACTTATTTCCCGAGCTTGCAAAGAGGGATTCTTACAAGATGCGGGAATTCAACATTGACGCTATTCCAAAAGCAAGTCCTAAAGTCTCTGTGACAGGAGAATTGGAAATCGATTTTCCGCAAGACTACCGGAAGATTATTCATAACGGTGTTGAAGGAACTCTTATTCCGGCGAGTTTTAATTTGAATTATACTCCTGAAAGAGTAAAAATATATTTGGAACAATATGCATCCATTAAAATTGACTATGTTGAGAATAAAATTGATGCATATGTGTAAACTGTAAATGAAATGTGGAGGAGATAAAATGCTTCTAAAAACCAAACACTTTGGGGAAATAAATATTGATGAGAGCAAAATTATTGATTTTAAGGACGGAATACCCGGGTTTGAAGACTTGAAGCGGTATGTAGTATTGTATGACGGAGACGAGGCTTCGCCGTTTAGGTGGCTTCAGAATGTAGATGACGGACAGCTTGCTTTTGCAGTGGTTAATCCTTTCCTTATTCTGAAGGATTATGATATCGAGATACCCGAGGAGGCTGTTGAAAGTCTCGAAATTGAGAGTATCCAAGATGTAATGGTGCTTTCGATAGTTGTTGTCCCGGAAAATATTTCAGAAATGACTATGAATTTGAAGGCTCCTGTCATTATAAATATAAAAAATAACAAAGGTATGCAAGTTGTCCTTGACACAGATAGATATAGTGTGAGACACTATATAGTAGAAGAGCTCCGTAGACAGGAGGTAAATGTAGGTGCTGGTTCTGACAAGAAAGAAAAATGAATCTATAGTTATTAATGACAACATTGAGATTACTATTGTTGACGTTCAAGGGGAGCAGGTGCGTATCGGTATTAATGCCCCGAAGAGCGTTTCTATTTACAGGAAAGAAATATTCCTGGAAATACAAGCTGAGAACAAAAAGGCGGCAGAAATTAAGAAAGTGGATTTGAAGGATTTGTTGAAATAGTAGTAATTACAAGTGAATACAAACTTAAACGAAGTGGTGATGGGACCACTTTTTTATTGCCATAATTTGTTTTTTATTCTCATATATTTTTTATGCCTTATTGACTGACAGTCAGTAAGGCATAATATTTATAATCAAATTAAAAACAAAAGATTATGGTGGTGCTCTAAGTTATGAGGAACGTTAAAAGTCCGGATGAAAGAAGAAATGAGATTTTGTGCTTTCAACTATTGTTGGATTTGAAGGAAAGCAGAGAGTTTTTAGCCGGCTTGACGGTATCTTAAAAGAGGTATATGTTAAAGAAGGAGATATAGTCGGTAAAGGCATGAAATTGGATGTACAAAAATGAAATGAGGGAAGGAATGAAGATAAAAAATAAACTTTGAGGTGTTGTTATGTCAATTAATAAAGACTTTGAGAGGGAAATAGACAGATTATTCGAGTTACAAAAAAAGAATGTTGTACGGCTTCGTACATCAAGTGTCAATGACAGGATTATGAAACTCAAAAAATTAAAAGAGTACATATGGGCAAATAGAGAAAAGATACAGGAAGTAGTTTATAATGATCTAAGGAAGCTCCGGAAGAGGTTTTATTAACGGAAATATATCCTGTCATTGCAGAAATTAAGCATGTAACGAAAAATCTTAAAAGATGGACAAAGTTGCAAAAAGTCGGAACTCCCGTATCACTTTTTGGTGCAAAAAGTTTTTGCAGATTTGAGTCAAAAGGGGTGGTATTGATTATTTCGCCATGGAACTATCCCTTTCAGCTTTCGATAGGTCCGTTGGTTACTGCCATTGCGGCTGGAAATGCAGTTATATTGAAGCCCTCGGAATTAAGTTTAAACACATCTGGCTATATTAAAAAACTTGTAGCAGACATTTTCGATGAGAGCGAGGTTGCAGTAATCGAAGGTGATGCGGAAGTGGCTCAAAAATTATTGGAGAAAAGCTTTAATCACATATTCTTTACAGGAAGTACGAAGGTTGCAAAATCTGTATTGCAAAAAGCCTCGGAGGTGTTATCTTCGGTAACCCTCGAACTGGGAGGAAAAAGTCCGGTAATTATTGATGAAAAATTTGATATTAAAGAAGCGGCGAAAAAAATCACATGGGGAAAATATATAAATGCAGGACAAACATGTATAGCCCCGGATTATGTGTTTGTAAAAAAGGAGCTTGCGGGAGACTTCGTTAACAATTTAAAACATTATATAAAAAAATACTATTATTCCGGCAGCAGCGAAAGATGCACCAACTATTGCAGTATTATTAACAAACGTCATTTTAACAGGCTGAAAAGTGTATTCGACATGACAGTAAAAGAGGGGGCAAAAGTCTGTGAAGGCGGATGGTTTATCGAAGAGGAATGCTATATATCACCTACCGTTTTAACGGATGTGGGAAAAGACTCACATATAATGGAGGAGGAGATTTTCGGGCCAATTTTACCGGTGCTGACTTATGAGGGTATTGATGATGTTATTGAATATATAAACTCGAAACCCACTCCTTTGGTTTTGTATGTTTTTAGCAGAGACAAAAGGTTTTACACGCATATAATCAACAACGTAATTTCCGGAGATTGCTTGATAAATGATGTAATAGCCCATTATGCCAATCATAAATTACCCTTTGGAGGCACAACGCCAGTGGAATCGGCAAATCCCACGGTTATTACGGATTTAAAGAGTTTTCACATCTGCGTTCAATTATGGTACAGCCTAAACATACAATGATACAATTGCTTTATCCTCCATACAGCGATTTTGTAAAAAAGCTGATTAGGTGGAGTGTAAAATATTTTTAAGTCAATTTTTCCCGTTCAAATCATAAATTTCCCATAAAAAAAAGATAAATTTATTAAAGTATAGTTTGATTTTACCCGATAAATATGATGTACAGAGATAATGGCAATTTATCTATATTGGCGCCAAATAGATAAATGCCATATCTGTACGCAAAATTTTTTTATCAATGCGCTTAAAGGAAAGGATTCCAAAGCGAAAATCAAGGAGGAATGATTTATGAGAATCAACAATAACATTATGGCGTATAACGCCCACAGGCAGTTAAAAGTGAATGCATCGGCACAGGAAAAGTCCCTTGAGAAATTGTCATCAGGTTACAAGATCAACAGAGCCGGAGACGATGCAGCAGGTCTGTCCATCTCAGAAAAGATGAGAGCGCAGATTAGAGGTTTGCAGATGGCATCAAAAAATGCCCAGGACGGTATTTCATTGATACAGACAGCAGAAGGAGCATTGCAGGAAACTCATGCAATACTTCAAAGAATGAGAGAGCTTGCAGTGCAGGCTGCAAACGATACAAACGTAGCTAAGGATAGAAGTGCCATAGCCCTCGAAATAAAGGAACTCTCGGACGAAGTAACCAGAATAGCGCAAAAAACCCAGTTTAACACCAGAACACTGTTGGCCGGCGGATTGGCTAGTTCAAATGGAATTACAATTCAAATTGGTGCCAATAAAGGAGAGACCTTAACTATATCAATAGGAACAATGACAGCTGCAAAACTTTCAATATCAGCTCTGAGCGTTGCAAGTACTTTGGCAGCTCAATCGGCTATTTCGAAGATTAATGATGCAATTAATTCAGTATCGAAAGAAAGAGCAAGTCTTGGAGCTAAACAGAACAGGTTGGAGCATACAATAAAGAACCTCGATACAGCAGCAGAGAACTTGCAGGCATCTGAATCAAGAATTAGAGACGTAGACATGGCTCAGGAAATGATGAACTTTACAAAGAACAATATTCTCAATCAGGCTGCTACAGCAATGTTGGCACAAGCCAATATGGTTCCGCAGGGAGTTCTTCAGTTACTGGGATAGTACTTAGCATTTTGATTAATTATCTTTAAACCCAAAATTGTGGCAAGGATGCCATGAAAATCAAGGAGGAATGAATTTATGAGAATTAACAATAACATTATGGCGTATAACGCCCACAGACAGTTAAAAGTAAATGCATCGGCACAGGAAAAGTCCTTGGAGAAATTATCATCAGGTTATAGGATCAACAGAGCCGGAGACGATGCAGCAGGTCTGTCCATCTCTGAAAAGATGAGAGCCCAGATTAGAGGTCTGCAGATGGCATCAAAAAATGCTCAGGACGGTATTTCATTGATACAGACAGCAGAAGGAGCATTGCAGGAAACTCATGCAATACTTCAAAGAATGAGAGAGCTTGCAGTGCAGGCTGCAAACGATACAAACGTAACGAAGGACAGAAGTGCCATAGCCCTTGAAATAAAAGAATTAGCAGAAGAAGTAACTAGAATAGCAAATAAAACCCAGTTCAACACCAGAACACTGTTGGCCGGCGGATTAACAAGTGCGAATCCGGTTACAATTCAAATAGGTGCCAATAAAGGTGAAACCTTGACTATAACAATAGGAACAATGACAGCTACAAAGCTTGCGGTATCGGGTCTGACTGTTAACAATTCTGCAAATGCTCAATCGGCTATTACAAAAATTAACTCAGCAATCAACACAGTATCAACAGAAAGGGCAAAACTTGGAGCTAAACAGAACAGGTTGGAGCATACAATAAAGAACCTTGATACAGCAGCAGAGAACTTGCAGGCATCTGAATCAAGAATCAGAGACGTAGACATGGCTCAGGAAATGATGAACTTTACAAAGAATAATATTCTCAATCAGGCTGCTACAGCAATGTTGGCACAAGCAATATGGTTCCGCAGGGAGTTCTTCAGTTACTGGGATAGTACTTAGTATATTGATTAATTATTTTTGAACAATAAATTATGGCAAGGATGCATGAAAATCAAGGAGGAATGATTTATGAGAATTAACAATAACATTATGGCGTATAACGCTCATAGACAATTAAAAGTAAATGCATCCGCACAGGAAAAGTCCCTTGAAAAATTGTCATCAGGCTACAAAATCAACAGAGCCGGAGACGATGCGGCAGGTCTCTCCATCTCAGAAAAGATGAGAGCGCAGATTAGAGGTTTGCAGATGGCATCAAAAAATGCTCAGGACGGTATTTCGTTGATACAGACTGCAGAAGGGGCATTGACTGAAACTCACGCAATACTTCAAAGAATGAGAGAGCTTGCAGTGCAGGCTGCAAACGACACAAACGTGGCTAAGGATAGAAGTGCTATCAAACTTGAATTGAATGAATTGGCTGCAGAAATCACACGTATAGGTGATAAGACTCAGTTCAACACCCAGAATTTGCTGACAGGAAGCTTAAGTGGAAAGATACTGCAGATTGGTGCCAATAAAGGTGAGGTTCTCTCAATTACAGTAGGAGATATGAGATCTACCGCTTTAGGTGTACAAGCAACTGCCTTGTTGGTAGATACATCCAGTAATGCCCAAGCTACTATTGCGCTGGTCAATTCAGCAATTAACAAAGTATCAACAGAAAGGGCAAAACTTGGAGCTAAACAGAACAGGTTGGAGCATACAATAAAGAACCTTGATACAGCAGCAGAGAACCTGCAGGCATCTGAATCAAGAATCAGAGACGTAGACATGGCTCAGGAAATGATGAACTTTACAAAGAATAATATTCTCAATCAGGCTGCTACGGCAATGTTGGCTCAAGCCAACCAGGTTCCGCAGGGAGTTCTTCAGTTATTGGGCTAAATTATAATGCAAAATTATAATGTAGCATAATGTTGCTGAACAAAAGGCCGGCAGGGATTCTTGCCGGCCTTTTTTAGAATATTTAACATGCAGGAGGAGTTTATGGGCGACATATTCAGGCATAATATCGATGCTTTAAAGGAAAAATATCCGTATTTGGCACAAGTTTTCGAAGATTTGAATACTAAAGATTTCGAAAGCAGTGTTGTCCTTGAAAAGTCAAGGAACGGAATGCCAAACTTTAAAGTAAGAAAGGGAGAACACACATTTTTTGTGCACAGCACATATGACCCCAAGACAGAGGCGGTTCGATGGACAGAAAGAATTGATTTAAAAGGTTTTGATACAATTGCAGTTTTAGGTGTTGGATGCGGATATCATATTGAAGAACTTGAAAAAAGATTTCCCGATAAAAACAAAATTGTAATTGAGCCCGACAGAAATGTGTTTCTAAAGCTTCTTAACACAAGAGATATTACACATTTAATATTGAATGAAAACATACTGTTTATAATTACTGAAGATACCGAAGATGCCGGAAGGGTATTCTTATCGCTCAGGGAAGAAGGTCAGATAGACAGTGTGGAGTTTAGTGAATTGTTAAGTTATAGAAAAGTTTATGAGGAATGGTGGTTGAATTTAAAAAAAGATTATATAAGATTTGCGAAATTGCATCAAATAAATACCAATACAAGTGTTTTTTTTGCGGAAACATGGTTAACCAATTTGTTTGAGGGAATGTTACAGTTGGCAAGAAGCGCACATATCAAGGAATATAAATCTGCTTTTGCCAATATTCCCGCAATTATTGTCTCTGCAGGTCCGGCATTGAATAGAAATATACATCTTTTAAAAGATTTGTACGATAAAGCTGTCATCATTTCAGCAGGTTCTTCAATTAATATTTTGGAAAACAGGGGGATTACACCCCATATTATGGTGGGCGTGGATGGCGGTGAGGCTGAAAGCCGGATATTTAACAATGTAAAATCCGATGAAATATATTTTGCTTATACTCTTTCGGTTCATTATGACGGGCTGAAAAATTATAACGGACCGAAAATATATTTTAAAACCAATGTACTTGAATATGGAGACTGGATTGACAATAAGATGGGAATTGACGGTGCAGAATACTTGCGCTCCGGTTCTTCTGTGTCGAATCTATCCTTGGATATTGCCAGGTATATGGGATGCAATCCGATAATTTTAATAGGTCAGAATTTGTCTTTTCCAAATATGGAATCTTACGCACAAGGAGCAGTATTAAAGCAGGAACAGGACAAAAGCATCCGGGAGCATATAGAGCAAAACATCAAATACTATCTCCTTGAAAAAGATATTTACGGTAATGATGTATATACCACTGAGAGTATGCTTTCCATAAAATTTTATTTTGAGGAATATGTCAGGATCTATTCGGACAGGTTGTATTTGAATGGCTCCGAAGATGGGTTGCCGATAAGAGGAATAGAGAATGTGCCTTTAAATGAAATCATAGAAAGATACTGCACAAAGGAATATGACATTAAGGGAATGCTGGATAAGAAATTCAAAGAGGAATTTGATGCAGGAAGTGTAAAAGACAAAGAAGCCAAAATTAGAAATATTTTGGATAACATTCACAATCAAAGCAGTGAAATAAAACAAAAAGCTATAAAGAGAATAGATTTAATTCTCGATATATTAAATAATATTAGAGGTAATCACAATGCCAAGTGGAAGCAGATTGACAGGTTAACAGATGAAATCGAGAACTGTGATATCTATAAATATTTCGTTGAACCTTTAAGTAAATACTTTATTCAGGCCATTAAGAATGAAAGAGAAAGAAGAATGGAACATATATCCGATATACAGGAGAGATTAAAATATCTGTATGAGGGATTGCTTATGCAGTATACCGAAGTAAAAGAAAAAATTGTCCTTATTGACGAATTGTCAAAAAAGTAATAGAAGAAATTGATAAAAAGGAGGGAGTAGAATGTCTCAGTATGCCTTGAAAAAGGAAATTATAGGTACGGCAGCAGAATATATTGTAAAAGCTTCTGAGGGAGTTGGGCAGATAGTAGAATTTTTTCAGAGCGGAAGGGAAGACGTAGCAACAAGAATGATGGTTGACCTCGTAGAAGGGATTGAATGGCTTACCCAGGCTATAGAGGGTACAAAGGATATACACGGAGAGTATTCGATGGATATCTCGCAGGCAAATTCCATATTGAGAGAGATTTCGGAGGCCTATGAAAATATGGATTATGTCCTGATTAGTGATTTGTTGGAATATGAGCTGGTACCCATAGTAAACATATGGCAGGAACAACTTGCGAACATAAAGGGAGTATTGGATAATGACAGTGCTGGAGAATAATCTGGAGTTGCTGAAAAAAGATATCCGGATATATATAATGAAATAAAGAATATTTATGTTGATTCAAATATGTACCGTATTATAGAAAATGGCGAAGGGCAAAAGACTTTAAAGGTGACTCAAAGCTTTTGCGGCGAGAGTAAAAGCCATTTTTTGCACAGTAAATATCATCCGCATATTGAAGCAGACAGATTTGCCCGGGAACATTACAACCCGGAATTTCCTACCCATATTCTGTACGGGTTTGGGCTTGGTTATCATATTGAGAAAATTGCCGGGCTTTTGGGGTCGGGCAGCAGGCTGTATGTAATAGAGAATAATTTGACGGTTTTTAAGTCAGCATTGGAGAATATGGACCTTTGTTCTATATTGGAAAATCCATGCATTTTTCTGATTGTTTCAAAGGATGTTGTTCACATCTCGAAAAGAGTAAAAAAAATAATTGATGATAATTTTGATGAAGTTAATTTTATAACGCATCCCGCCTCATTGAAAGCAATTCCTTCGGAAAACGAATATTTCAAATTTGTAATGGAAAATTGGAATCTTAAGAAAAGTATTACCGATGATTATAACAACAATTTGCAAAATAATGCAAGTGAAAACTTGAAGCTAAACAGTCCGAATGTAGGGATCTTTTTTGACAAGTTTAAAGATGTCCCGATAATTGTTGTATCTACCGGACCTTCCCTTGATAAAAATATAGATTTGCTAAGAGAAGCAAAAAATAGGGCGCTCATTATTTCAGCGGGTTCTGCCCTAAGACCTCTTCTTATGAGGAATATAGAGCCAGATTTGTTTGCCATTATTGACCCGCAAGAGGCGACATACAACCAGATAAAGGGATATGAAAATATCGGTATTCCTCTTATTTATCTCGCAACTGCTGCTTCTTATACTATTTCACGTTATTTGGGTCCGAAGTTGGTGGCGTATTACGGAAAGTATGATAATGGCTCTGAATATACAGTGGATTCGGGCGGATCGGTTGCGACCACTATACTTGATATAGCTATTAAAATGGGAGGAAATCCTATTATATTAGTGGGACAGGACTTGGCGTATGTGAACGGAAAAAATCATGCCCAACATGGCAGCCACACCAGCATTTACTCGCCGGAATTAAAAAACATGAGGAGAGTAAAAGGGCAAAACGGAGAGATGCTGTATACATCCCTGGGACTGTTAAGTTATAAATACTGGATTGAAAACAGGATCCTAAATGAGCAAAGGATATTTATCAATGCCACAGAGGGCGGAGCTTATATCGAAGGAATGAAACATATCAAGTTAAGGGACGTAATTTCCGATTATCTAAAAGAAAGTTTTAATTTTAAAGATGAAATTGAATCTATACTGAAAGAAAGCGGGAATCAGTATGTTTAAGGACAAAAGGATATTGATTATCGGTGGGACAGGCTCCATCGGACAGGCTTTAATTGAACGTATTCTGATTGAAAATCCTGCAGTAATCAGAATTTACAGCAGGGATGAGTACAAACAGTTTGTGCTTGCTGAAAAGTTCAGGGAAAACACCAATATCAGATATCTTATCGGTGACGTAAGAGATGAGGATAGATTGGACAGGGCAATGAATGGTATCGA
Organism: Acetivibrio straminisolvens JCM 21531; assembly: GCF_000521465.1. GTDB lineage: Bacteria > Bacillota > Clostridia > Acetivibrionales > Acetivibrionaceae > Hungateiclostridium > Hungateiclostridium straminisolvens. The sequence continues at coordinate 42,312 of NZ_BAVR01000010.1, forward strand.
TATTGTGTTTAATCTTGCAGCTCTTAAGCATGTACCCGCATGCGAATATAATCCTTTTGAGGCAGTTAAGACCAATGTTATTGGAAGCCAGAATGTAATAGCCTGTGCCTTGGCGAATAAAGTAAAAAAAGTAATTTATACCAGCAGTGACAAGGCTGTTTCCCCAACCAATACCATGGGTGCGACAAAGCTTCTGGCAGAAAGGCTTATGTCCTCATACAATTATGCAAGAGGGGGCGTAGATACTGTATTTGCTTCTGTTAGATTTGGAAATGTAATGGGCTCAAGGGGCTCTGTAATTCCTCTATTTAAGCAGCAGGTTTTAGAAAAGGGATATATTACGGTAACCGAGCCGGAAATGACAAGATTTATGATGTCCCTTTCTCAGGCAGTGGAACTCACCATAAAAGCTTGCAATATTGCAAAGGGTGGGGAGGTTTTCGTGCTGAAAATGCCTGTAATCCGGTTGAAAGATCTGGCAGAAGTGGTCATTGAGGATGTGTGCCAAAAGAATAACCTTGATCCCAAAAAGATAGAGATTAAGAAAATAGGGTTAAGGCCTGGTGAAAAGATGTATGAGGAACTTATGTCGGAGGATGAATCGACAAAAGCCATTGAGCTGAATGATATGTACGTAATAAAGCCTCCTTTTGATGATAACTACTGTTCAAATGCCAGAAAAGCGGTTATAAGCAATTATAGCTCTCAAAAAGAAAAGATTCTAACCAAATCACAAATAAAAGAGTTACTTATCAGAGAAAAATTAATTTAATTGTTTTTTTGCAATAATTATAAAATAATTACGAAGGGTGACAACTATTGAAGATATTACTGATAAATATTTCATTAAGACCCGAATCACCAACACTTTTGCCGCCTTTAGGACTGGCTTATATAGCCACGGCAATCCACAATGCTGGCTATGAACTGGAAATACTTGATATTGATGCTTACCGTTACAGTGATGATGAAGTTGAAAACATGATAAAAGAAAAAGATTTTCATGTGGCAGCAATGGGTTGTATCGTCACAGGATATAAACAGGTAAAAAAACTGTGCAGTATAATTAAAAAACATAAAAATGTGCCCATAATTGTAGGAAATTCTGTGGCATCTTCTGTGCCTGAGCTCCTGCTTGAAAAGACTGAAGCTGATATTGCAGTTATAGGTGAGGGAGACATAGCTGATATCGAAGTTTTAAAAGCTTTGGAAAACAAAGAGGATCTTTCAAAGGTAAAAGGAATATATTATAAAAAGGACGGTAAGATTTACAAAACACCCAAAAGGGAGGCAACAAAGGATATCGACAGCATTCCTTTTATAAACTGGGATTTATTTGACGTAGATTTATATATTGAAAAGAGTAAAAGATATATGAATGAACCCTATCCGGTTCCGTATGAAGAACTTCGGTCATTACCTGTAAATACCGCTAGAGGCTGTGCATTTAACTGCACATTTTGCTACCATGTTTTCAAAAAGGATAAATACAGAGTCCGTTCGCCTAAGTCTGTATGTGAAGAAATGAAACATCTTAAAGAAAAATATAATATAAACTATGTAAATTTATTTGATGAACTTACATTTTATTCAATAAAACAATGTGAGGAATTTGTGGATACTCTTATGCAATATGACTTAGGAATATTTTGGAAGGCGTGCTGCAGAGGAAATTTATTTAAAGAAAAGGATATTGGAGTTGCCAAAAAGTTAAAAGAAGCTGGTTGCGTTGGGCTCGGCTATTCTCTTGAATCTGCAAATCAAGAAATTTTAAAGGCTATGAATAAGAAGCTTAAAAAAGAAGAATTTATTGAACAGACAAGAGTACTTAAAAAAGCAGGACTTGCTACTTGGACGAGCCTTGTGATAGGGTATCCGCAGGAGACGGAAAAGACTTTACAAGAAACTTTTGATTGCTGCTATGAGGCAGAAATCTACCCAAGTGTAGGATATCTGATACCTCTTCCCGGTACTCCTGTATTTGAATATGTAAGGGAAACCAATGCTGTAAAAGATGTGGAGGAATATCTTTTAAATTCGGGCGATAGACAGGATTTCAGGATTAATCTTACCTGTATGGATCAAAAGACAATAGAAGATATAGTGAAATTAAATCTTAAGAGAATATCTAATAAGTTGGGCCTTGCACTTGAGGAAGATAAGCTTATAAAAACAGTACGTTATAAGTATAATGATTTGAAAGTGGCAGCAAAATAACAGGAGGAATAGAATATGATGGGCAATTTGCAGGAAAACACATGGTCAGGCCAGTTTGGTAAGGATTATACCGATAGATGTATATTCGGCCCTAAAGAGCTTAACAGCTTTTATAAAAATGAATACGGCATAACCAGGCAGGATATGAACAACAGATTCTTATTAGGGCTGGGATTGGAGAATAAGAGAATTCTGGAAGTTGGATGCAATGTAGGCAATCAGCTTAGGATGCTTCAGTATATGGGGTTTGGCAATCTATATGGGATAGAGCTTCAGCAATATGCGGTTGAAAAGGCGAAAAGTCTTACTCAAGGGATAAATATCATTCAGGGGTTGGGGATGATATACCTTTTAAAGACGGATATTTTGATATGGTATTTACCAGCGGAGTATTAATTCATATATCACCTGACAATATAAACCGGGTGCTTGATGAAATATACCGATGCACAAAAGAATATATTTGGGGATTAGAATATTATGCCGATGAATATACGGAAATAAATTATAGAGGCAATGATAACCTTCTCTGGAAAACTAATTTTTCAAAGCTTTATCTTGATAGATTTCCGGAACTGGAATTAGTAAAGGAAGAGAAATTCAAATACCTAAATAATGACAACGTAGATGTAATGTTTTTACTTCGAAAAAAGAAATAACCATTACTTGATAAGATAGGAGGAGTATATGAAAACAGGTGCTATTGTTCAAACAAGAATGGGTTCAACAAGATTACCTGGCAAGGTTATGTTGGATTTGTGCGGAAAGCCGGTTATAGAGCACGTAATAGACAGGTTGAAGCTATCAAAGCTGTTGGATGAAATAATTATTGCGACTACCGCATTGGAAATGGACAAGGTAATAGTGGAACAGGCCAAAAAAAACGGTGTGAAATGGTTTTGCGGCAGTGAGGATGACGTGCTGTCGAGGTATTATTATGCAGCTAAAGAAAACGACCTAGATACGGTGATTCGTATTACTTCGGACTGTCCTTTGATTGATCCTGTGTTATTGGATAAGGTAGTGGAATTTTATACTTCCAACAATTATATATTGGTAACAAATGCAGGAAATGATTTAACTCAGAGAACATTCCCGAGGGACTTGATGTTGAGGTGTTTTCCTTTAAAGTATTGGAAGATGCCTTTTATAATGCAACAAAAAGCCATCAGAGAGAGCATGTTACTCCTTATATGTATGAAAGCTATGAAAAAGATATATACTACTTTAAAAATGATACGGATTATTCTAACCTTAGGTGGACGCTGGATACAAGCGAAGACTTTGAGTTGATTTCTATAATTTACGATAAATTGTATGACAGGTATGACGGAAAATTTGGCTTTGAGGAGGTCCTGGAGTTTATAAAATTAAATCCTGAGCTATGTAAGATCAATGCAAATGTTGAACAGAAAAAGCTGGTATAAAAAATATTAAGAAAGGATTTTATTTATGATAGAGAAAAAACATGAGTTTGAAAATTATTATAACATTAATAGTGAATACAAGGTAATTGAGTGTAAAGACTGCGGCTTTTATCACGTTTATCCTTATCCTTACAATGATTTTTTGAATACATTTTACTCTAAAGAATATAAAGATGAATTAAGCAAAATAAATCTCAAAGAAAAAGTGACAAGAATAAAAAACCTAATAGAATCCGGAGAAATACTAGATATAGGATGCGGTAACGGCGAGCTCCTTAGGGAATTTGAAAAGCAAGGATTTAAATCTTACGGTATAGAACCGTCAGAAAGCAGAGCAAAGGAATGCAATGAGAAAGGGCTCAATGTTAGAAATGAATTTGCGGATAAAAACGGATTTGGCAAAAAATTTGAACTGGTAAATCTCAGCTTTGTATTGGAGCATATACCTAATCCTTATGATTTTATGGAAAAGATAAAGTCGGAATTTATGTCTGAGAAAGGCTATTTATCTATTGAAGTCCCAAACGATTTTAACCTTTTGCAAAGGGTTTATGCAGCTTATCATAAAACGGAACCATATTGGATACATTTCCCGGACCATTTGAATTATTGGAACTTTGAGAGCTTCAGGACCTTCCTTAACAGGACAGGGTTTGAAATTATCTATCAGACATCTTCGTTTCCTTTGGAAATATTTTTATTGATGGATGAAGATACATAAAAGAAAAGGAACTTGGGAAGGTATTGCATTCAAAAAGGCTGCAATTTGAGTCAAAGTTTAAAGAAGTAGGTCGCACAGAAGACATTTTCATGATATACCGGAAGTTATCTGAAATTAATATTGGAAGAGAGATACAAGTTGTTGCTAAAAGGGTAAAGTAGCAGCTCTTAACAGGTTAAAATGTATTCAAATCTAATAAATGGGAGCGATATAAATTATGGCAACTGATTTCAATACAAAGATACATTGCAGTGATGAAGAACGTAGTAAACGTAAGAATTTTTACGACCTGTTCAAGAATAGTCCCATACCTGAAAATGAATTGCTTTCAAACTTGGGGCTTTATACCAACAGACAAACCTTATCAAGACAGCTGTTTATGCATGAACTGTATAGGAAAATAATTAATGTCCATGGAATTATTATGGAATTTGGCGTAAGGTGGGGACAAAACCTTGTGTTGTTCGAAAATTTTAGAGGTATTTATGAGCCGTTTAATTACAACAGAAAGATTGTAGGATTTGACACTTTTGAGGGTTTTCCGTCAGTTACAAGCATGGACAAAGGGCTTAGAAAAGGTGACTATAGTGTAACTGAAAACTATGAGGAACACTTAGAGAAGGTGTTGGACTATCATGAGTCGGAAAGCCCGACTTCACATATAAAAAAGTATGAATTGATTAAAGGAGATGCTACTGAAACTTTAAAGAAATATTTAAAGGACAATCCCCATACTATAATTGCATTGGCATATTTTGATTTCGATATTTATGAGCCGACAAAAGAGTGTTTGAAGTTAATAAAAGATCACATTACAAAAGGAACGATAATAGGATTCGACGAACTTAATGTCGGCGATTTTCCGGGAGAGACTATAGCGCTGAAAGAAGTTTTAGGATTGAGTTCTTACAGAATCCAGAGATTGCCGATAAGTCCTCTGCAGTCCTATATCGAAATTATTTAGATAAATAATTTCAGGGGTGATATATATGCAAAGCAGAAGAATTAAAATCAGGAATAGGGAAATTGGTGAGGGGTGTCCCTGTTACATTATTGCGGAAATGTCTGCAAACCATGCAGGAGATTTTCATAGAGCAGTCGAAATAATACATGCAGCAAAAGAAGCCGGTGCGGATTGTATAAAAATACAGACTTATACACCGGACACTATGACCATAAATTGTGATAAAAAATACTTTCATATAAATGGCGGTACTTGGAAAGGCGAAAATTTATACGGTTTGTATCAGAAAGCAAATACACCTTGGGAATGGCATGGACGGCTCAAAGAAGAAGCTGAAAAAGCAGGAATTGACTTTTTTTCAACTCCTTTTGATAAATCGGCTGTGGACTTTTTGGAGGAACTTGGTGTTGAGTTTTACAAAATAGCTTCTTTTGAGATTGTAGATATTCCACTAATAAAATATATTGCGTCAAAGAGAAAGCCTATTATTATGTCAACAGGTATGGCAACTTTGGGAGAAATTGAAGAAGCTGTGGAAATCATTAAGGCTCAGGGAAATAGTGATTTCTGTCTATTGAAATGCTCCAGTGCCTATCCGGCAGTGCCGGAACAAATGAATTTAAAAACTATAACCCACTTAAAAGATACATTTAATGTTCCCGTGGGTTTGTCGGACCATTCCATGGGTTCGGTTTCTGCGATTATGGCGGTTGCATGGGAGCAAGCGTTATTGAAAAACATTTTTGTTTGAGTAGAAAAATCAAAAGTCCCGATTCATCTTTTTCCATGGAGCCGGAGGAGTTTAGAAAGATGGTTGAAGATGTAAGGGCGGCGGAAAAATCCATAGGAAAGATCAGCTATAGTATTTCGGAAAATGAAGCAATAAGCCGCAGTCACAGAAGATCGATTTTTGTTGTGAAAGATATAAAAAAAGGAGAGGCCTTTACAGAGGAAAACATAAAGGTAATAAGACCTGCAGACGGTTTGGAGCCAAAATACTTTGAGCAGGTTTTAAACCGGAAAGCATCAGAAGATATTGAGAGGGGGACACCGCTGAAATGGACAATGATAAGTTGAAAGATGGGTATGTAAATTATATAAATATTCTTGAGCTTGATAATATATACATCGACAAATTAAGGAACTGGCGCAATCAGGATTTTGTAAGGAAGAGAATGTTTAACCAGGAAATTATTACTGAAAAGGAACATGCCAGATTCATTGAGCATTTGAGAAATAACAGTGAAAAAAGCTATTACATATGTTTTTTGGGAAGCAGGCCCTTTGGTGTATTGTGCTATGATTTCTACAAAAAGAATAATAATCTTGAATTCGGTTATTACTTAGTTGAACAGGAATTTATAAATAGCGGGCTTGGAATAGTTATGGAATATTCGTTGTTAAATCACGCGTTTTATGATTTGAAAGTTAATAAAGTATTTTGCAGGACGATGTCTAGCAATGAAAAGGTTGTACATTTGCATACGAACTTTGGTTTTGTGACAGAAGGCATATTGAAACAGCACGTCAAAATAAACGACAGTTATGAGGATATAACATTGCAGGCTATTACTGAAAGCATCTGGGCTCAAAACAAGGTAAAGATTGAGAAGTATATGAGAGTAATAGTTGATATTGATAAAATAAGTCCGATAACCGGGAGGTGCTGATTTGGATGGAAAAACTGATTGAATTGGTGTCCGAAATATTAAACCTTGATAAAGAAAGTATAAGTCTTGAAACTTCAAGACAGGAAACTTCTGCATGGGACTCATTAAATCACATCAGATTGGTGGCTGAGGTTGAAGAACAGCTAAACATAAAAATTCCTTTTGAGAAGGTACCGGATATAAAAAAAGTAGGTGACTTTTTAGATTATGTTAAGGAGTGATCGCTTTGAAACTGTCAGTGATTTCCAACATAAACTTAGATTCTGTTATTGGCAGGTTGTCAAAGCTGTATGATGTATACAAGACCGAAGGATATGGAACGTGGGTACAGGAGATAATAAACCCTAATTCCGGATTGTATTCTTTTGGACCGAATGTAATTTTTATTATTATTGACGGATATGAAATGTTCAAAGGTCAAAGCAAAAATGACAACACTATTGATATGAACATAGGTTATATTGAAGAAGCAGTAAAAAACAATCCCGATATTACCTTCTTTGTGAGCAATATTGATTTGTGGATGAGAAAAATTGAGAGTGCAAAGTCTGGGTCAAGAGAAAGAAGGCTTGAATTCTTGTGGGAAGAAGGCCTTTTTTGCTGAGCCGCAAATATAGAAATGTCTACGTTTTTGACTTGAAAAGTATTGTTGAGGAAAAAGGAAGGGAACAGTTCTACTCCAAAAAGTTATGGTATTTGGGCGGGATAAAATATTCAATGAAGGCTGAGAAACTACTGGAGCAGCATATTAATAGATGTGTTGCCTCTGTTAAAGGTATAAGAAAAAAATGCCTGATTTTAGATCTCGATAATACCTTATGGGGCGGTGTTGTAGGGGAAGCCGGTCCGGAAGGAATAGAGCTGGCGGATTTCAAGGAAGGTGCGAGGTATAAGGATTTTCAAAGAAGGCTGAAAGAAATAAAGGATTTAGGAATAATACTTGCTGTAGTTTCAAAAAATAATTTTGATGATGCGATAAAGATTATTAGAGAGCATAAACACATGGTGCTTAGAGAGGAAGACTTTGTTGCACTAAAAATAAATTGGGATTTGAAATCCAAAATATAAGGGATTTATCCGAAGAGCTCAATATTGGGCTTGATTCTATGGTATTTATTGACGATAATCCGATAGAAAGGGAAAGCGTAAAAAGGGAGCTTCCGGAGGTAACTGTTCCGGATTTTCCGCAAGATACTTCAGAACTTGCGGATTTTGCGATTGAACTTTATAATAATTATTTCTATATATTAAGCCCAACGGATGAAGATACTGTGAAAACCGAAATATACCGTCAGAATATGAAGCGAAGAGACGCACAGAAATCCAGCGCTTCTTATGAAGACTTTTTGAGAACTTTGGAAACTAAGATTGAAATTCACAGGATTAGAGCAGAAAATGTTCAAAGGGCTGCGCAGCTTACACAAAAAACCAATCAATTCAATTTGACTACAAAGAGGTATAGTGAACAGGAGCTCTTGGCTTTGATAGATGAGGAGGGCTTTGATGGCTTTGTAGTTAATGTCAGTGACAGATTTGGGGATAGCGGAATGGTCAGTGTGGTGATAACAAAGCATAAGACCGACAGTGAAGTTGAATTGGACACGTTTTTGCTAAGCTGCAGGGTTATGGGCAGGTTTATTGAAGATCAGATAATAGGTTTTATTGAGGATTTTTATAAAAAGTCCGGTTATAAAAAGTTGATTACATACTATAAGCCAACAGAAAAAAATAATCCGGTAAAGGATTTATTTGAAAGATTGGGCTATACCCTTTTAGAAGTCGATTCAGCAGGCAGCAAAAAATATGTTTTAGATTTAAAAGAATCAAACACTCGTTGTAGAAAGGAATTCGGGGAATTAAGGGTATTATAAGAATACACCATCTTGGTTATGCAGCTAAAACTATGGATGCTTCTATTGAGGAATTTCTAAAAATTGGGCGCAAAAAAGTAGGAAAAACTGTACTTGACGAGAATAGGAGGGTTTCAATTCAGTTTATGAATCTTGGGAATTATTGCATCGAACTGGTTGCACCAATGGATACCGAGTCTTCAATAAACAGCATTATTACCAAGTCAGTCAATACTCCATATCATATATGTTATAGTGTCGATAATATAGATGAGGCTGTTGGAAGACTGAAAAAAGAAGGTTATGTTTTAATAGAAAGACCCTCCTGTGCGGTTGCTATTGATTCCCATAAAGACGCATTTTTGTACAATAGGAATATGGGGATAATTGAGCTGGTAGAAGAAAACACACGTAATAAATTAAATTAGCTAGTAGAGAAAGATAGTTATTGTGAATACAATTGCTGTAAATATAAAGTGGCAGGAAAAATATGCCAAAGCCTCTAAATTGAACAGAGAAAGTTGACTGAGAGGTTGATATGGTGAATATAGGAATCAGAACTGATGGCAGTAGCGATATTGGCATGGGACATATAATGCGTTGTTTGTCACTGGCAAAAGGGTTTAGAAATGCCGGTGCCGGTGTTTTTTCTTAAGCCGGTTTGAACAGGGAATTTCAAGGATAAGGCAGGACAAGTTTGAAGTGATAGAAATGCAGTGTCGAAAGATCGGGCATTCAGACGGCTTTTTCTATGGAGATGTTTCAGAACTTGAAGAGGATGCAGAAGAAATAATTTGCCGGATTAAGGAATTTAATCTGGATATACTGGTTATTGACTCCTATAACGTTAGCCGGGAGTTTTTTTTGAAGCTTAAGCCGCATATAAAAAAGCTTTGTTATATTGATGATGTGAATAAATTTGTATATCCTGTGGATGTGCTGATAAACGGCAATATTACAGCTACAACTTTTAACTACACCAAATACAGCAACGACGAAATTATGCTTTTGGGCTTGAAATATAATCTCATAAGGATGAATTTAAAAACTTGTCCGAGAGAATAATAAACAGGGATGTACGAGAAATAATGATAACGACAGGGGGTTCAGACCCTTTTAATCTGAGCTTGAGGCTCGCCGGTATTATTCTTTCGGAGGAAGAATTCAAAGATATAGGGATTAATATTGTTGTAGGCAGCGGCTTTACCAATGTGGATAGCCTTCGGAAGCTGTGCAAAAAAAAATGCAAACGTTATACTGCATGAGAATGTCTCCAGAATGTCCGAAATAATGCTAAAGTCCGATATGGCAATATCGGCAGGCGGAAGCACATTGTACGAGTTATGTGCCTGTGGGACGCCAACTTTGGCAATTGTTATCGCCGATAACCAGAGGGAAATGGTGGATATGATGTCTTCCGAGGGCTACATAATCAGCTTGGGATGGCATGGAGAGCTCGCGGATATGGAGTTATTGCAAAAGATTAAGCTTTTGTGCGCGGATTATGAAAAAAGAGTATCTCTCAGCAAAAAAATGCAAAAGTTGGTGGATGGAGAAGGAGTAAGGCGTATAGTTGAAGAAATAATAAAAATAACTTCATGAAATTATCCGTTCTATAAACCACGTTTAAATAAACTACATTTTCAGGGAGAAATACATATGGATAAGAGAACAGAGCAGAGATTCATACCTTACGGACGTCAGTGGATTGACGAGGATGATATTAATGCCGTAGTTGAAGTATTAAGAGGAGATTATCTAACCACAGGCCCCAAAATAAAAGAATTTGAAGAGGATTTGGCACAGTATACCGGTGCAAAGTATGCTGTTGCCATATCCAATGGAACAGCAGCGCTTCATGCGGCATGTTTTGCTGCAGGGATAAAAGAGGGGGACGAAGTGATCACCACTCCCATTACTTTTGCAGCTTCTGCCAACTGTTTGCTGTATATGGGGGCAAAGCCTGTATTTGCTGACATTGATCCCGATACCTACAATATTAATCCGAAGGAAATCAGGGCCAAGATTACCGAAAAAACCAAGGCAATCATACCGGTGCATTTTACCGGACAACCCTGTGATATGGACGAAATATTGAGAATTGCCGAGGAATATAATCTATTGGTAATAGAGGACGGAGCCCATGCCCTTGGTGCAGAGTATAAAGGTAGAAAAATCGGTAGTTTAGGAGATATCACAACCTTTAGCTTTCACCCGGTAAAGCATATCACGACCGGTGAAGGCGGTGCAATCACGACAAACAGTGAAGAATTGTATAAAAAACTCACTCTTTTCAGAACCCATGGCATAACAAGGGAAAAGGAAGACTTGTTGGAAAATCACGGTCCATGGTATTATGAACAGCAGTATCTCGGCTATAATTACAGAATGACCGATATTCAGGCTGCCTTAGGTATAAGCCAGCTCAAAAAATCCGATAGATTTCTTAAATTAAGAAGAGATTATGCAAAACTCTATACTGAAGCTTTTGAGTCAATTGATGAGGTGGTTGTGCCATACCAGCTTGACGGAGCAAATTCATCATGGCATTTGTACATTTTAAAGTTGAAGCCGGAGAGACTTAATTGCGGCAGGAAAAAGATATTTGAAGAACTCCAAGCAAGAAAGATAGGAGTAAATGTCCACTACATTCCTGTATATTACCATCCGTTCTACAGAAAATTGGGATATAAAAAAGGTTTGTGTCCCCAGGCTGAAGATTTATATGAGAGAATAATAACCCTTCCTCTGTTCCCCAAGATGGAAAGAGAGGATGTCGAGTATGTAATTTCAAATGTTAAGGATGTACTTCAAAAATATATTATATAGAGAGGATGATGGAGCTTGAATATATTGGTAACGGGAGGCGCCGGATTTATAGGACGCTGGGTGGTTAAGAAACTTTTAGATGACGGGCACAAGGTGTGGGTATTGGACGACCTTTCAAACGGTCAGCGCAAGAACATTGAAGAGTTCATGCAAAATTCCAATTTTGCCGGATTTGTTGAAGGCGATATCAAAAACATTCCTGTTCTTGAAACTCTTTTTGAAAACAAGTTTGACATATGCTATCACTTAGCGGCAAGCATTAACGTACAGGACAGCATTGATGACCCGGGCACAACATTTCAAAATGATGTGGTGGGAACTTTTAACGTACTGGAACAGTGCAGGAAGTACAACACCAAAATCGTTTTCATGAGTACCTGCATGGTATATGACAGGGCAAACGATGAAAAAGGAATAACCGAAATACATCCCACAAAACCGGCTTCACCTTATGCGGGCAGCAAGATTGCAGGAGAGAATATGGTTTTATCCTACTGGTATGCCTATAAACTGCCGGCAGTGGTAATACGCCCCTTCAATACTTACGGTCCCATGCAGAAATCCAGCGGCGAGGGCGGTGTTGTGGCTATTTTCATAAAGAGGAATCTGGAAGGACTTCCTCTTAATATATATGGAGACGGTTTTCAGACCAGGGATCTGCTCTATGTTGAAGACTGTGCGGAATTTGTGGTACAGGCCGGCTATTCCGACAAAGTAAATGGGGAAATAGTAAATGCCGGGCTGGGTAAAGATATAAGCATTAATGATCTTGCATTTTTAATAGCTAAAGACAAAGAAAAAATAGTACATGTTCCCCATATTCATCCCCAAAGCGAGATATCAAAGCTTCTTTGCAACTACCAAAAGGCTAGAGAGCTTTTAGGATGGACTCCCAAAGTTTCTTTAGAGGAAGGTATAAAAAAGACGGAAGAATGGATAAAGAATCAAAGCTTTTAAAACCTGTAGAGAATGATAAATAAAAACGTTAATTATTGGAGTGATATACAAGGGAATAAAAAAGGATGTGAAAAGCCCAAATATAATCCTTTTTTATTCTATTTTCTTTTTTAAAATGTAGCTTAGTATCTTAATAATATTCACAATCTCCATTGTATTTCTTGCCGAAATATTTTTGCAAGTGTTCGTCAATTGTTTAATTGGTAATCTATTAACAGTATAGTTATCATTTTGTCTAAAATAAGTGCCATAAAATGTCGAAGATAGAAATGTAAATTGGTGAATGTGTAAGAAAGTAATGGGGGGGAAGTAGAAGATGGAGAAATTAAAGATGCTGGGCAAAATTAAATATCTATATTTTGAAAATAAGAATATTATTAGATATTTAAAAGAAATTGAAGGGAAAAAAGATAATTCCATTGAGGATATCATGATTAGTTATGATTTCCAGGCAGGAAGCTATACAGAGGCTTATAAAAGAGAACCAAAGTTAAAAGAATATTTTTGCTCTTGCCTTGCTAAAATAATTAATAATTTGGAAGACTATGATTCAATACTGGAAGTTGGTGTAGGCGAAGGAACTACTTTAGGACCTCTGTTAAAAAAGTTAAAGAAGAAGATAATCAAATGCTACGGTTTTGATATATCCTGGTCCAGAATTAAATATGCCAATAAGTTCTTAAATGAAATCGGCATAAACAATGTATACCTATTTTGCGGTGATTTGTTTTCCACACCACTAAAGGATAATTCGATAGATATTGTATATACATGCCATTCAATTGAACCTAATGGAGGTAGAGAGAAAGAGGCACTTAAAGAGTTATACCGTATTACAAATAAATACTTGATTTTATTGGAACCATCTTATGAATTTGCATCTGAGGAAGCCAGAAAAAGAATGGAATATCATGGATATGTTACGAACCTGTATAAAACGGCAAAAGAAAGCGGTTATGACGTTATTGAACATAGATTGTTTGGGGTGTCTCAAAATCCGCTAAATCCCACAGGATTGATAATTATAAGAAAAAATCATGAAGAAAAGAAATTTGAAAAAAGCATTCAGCATCCGATATGTTGTCCGGTTACAAAAACAGATCTTATAAAAAAGAACAGTGTATATTTTTCAAATGAGAGTTTTCTTGCATATCCAATAGTTGAGGGTATACCTTGTTTGCTGCTTCAAAATTCTATTGTTGCAACAAAGTTTTTGGATTAAACATTTACTAAATAAATTTTAAAAATCCTCCGATATTCTTTATGAGAAAGATTCACGGAGGGATTATTATGAAAATTGATAGCATGGATGCTGCAAAATTACAGGTTTTTAAAACTCAGAATAAAGATTATCAACCAAATACCATAAATCCCGGCAAAGAAGCATCGAATGGAAGAAAAGTAGGTTCGGATGCATATTTGCAGGAAAACGAAAAAAGCGAAAAACTATCACAAAAGACTATTATGAATGCAATTGAGAAAGCAAACAAGGCTATAAACGGTATTCATACACAGTTGGAATTTTCCGTACACGAGAAAAGTAAAGAAATCATGGTGAAAGTTATTGATTCCGAAACTAAAGAAGTTATAAGGGAAATACCGCCGGAGAAAATACTGGATATGGTAGCGGCGATGCTGGAAATGGCGGGAATCATAGTTGATGAGAGGGGTTGAATCCGGTGGCGGTCAATGGAATTTCAAATATGATTAACAGCAGAATAAGACTTACAGGAATGTCCTCAGGTCTTGATACTGACACTATTATACAGCAGCTAATGAGTATTGAAAATGCAAAGATTAATAAGATAAAACAGGAAAGACAGATATTGGAATGGAAGCGGGACGGATACAGGGATATAATAAGCAAATTAAGAAGTATTACAGATGAGTATTTCAATGTCTTGAAGCCTAAGACCAATTTTACGTCTACAAGTGCGTTTGCATCTTTTAAAGTAAATTCAAGCAATGAATCCGTTGTGACGGTAACTGCCAATGCAGGAGCGGCTTCTAAGACCCACAGCATTACGGTTAGCTCACTGGCATCTGCAGCAAAAATTGTGGGCACATCGGGATTAGTTGACGGTATTAAAGGAAGCAATACGGTAAGCAGCTTTTCCCTTCAGGGAAGAGAAATAGAGGTTACTTTGGATGGAGTTAAAAAGACAATAGCTTTAGAAGATTATGCCAACATCAATGATCTTGAAACAAAGCTTGAGTCTGCCTTGGATAAAGCCTTTGGTGCAGGGAAAATCGATGTTGTGACAACAGGCGGTGCGATAGAGTTTAAATGTCTTGTCAATGGTAGTACATTAAGTATAAGTGAACCGGCAAATAATTATATTTCATCTTTAGGTTTTTCAAACGGACAGAAAAACTATATCACAGGAAGCTCGGATGTAAAATCCGATTATTCATTATACACCAACGGAAGCTTTAAAATAACCGTCGGAAACGGTGAAGCTCAGACTATAAATATTTCCGGTGCGACGGATATAAATGATCTTACCGCTAAAATCCAGCAAGCTATTGACGGTAATTCTGAGCTTAGCGGTAAAGTACATGTGAGCAACGACGGAAGCAAATTAAGCTTTACAACTCTTTCAGGAGAGACAGTGAAGTTGACTTCAGGCGATTCCAACAATGTGCTGGACAAGCTGGGATTTGCCAACGGAGCGATTGTATCCGGGACAAGTTCAAGTGTCATAGACTTAAGCGGAAATGAAAAGGGTAAGACCTTCATTATAAATGTAAATGGAGTAGACAAAACTATTGAGATAGACAAAGACTATAGTGATTTGGAAGAACTGGCATCATACATTCAAAGCCAGTTGGGAGGCACTGTAAATGTAACGAAAGATGCTTCAAGTAATAAGCTGATTTTTTCAAGCAGCGGCTCAGACAAGCTGATATTTAAAAAGGGTCCTGAAGACGGACTGGAAAAACTGGGATTTACTGCTACGGACAACAAGAGCAATAAGATATCTATGTCGGCAAAACTTGACGACTTTAAGTCAAACTTCAAAAGTGATTTGAATGTAGCGGATCCGAATGCAAATATCATCTTTACCATAAATAATGAAACTATTGATGTGGGTAAGACTTATGCAAATGCAACTTTAAATGATGTAATCAATGCCATTAATTCCAGCAAAGCAGGGGTGAAGGTAAGCTATGACTCCCTCAACGATAGATTCATTATGGAATCGAAGACTTTGGGTGCGGCTTCAACGATAGAAATTACCGACACCGACCCTGCAAATGGATTACTTAAAGCAATAGGACTGGTGGGGGGAACCTATACTGCCGGTACAGATGCCGAGTTTACTTTGGATGGGGTTTCCGGCATGAAACGAAGCACCAATGAATTTACCATAGATGGTGTAACCTATACCCTTAAGGGAACTTCTGCCGACCCGGTAACGATTGATGTTAAGGGAGATATAGATGCTGTCGTTAATAATATAAAGAATTTTGTGAACAGCTATAATGAAATGATAGCAAAAATCACTTCTGTTCTTACGGAAGAAAGAGACAGGGATTACTTGCCGCTTACAGACGATCAAAAGAAAGCGATGAGTGAAGATGATATAAAGAAATGGGAGGAAAAGGCTAAATCAGGTTTGCTAAGAAGCGACAGCATATTGGAGAATATCGTAACAAACCTAAGAAGAGCTTTATATGACAAGGTAGAAGGAACTTCCCTGAGCCTTTATCAAATAGGAATTACAACAGGGTTATACCAGGACAAGGGCAAGCTTGTCATAGATGAGGAAAAACTTAAGGCAGCACTTAACGATAATTATGATGCAGTAGTTCAACTTTTTACCCAGAGTTCACAATATACATACAGCGAATCTTTAAATGATCCGGCAAAAAGGGCAACAAGATACAATGAATCCGGAATAGCTCAGAGAATTAATGACATACTCCAAGACAACATTAGGATTACAAGAAATGCAAGCGGGCAGAAAGGTATCTTGCTCGAAAAGGCAGGACTGGTAGGAGATTTGACGGAGTTTGACAATCTAATAGTGAATGAAATGAAAGAAAAGGACACTCTAATCGACAAAATGCTGGCAAAACTCTATGAAAAAGAGGAATACTATTACAGAAAGTTTGCAGCGATGGAGAAAATGCTCGATGCGATGAACAGCCAGTCATCGTGGTTGTCGCAGCAATTTTCAAATTATTAACGTTGATTTGTTGAACAAATAAGGAAAACGTATGGCTACATCTAATAAACCTTGGAGGGATTTTAATGGCATTTAAAAATGCATATGATCAGTATAAGGAGAATTCGGTATATACCGCATCTCCCGAAGAACTGACATTAATGCTGTATAATGGCCTTGTAAAGTTTTTGATGCAAGCAGAAATGGCTCTAAATGATAAAAATATTGAGAAGGCAAACAAAAGTATTATAAAGGCTCAGGATATTATTTCAGAATTCCGCTGTACGCTGGATATGAAATATGATATTGCGCATCAATTGGAGCTTTTGTATGATTATATGTACAGAAGGCTTGTGGATGCAAACTTAAAGAAGGACAGTGCTATTGTTGAAGAAGTGCTGGGATTTGCAAAGGAACTTCGAGACACATGGGAACAGGCAATGAAAATTGCAAGGCAGCAAAATTCAAGAACAGCTCAAGTGGCTAAATAGGAGAGATTTTAATGAACAATACTCCGGACGGAGTATATTCAAAGACTTGTTGAAATATCTCAACAAAAGATTGATTGTCTTAAGAGCATACTTTCGTTGACCACGGCTCAGGCTGAGGCGATAAACGAAGAGGGTATGGACGGGCTTTCGAAGCTTATTGACGAAAAGCAGATTAAAATCGATGAAATCAACAGTTTGGACGAAAAGTTCAATGAGTGTTTTACAGCACTTAAGCAAAAGCTTGGTATAAACAGCCTGGATGAAGCAGGGAGACTAGGTATAAAGGGTGCGAAAGAATTGCAGGAGCTTGTTTCCGAGATAATGGTTTTTCTGAGGGAAATAAGCGAAATAGAGAAGAAGAATAAAGAGAAGGCAAATGGCCTTTTAAATGAGCTTGGAGCTAAAATAAGGGAAATAAGGGAAGGAAGAAGAGTAAGCTCTGCCTACAGCCCCACTGCTTCGTTAAGTCCGCCATCGTACTTTATCGACAAAAAGAAGTAGTTTGAAACCTCGGATTTTCCGAGGTTTTTATTTTTTGGCCTCTTGGAATGAAATGAAAGAGGCAAAAGAGAAGGGACTCGATGTCCCGAGCTTTTAATTTGCTTAAGTATTTGTTTCACTAAATTATGTTGACGGTTGACATTAGTATATTCCATTGAATATAATAATAGTGGCAATTGAATATTTTTGTTAGGTGAGGCTCCTATACAGAAAGACGCTGCTGCCCGGAAACGTCGAAAGACGCCAATGGGTTAACAAGCACTACCGGATTAAGGTTTTGCTTAATGCAGCTGGTCTTATAGCCTAAGCTGTATAGTGCTAAAGCTCAACGAGGGAAAGATATATTAAAAATAATACTTTAATATGTTTTGATACTTCCACTCGTCTGGAAGTTTTTTATTTGGCCTCTTGGAATGAAATGAAAGAGGCAAAAGAGAAGGGACTCGATGTCCCGAGCTTTTATTTGAATTAATAGTAGAAAATATATAAAGTTATATTTTATGCTTTTTAGGGGAATGAAAGGAATGATTTGCAATGATTGAAATATACAAATCCTACGATACAGACCAATTTCCCATTAAAATCGACAACTTTGAAAAAGGATGCTGGGTGAATATTGTTTCTCCTACGGAGCAAGAATTGAACTATATTGAAAGCAGCCTCAATATATATCCTAATTTTCTAAGGGACCCTCTTGATGAAGAGGAAAAACCGAGAATAGATGTCGAGGATAACCAGACTTTGGTGGTCGTTGACATTCCATATGTGTATGAGGATGAGGAACAGAAAGAGATAAAGTATGAGACCATACCTTTAGGTATTATCATATCGGAAGACTATTTTATTACCATATGCAGCAAGGAGACTTTTTTGATTCAATACTTCAAGGCAAGAAAAGTAAAAGACTATTATACTTTTAAAAAGACGAGATTTACGCTGCAGATTTTGTATTTAATTGCAAAGGATTTCCTAAGGTACCTGAGGCATATTGACAAAAAATCATATGAGGCGGAGACTTCTTTGCATAAGTCACTACAAAACAAAGAGCTTTTCAAGCTGCTCGAATTGGAAAAGAGCCTTGTGTTTTTTACTACGTCTTTAAAATCAAATGAAGTAGTTATGGAAAAGCTTTTGAGGGGCAAATATATAAAACTCTACGAAGAAGATCAGGATCTTCTTGAGGATGTAATTATAGAGAACAAGCAGGCTATTGAAATGGCCAACATTTACAGTACTATTTTGAGCGGGACCATGGACACTTTTGCTTCAATAATATCAAACAACTTGAACGTTGTGATGAAAGTCCTGACATCCATAACCATAATAATGGCTATACCCACAATGATAGCCAGTTTCTTTGGTATGAACGTACAGTTGCCCTTTGGTTTGGATACGAATACTCCTTTTGCTTTTTGGGGCATATTGGGGGTTTTGGCTGTTATCTCTATTGTTGTAGGAATATTCCTTTACAAAAGGGACATGTTTTGAGGCTGTGGAAGTTTGTCGAGAAAGTCCGTTACCCTTTTGATATATTCTTCGGGATGGCGCTGATAAATCTCATCATGCCCGGCGCCGCTTGCCTCCCAAAACGTAGTTGTGGAGAAATTCGATGCTTTGAATATTAACCGGCTGTTTTCAATCGGTACCTTGGTATCATCCTTACTGTGGATTAGAAGTACCGGACGTGGGGAAACAGCCTGTATAGCCTTTGCCGGGCTGGCATCATCGGAATTAATGTTTGCAAAAAGAAATGTTGCAAATGTTATGGGTTTGTTAAACGGTATTGACGGAAGTCCGCTCAAGATATTTATGTTTTGCTCAAAATAAGTGTTAAGTTCAGCATACGGGCTGTCTGCTATTACTGCATCAACATCGGTGCTTTCGGCGGCGGTCAGAATACATGCTGACGCACCTGTTGAAAAGCCCATAAGAACTATGGTATCCGAGCCTTTGCTTTTGGCATATTCAATTGCACCAAGAAGGTCATTCTTTTCATAAACCCCAAAGGTGGTTGTGTTTCCCTCGGATTCTCCGGAGTTTCTAAAATCGAAGGCAAGCACATTATAGCCTTTGTCAAGTAAACCTTTTATAAGATGTATGGTATTTTCACCGAAATGCAGCCTGTTTTTTCCGTATCCATGGGCAAGGATTATGGTCTTGTTGCTTCCGGTTACGTTAAAATACCACCCTTTTAATGTAAAATCTCCGTTTATGTCCTTGAAAGATATATCGGTATATGAAGGAACAATATTGGCAGAAAAGTCCAAAATGTTTAATCTTTCGGGATGGATTAGTTTCCAGCCTGCAAAGGCTGAGACGGCCGAAATTGCTATAGCATAAATTAATGCTAGTAAAATAATAAAAAATATGATCTTTTTTATTAAATGACTTCTCCGGCGTGAATAGGTCAAAACCGTAATCCTCATAGAATTTTCCCCCAAAATTGCTTTGATTTCTTATTTTAAGATTTTAAGTAGCTAAGAAGATATTTTCGAATTAGAAGATGAATCGAATCATATGGATATTGGAACTATAAACTATGAACCTTGCGAGTATATATTACATCTAGTACAAGTCTATTACTATGATTAATCATATATTCGTTTACATTTTTTATTATATATTTTAATTGTACAAAAAACAAATTTATTTTTCAGTTGGATATATAGTAATAATTTTACATTGGGATTGAATCTCGGAGTTTTGGCTGGAAGTAATAGAAGGTTGACCTTCTTAAGTCATATAAGATAGAATTATATGTAATATAAGTTGAGAGGATGATACAATTAATATGGAGGGCATATTGGTTCAGGATTGTTCAACTGGCTTATACTCCCATTGCTCATATTTTTTTCAAGGATTATCGACGTTACAATAGGAACAATCAGGATTATATTTGTTTCAAGAGGTAAAAAGTATCTGGCTCCGGTTTTGGGCTTTTTTGAAGTATTGGTATGGATTGTGGCAATAAGCCAGGTTATGCAGAATCTCAACAATTTTGCATGTTACTTTGCTTATGCGGCGGGTTTTGCCACAGGTACATTTGTAGGAATAATTATTGAAGAAAAGCTTGCTATAGGAACTTGTTGTAAGGGTTATTGTGGATAAAAACGAATTCGAGCTTAAAGAACAGCTTGCAAAGTCCGGGTTTGGTGTTACAGTTGTGGATGCAGAGGGTAAAAATGGTGATGTAAAGATAATTTATACAATTATTAAACGCAAGGAATTGCAGGAAGTAGTGCGGATAATAGAAGGGTGCAATTCAAAAGCCTTTTATTCAATTGAAGATGCCAGAAAGGTCAACAAGGGTATTTTCAGAACAGGGACATTAAGCCATGAAGGAACAAGGTTTTTTAATCTGTTTAAGATTCATAGAATGTTCGGACTTAACAAGAAGATGAAATAGGGTGATGTTGATACCTGGATTATAAGGTTAACGGAGGTGGGGAAATTGGATAATAATATTCTTCCAAAGGCGTGGGAGAGTCTTCTCAGTTCATCAACTTTTATTCCGGTTATAGTAAAAACCATTGAGAGGTTTCATGATACCAGCTGGCATATGGAACCGAACAGGCATGAATGTTTTGAAATGGTGTATATAAAAAGGGGTAAGGCAGTTTTTGAAATAGCAGGTTATCCTGCGGAGATTGGCCCTAATGACATAATTATAATAAAGCCCAATCAGCCCCACAAATTTATTGTAAAGTCCGAGTCCGGATGTGAATTTACAGTCTTGAGCTTCAAATTTATAAACAGGTTTGACGGACAGTATTCCGATGTATCGCTGGAAAACTTTTTGGATTTTGTGAGCAGCAAGGAAACGGGAGCTTTTATAACCTTGAAGGTCAGTCAGAAAAATGACATTATAACACTTCTAAATAGGATACTCAATGAAAGGGAGAATCCGGATATAGGCAGTGAATTTCTCAATTATCTTCTGGTTATGGAGCTGTTTGTACTTATTTCCCGTGCTTTAAAGATGGAATGGGAGAACAGCATAAAGAATAAAAGCCCAAAGCTAAAAGAGCTTATACAGGCTTCTGTAAACTATATAAACAACAATTACGAGAGGGATATTTCTTTAAAAGATATAGCCCGTTATGTTTTTTGAGCACAAGTTACTTTACCCGGGCGTTTAAGGAGGAAATGGGTATAAGTCCGATAAATTATCTTTTGAAAGTAAGGGTTGAAAGGGCAAAGGAGCTTCTTAGGGATACGGACAACAGGATAAGCGACATTGCATTAAGTGTCGGATTTTCCAACCAGCAAAGGTTCAACGATATTTTCAAAAAGTATGTAAAGCTTACACCGCTTCAGTACCGGAAGAATGTGCAAGTCAAAAAACATTAAAAAAGGCTAACTAATTAGGATAAATATCGAGAAGAAAATGAAATTAGTATGACTTATAATTAGTATTATTATATGGTAAGGGAGAAGAAGGCATCAATAAAACTCGGCTTATCATATTTCAAAGGAGGTAGTAGATTATGGGAATGACTATGACGCAGAAAATACTTGCAGATCATGCAGGACTTGATAAGGTTTCGGCGGGCCAGCTTATAAAGGCAAAGCTTGATATGGTTTTAGGAAATGATATAACAACGCCTGTAGCTGTGAATGAATTTAAAAAGATTGGTGTCGACAGGGTGTTTGATGTAAATAAAATAGCAATTGTTCCCGATCACTTTACACCAAACAAGGACATTAAGTCCGCAGAACAGGTCAAGTATATCAGGGAATTTGCAAAGGAAATGGGAATAGTGAACTTTTTCGAAGTCGGACAAATGGGTGTAGAGCATGCTCTGCTTCCGGAAAAGGGACTAGTGGTGCCTGGAGATGTGGTAATAGGCGCCGATTCTCATACATGTACCTATGGAGCTTTGGGAGCTTTCTCTACAGGAATAGGAAGCACCGACATGGCAGCGGGAATGGCAACCGGAGAAGCATGGTTCAAAGTGCCCGAGGCTATGAAATTCGTATTGAAAGGAAAGCCCGGAAAATGGGTGGGAGGAAAAGATGTAATCCTTCATATAATCGGTATGATAGGTGTTGACGGTGCTCTGTACCGTTCTATGGAATTTACAGGGGACGGTGTGGCTCACCTCTCAATGGATGACAGGTTTGCAATGGCAAATATGGCTATTGAGGCTGGAGGAAAGAACGGAATTTTTGAAGTTGACGAGAAAACAATTGAGTATGTAAAGGAACATTCCACAAAGCCGTATAAGGTATACAAGGCGGATGATGACGCAGAATATGTGGCAACTTATGAGATTGACCTTTCACAGGTAAAGCCTACGGTTGCTTTCCCGCATCTGCCGTCCAATACAAGAACCATTGACAATGTGGGCAACATCAAAATTGACCAGGTGGTAATAGGTTCATGTACCAACGGAAGAATTGAGGATTTGAGGGTGGCTGCAGAAGTCCTCAAGGCAGAAAGGTGCATAAAGATGTAAGATGTATAATCATTCCTGCCACACAGAAGATTTGGAAACAGGCGATGAGTGAAGGACTGTTCGACATATTTATTGATGCCGGAGCAGCAGTAAGTACTCCTACCTGCGGACCATGTCTTGGAGGCCATATGGGTATTCTCGCTAAAGGAGAAAGAGCCGTGGCGACCACAAACAGAAACTTTGTAGGAAGAATGGGACATCCCGAGAGCGAGATTTATCTGGCAGGTCCGGCTATTGCGGCAGCGTCGGCTGTTTTAGGCAGGATCGGTTCACCGGATGAAATTTAAAGTCCAAACTATATAGCATAGAGTGGAATATGTTGAGATAAAGGAGCGTGGTAAAATGAAAGCACAGGGAAAAGCAATAAAATACGGTGACAATGTGGATACGGACGTAATTATACCTGCAAGGTATTTAAATACTTCAGACCCGAACGAGCTTGCAAAGCACTGTATGGAAGATATTGATACGGAGTTTGTGTCAAAGGTTCAAAAGGGAGATATTATGGTTGCAGGCAAAAACTTCGGATGCGGCTCTTCCAGGGAGCATGCGCCTATTGCCATTAAGGCATCGGGAATATCCTGCGTTATTGCCGAGACCTTTGCAAGAATTTTTTACAGGAATGCGATAAATATAGGGCTTCCGATTATTGAGTGTCCTGAAGCTGCCATGGATATATCCGATGGCGATACGGTTAGCATTGATTTTGATACCGGAAAGATTGTGAATATAACAAAGAACAAGGAATATATGGGAGTACCTTTCCCGGAATTTATGCAGGAAATAATTGCTGCCGACGGACTGATTGGATATATTAAAAAACAGCAGGGAAACAAGGAGGCATAATATGGGAAAGTATAATATAGCAGTACTTCCGGGGGACGGTATAGGACCGGAAGTTATTGAACAGGCGGCTAAGGTAATTGAAGCTGTAGGTGAGAAATACAATCACAGTTTTGAATTAAAAGAGGGTTTGTTGGGCGGATGCGCCATTGATGCCACCGGCGAACCATTCCCTAAAGAGACATTGGAGCTTTGCAAATCTTCCGATGCAGTTTTGCTTGGAGCTGTAGGAGGACCGAAGTGGGACAATCTTCCGGGAAACAAAAGACCTGAAGCAGGCCTTCTTGGGATACGCGGAGCACTGGATTATATGCAAACTTAAGACCTGCAGTTATCTATCAGGCTCTAAAAGGTGCATCGCCTTTGCGCTCCGATATCGTTAAAGACGGTATTGATATAATGGTGGTAAGGGAGCTTACCGGCGGTATGTACTTTGGTGAAAGAGGAAGAGTGCAGACGGAAAATATGGGTCAAGCCGCTTTTGATACGGAAAAGTACAGTGAGTTTGAAATAGAAAGAATTGCGCGGCTGGCGTTTGAGACAGCATGAAGAGAAATAAAAAGCTAATGTCTGTGGATAAGGCCAACGTACTGGAGAGCTCAAGGCTTTGGAGAGAAGTAGTAATCAAGGTTGCCAAGGATTATCCTGAAGTGGAGCTTAATCATATGTATGTGGACAATGCTGCTATGCAGCTCGTGAGAAATCCTGCACAGTTTGATGTTATAGTTACATCAAATATGTTCGGAGATATTCTCTCCGACGAGGCATCCATGATTACAGGTTCAATAGGAATGCTTCCTTCTGCAAGTCTCGGAGAGGGCTCTTTGGGATTGTATGAACCAATCCATGGCTCCGCACCGGATATTGCAGGACAGGACAAAGCAAATCCCATTGCCACTATATTGTCGGTAGCTATGATGATGAAGTATTCCTTCGGTCTCGGAGATGTTTCCGATGCTATTGAAAATGCGGTGGTAAATGTGCTTGACATGGGATACAGGACAGCGGACATTGCTTCTCCGGATACTCCTGGCGATAATGTGGTCGGCACCAAGAAAATGGGCGAATTAATAATATCAAAATTAAAGTAAGATTTAGAGTAACAAGAAAATCATATAATATAAAGGGTCTAAATCTCTAACTAGACCCTTTATATTATATAAGAATTTCAATATTTTGTATATTTACCAACAAGCTTTCCGATTATTGTAACTTCGTTCCTGTTAAACACTTCTTTTCCCAACAGTTCGCTATCAGCCTTTAAAACAATTAAATCGGGATTCTCATGATGATTGTAGTACCTTAAAAGTACATGAGTTTCATACAGCATTAGTACGATATCCCCATCTTTTAATTCATAATTTCTGCTTATTACAAGCATGTCGTTGTACTTTATTCCGCTTTCTAAGAGACTGTTGTCGGGACAATCAATTATAAAGCAATCGCCGCCTTCCCCAAAAAGGCTGGAAGGTACAGGAACGTAATTGATAATGTTGTAGATGTTAAGCAGATCATTAACATTACGCTGACTTACTTTCTTGATTTTTGGCAAATATACATGTGGTGCATATTGGGAGTTGTTATTAACTAGCTGTATGGATCTTGCCATACCAACCTCTCTTTTGATAACTCCTTTTTGCTCCAATCGGTTAAGTATTCCCTGCACTGCACCGGGGGTTTTTTCACCTACCAGTTCTCCAATTTCTCTTACGGTAGGAGGTATACCTTTGGACTTGATGAAAGATTCAATCACCATGTATACCTTTTTTTGTTTAGCGGTTAAGAAATCAAAATCTGAAGACACATTGACCATCCTTTTACACTTATTTTTACACTTATATTATGTTAGATACGTTGTACCATAGGGTACCCTCTATCCTTGTTATACCCTCCAAAATAAGGAGGGAAACAAGAAGGCAACTCGATTTACATAAAACATTAAAATTAGTTTAGCAAATATAAATCAATATATCAACTTTAATTAATAGAATTATAGTAAATAATATGAAAATTCGTCGAATAAATGTTAACTTTTCGACAAAAAATTTTATGCATATGAATAAATTTCAAATAAGAATTAAGTATTCTCAATAAAATTGCACATTATACCTTTAAAAATATGCAGAAAAGGCTTTTAAAATATGGAGAAAAAAATATTTAAGCTTCTAAAAAGTGGCATATGCTATGCTCCGGAATTTGTCGGAAAAAAGGATATTTTGGTAGTTCAAAACAAAATCTATAAAGTGGAAAACCATATAGATGAATTGCCGGTTCCCGACCTTCAAATTATTGATTGCAGCGAAAGAATAGTATGCCCGGGGTTTATTGACCAACACATCCATATTATAGGGGGTGGAGGCGAAGAAGGCCCAGTAAGCAGAATACCCGAAATTATGCTGTCCGAATGCCTGAAGGCAGGGATAACAACAGCTGTAGGAGTGTTGGGGGCTGACAGCATAACCAGAAGCATATCGAACCTCTTGGCAAAGGCACGGGCGCTGGAAGAAGAAGGATTGAATACGTATATATATACCGGAAGCTATAGGATTCCTACAGATACACTTACAGCAAATGTGATGTCCGATATAGCGCTGGTGGATAAAATTATTGGAGTTGGTGAAATAGCTGTTTCGGATCACAGGTCTTCTCACCCTTCGCTGGATATGCTCAAAGCCATTGCCAGTGAAGCGCGAATCGGAGGATTGATTGGGAAAAAGGCCGGAGTTGTTCATATACATGTGGGAGACGGAAAAAAGGGACTTGACCCCGTTATTGAACTTATAGAGAATTGCGATTTTCCCATAGAGATGTTTGTGCCTACCCATTTAAACAGAAACAAGACTTTATTTTCACAGGCAACAGAATATGCTAAAAGGGGCGGAAATATAGACTTGACGGCAGGGGAGACCAATGAGAGAGGATATACGGTGCCGGATGCTTTAAAACTTCTTTCGGATGCTGGAGTAAATATGGACAGGGTTACCGTGTCTTCGGATGCCAATGGCAGCATCCCGAAAAACGACAGAAATGGCCTTGGGGTTGGCAGCACAGAACAGCTTATAAATGATATAAGAAACAGTATTTTGATAAATAAATTGAGCATGGAACAGGTTCTTAAAACTGTCACAGTGAATGTGGCAAAGGTACTTAAGCTCTATCCCAAAAAAGGCGTTATAAGACCGGGAAGCGATGCGGATATACTTGTCCTGCAAAAAGAAGACCTTAAGTTAGACAAGGTATTTGTAAACGGTGAGCAGTTTGCAGATAATGGAACAGTGTTTAAAAAGGGGCGGTATGAAAGGAAATAGCTTAAGTGATGTTAAAAAGCATGACATAATGAATATCCATATTAAAACATGCTAATACTAACTTGGGTGATGTTATGGAAAGAATAAATGCTCAAAAAACGAGTGCCAGAAGCAATATATTCTTGTTGGCAATAGGATGGATTTCGGCTTTGTTGTCCTTACTCATATACCCGTTTATTTTTGGAGTGGTAGGAGTAATAACGGGTATACTGGCATCCAAAAACGGAAGTAGAGCCGGACTGCCTCTAATAGTGTCAAGTATTATCCTTATGGGTATAGGCCTGATATTCAGCGGAGTAATAATGAATTATGTCAGACACTATCTAGCATATATCCATAATAAAAGAGCAAGGATGTAATATAAAGCCTTGCTTTTTTATTGATGACATTTGCCAGGGAATTTGGATCAAACATTTATATGAAAATATTGGAGGGAGCAATGGGTGAAAAAGTAAGGGGAAATTTGATTATAATTGGTGGCGCAGAGGATAAAGTCGGAAAAAAGACTATATTAAAGCATGTGGCTGACATCGTCAGGGAAAAGAAAGGCAGTTTGGTGATATTGACTACAGCCACCGAAAAGCCACAAGAGGTCGGAAACAACTACAGGCAAGTATTTGAAACCCTAGGATTAAAGAATATAGATGTACTCAACATAAATTCGCGCAATGAGGCAAACTTGGACGAGAATGTCGATAGGATAAAAAATTCCGGAGGGATATTCTTTACCGGAGGCGATCAACTCAGAATAACAAGCATTCTTGGGGGCACTAAGGCATATAAAGCTCTGCATGAAGTTTACTCAAAGGGTGTGGTAATTGTTGGGACAAGCGCAGGGGCCTCTGTTATGAGTAATACAATGGTAGTAGAAGGAAAAGATAATGAGCCGGCGAGAAAGTGCACCATGAAAATGGCTCCGGGATTAGGGCTTCTTGAAGAAGCTATAATTGACCAGCATTTTGACCAAAGAGGTAGAATTGGCAGACTTCTTTGCGGTGTAGCAGAAAATCCCTTTATGCTAGGGATAGGGATAGACGAGGATACAGCCATAAGGGTATACCCTGATGCTCATTTTGAGGTGTTGGGGAGCAATGCTGTCACAGTGATTGACGGAAGTACTATAAAGAGCTCCAATGTATCTGAGTTGAATCCTGATGAAATATTGGCAATCTCCGGAGTAACGCTGCATGTTTTGCCTTGCGGCTATGGATTTGACATGAGGAAAAGAGAAGTAATACGTCTTACCGATAGAAAATTCTAATTGCTTGTTTATTTGGGAGGAAGGAAAGTGCAAATACAAAGTATTCAGTGTTTTGCAGGAAGAAATATTCACAGTCATAAGCCAGTTATTAAGATAACATTGGATATAGGGGAATTGTACAAATCACCTACAAAGGATTTGGGAAACTTTAACGGAAGACTCTTGGCCTTGTTTCCCGGTTTAGAAAAGCATTATTGCTCCTTGGGATATGAAGGCGGATTTGTAGAACGCTTAAAGGAAGGGACGTATATAGGTCATGTAACGGAGCATTTGATTATAGAGCTTCAAAATGTTTTGGGATATGAAGTCAATTATGGCAAGACACGGGTTATTGAGGAACCATCGCTGTACGACATTGTGTTTGAATATAAAAATGAAAAGTGTGCTGTTGAGTGTGCAAGATCAGCAGTAAACATTGTCTCAATGCTGGTGCACAATGAAGAGATTGATATCGAAGGAATTATAAAAAATTTGAGGGCTATTGCAGTAGATACGGATATGGGTCCTAGTACAAAAGCGATTTATGAAGAAGCCCAAAAGAGGGGGATACCTGTCGTCAGAATAGGCGATGGCAGTATTCTGAGGTTAGGTTACGGAAAATACTCCCGGACTATTCAGGCATCTTTGACGGACCTGCCGAGTTGCATCAATGTTGATATAGCGGGGAATAAGCAACTGACAAAACGGCTTTTGACGGAAAGCAAAATTCCTGTTCCGGACGGAGATACAGCTTACAGTTTTGAGGGAGCATTGCAAATAGCAAGGGAAATAGGTTTCCCTGTTGTAATAAAGCCAGTGGACAGCAATCAGGGAAAAGGAGTTACTCTCAATGTTAAAAATGAACAGGAGATAGAGGCTGCGTATAATGAAGCACGAAAATATTCAAGAGTGGTGATAGTGGAGAAATATGTAAAAGGAAAGGATTACCGGGTTTTGGTAATTGGTAATAGAGTTGCGGCAGTCTCCGAAAGAAGACCTCCTTCTATACTGGGTGATGGCGTCCATACGGTAGAGAAGCTTATTGAAATTGAGAATTCCAGTAACTTAAGGGGAGATGACCATGAAAAACCCCTTACAAAAATCAAATTGGATGCAGCAGCACTAAAGGTTCTAAGAGACCAGGGGATTGACAAAGATTATATACCTCCTTTGGGCGAAAGAATATACCTAAGATACAATGGAAACCTCAGTACAGGAGGGACTGCCAGAGAATGTACCGGTGAGATACATCCATATAATGCAGATATAGCAGTCAGAGCAGCCAAAATTATAGGGCTTGATATCGCAGGGATTGATGTTACCACCGAAGATATATCGGTGCCAATATGTGTTAACGATGGTGCTGTAATCGAAATAAATGCTGCACCGGGACTTAGGATGCATTTGTTTCCGTCGGAAGGAAAGGCTAAGAATGTAGCGGGAGATATACTGGATATGATGTTTCCGGAGGCATCACCTCATTCAATTCCTATTGTATCGGTTACCGGTACCAACGGAAAAACGACCACTACGCGATTGATCAGGCATACTCTTAGCTGCTTGGGAAAAAAGGTAGGAATGACATCTACCGGAGGTGTGTATATTGGCGACGAGTGTGTGCTCAAAGGAGACAACACTGGGCCGGCAAGTGCTGCAATGGTATTGTCGTCAAGAGAAGTGGAAGCTGCAGTGCTGGAGACTGCAAGAGGTGGAATTGTGAGAAAAGGCCTCGGATATGACCTTGCAGATGTGGGGGTTATAACCAATATTGCAGAAGACCATCTCGGTATTGATGGAATGAATACTCTTGAGGAACTGGCATTTGCCAAATCATTGGTAATTGAGGCAGTGAAGTCCGATGGATATTCTGTATTAAATGCAGATGACAAATTTGTGCGGTATTTTATGGAGAGAGCCAAAAGCGAGATTATCTTATTTTCGAAGAAAAGCGACAATCCCATTGTCAGGGAGCATATGCAAAAAGGCAAAAAGGCATTGTATGTGGACGAAGACACAATTTTTATATTCAATGGGAAAAGCTCTATTGCGCTTATGAATCTCAATGAGATTCCCATAACATTCGGAGGAATAGTCGAGTGCAATATTGAAAACTCCCTTGCGGCTGCTTCTGCGTTGTATGGGTTAAACCTTTCAGTTGAAGCTATTCGGAAAGGACTGGCAACCTTCAGACCGGATATGGAATCCAATCCGGGAAGATTTAATATTATGGATATGGGCGGTTTCAAGGTAATGCTTGATTATAGCCACAACCCGGCAGGATACAGTGAAGTTATGAAGTTTTTGGAAAAAATTGATACAAAAAGGCTTGTAGGATTATAGGTATGCCGGGTGACAGGAATGATTCCAGCATATATAAGGCAGGAAAAATATGCAGCAAGTATTTCTCTAAAATTTATATAAAGGAAGACAATGACCTCAGGGGAAGAGAGCCGGGAGAAGTGGCCGGAATCTTATATGATGCGGTTATTAGCAGCGGAACAAAAAAGGAAAATGTAGAAATAATCTATTCAGAAGTTAGAGCTCTCGAGAAAGCGCTTCTTGATGCAGAGCCCGGAGATTTTATAGTTATGTTTTATGAAGATTTTGAAAGAGCGGTAGAAGTCGTGGAGCGGATTGCAAACAATTTGCCAAGAATACTGTGACAGCCGGCCCCGAAATTCTGAACGTAGGATAAAAGGTTTTGTCCTTTTTCTATTTATGAAGTATAATGTTATAAAGAAAAGTAATGCAAAATGGTGAATAGTTACTAATATTCAATAAATAGAAAGAGGTATTGCTATGATAGACAAAGAACGTATAAAAGCTGCCGTAAGGGAAATATTGATTGGAATTGGAGAAGACCCTGACCGTGAAGGATTGCTCGAAACTCCCGACCGGGTGGCAAGGATGTGTGAAGAAATATTTGCCGGACTTCATCAGGACCCAAGGTCGGTTGTGAAGGTGTTTCAGGAAGAGAACCATGAGGAAATGGTCATGGTGAAAGATATTCCTATCTACTCGGTTTGTGAGCATCATTTGCTCCCGTTCGTAGGGGTGGCACATGTGGTTTATATTCCTAGAAAGGGTAGGATTATGGGGCTCAGCAAGCTTGCCAGGATAGTTGACCTTATTGCCAAGAAGCCGCAGCTTCAAGAGAGGCTTGGCAGTGAAGTTGCCAATGTTATAATGGAGACCATAGATCCTTTAGGAGTCGCAGTAGTGGTAGAGGCTGAGCACTTATGCATGACGATGAGGGGAATAAAAAAGGCAGGTTCAAAAACCGTAACTTCAGCACTTCGAGGTATAATTAAGACCGATGCCCGGACCAGGGCGGAGGTTATGGCTCTCATAAATGGAAAATGAGTCAAAGGGGAGAATTCCTCTTGGCTCATTTTCAGCTTTGCTTATTTAGAAATCTATTTGCATAATCGGCCTTTCGTTTATTTGCGTTGCCCGCTTATCCGTAAAAATTAATACGCGATCTAGAAATGAGAAAACTCTTCTATCCAGGTACATATCTTGCTATTTACATACTGTCTGTTTACAAATAGATAGCCTGAAAATAGTATAATATGGTATAATGAAACTGTGATAATTATTTAATAGGAAGGTTTGCTATGTGGTTTTTTATAATACTCGGTGTATTCCTTATTGTGATGGGGCTGACGATTCATGTATTTAAATGGTATTTTTTAATCTCCGGATATAACACCATGCCTCAAGAAAAAAAAAGCAAAAGTGGATACAGAAGGCCTTGGACGGCTGATAGGAATATACTTCTATGTCAACGGAGGTATATCTATTTTAGCCGGTGTGCTTTATGCTGCTTTGGAGCCGGGGAAAATCCTGATTTCTGCCATTGGATTTTTTTGATTTCGACATTTTATGTGTTGTTTAAGGCCCAAAAGTATGACGGGAATATTTATGACGAAAATGGGAAACTTCGAAAGGGTGCGTGGAAGCAACTCGTGATTCCCGGTTTTATTTCTGTTGTGACATTAATCTTTATTTCTGTTGTGATGTATTTTTCAATTCAGCCAACGAGGGTAAGTTTTCTTGAAGAAGGTATTCAAATCCATGGTATGTATGGGGATGTTTATACATGGGAATCCATTGAGAGTGCCAGTTTGAAAGATGAATTGCCGACGATTGAAATACGTACCAACGGTTCGTCTCTAGGTTCAAAATTAAAGGGGTATTTTAAGACAAAGGAACTGGGCGCTGTGAAATTGTTTGTCAATACAAAAAATCCTCCCTATATTTACCTTGAAACAGATAGAGGTATGATTATTTTTAATATGAATGATAAAGATGAAACTCAGGAGATTTTCAGTAGAATTTTAAGAAAAATAGAATATCAATTCTGAAGTTTAATCTAAAACTTTAGGTTAAAGCCCTTTCAATAAAATTGAAAGATCCCAACATTCTAGAGAGCAAATAATTTTTGGATAAACAAATACGGAAAATAAAGAAGAAATTGAATCCCTTGAAAATAACAAATAAAATATTGCTATTAGTAATAGGAAAATATAAAAGTAACTAACTACTAAATAATATATTTTGTGTGTACCATAGGTGAAAAAGAATGTATAAAATACTTATCGTAGAGGACGATACAACAATCGCCAACATAATTAAAGAACATCTGGCTTCTTGGGGAATGATAACCCGCTGTGTAACGGATTTTGGGAATGTACTTTCGGATTTCGCCGGGTTTTCTCCCCATTTGGTTCTTATAGATATATCCCTGCCGTTTTATAACGGGTATCATTGGTGCAGTGAGATTAGAAAGATATCGCAGGTACCGATTATCTTTATCTCCTCAGCGTCGGACAATATGAATATTGTCATGGCCATTAATATGGGTGCGGATGATTTCATAGCCAAGCCTTTCGATTTGACGGTTTTGGTGGCAAAAGTACAGGCCCTTCTTCGGAGAACCTATGATTTTACTTATGGAACTGATGTATTGGAGCACAAGGTGTAATTCTTAATCTATCGGACTGTTCCCTTGTATATCAAGGAAATAAACTGGACTTGACCAAGAATGAACACAGAATTTTACAAGTATTGCTTGAGCAGCGGGGCAAGGTGGTAAGCCGGGACACCTTGATGTATCGTTTATGGGAGACAGATGATTTTGTAGATGAGAATACATTGACTGTAAATATGGCAAGACTTAGAAAGAAGCTTGCTAGTGTTGGGATTGAGGAGTTTATTATTACAAAAAAGGGTTTAGGTTATATGGTGGAATAATATGAGAATATTATTGGCGTACTTGAAATCACAAAGAAAGCTCTTAATAATTCTTTTTATTTTCGTATTAATTTATGCTGCAGTATTTTCTCTGTATGATTTGCCTGTGGAAGCGGTAGGTTATGCAAGTTTATTGTGCTTTGCCATAATGTTAATATTTGGAATTTATGATTATATTACATTTTTAAAGAAGCATCAAAGGCTATCTGAACTTCAATCGGATATTGCCATCTCAATTGAACAGCTACCGGCAGCTGTGAATCAAATTGAACAGGACTATATAGATTTAATTCAAGCCTTATTTAATGACAAACAGCAATACATTGCCAAAAGTGACAGGGAAAAAGCAGAAATGTTGGACTATTACACCTTGTGGGTTCATCAAATTAAGACACCAATTGCTGCTATGAGGCTAATCCTTCAGAGTGAAGAGAATCAGCAATCGCACGAGTTGCAGTATCAGCTGTTTAAGATTGAGCAGTATGTAGAGATGGTTATGGCTTATCTGCGTGTCGGCAGCAACAGTACTGATTTTCTGCTGAAAGAATACGATATGGAAGATATAGTAAAACAATCGGTGCGTAAATATGCGCCAATGTTTATCCGCAAAAAAGTAAGCGTAAAGTTGGGAAACCTGAAGCACAAAGTGTTGACCGATGAGAAATGGCTTTGCTTTGCGATAGAGCAGATATTATCCAATGCTATTAAGTATACCAATGAAGGATATATTTTAATCGACTCGGAAAATGAGACCACATTGGTCATTAAAGATACGGGAATCGGTATTGCCCCGGAGGATTTACCCCGGATTTGTGAAAAGGGCTTTACCGGCTATAATGGAAGAATTGATAAAAGAGCATCGGGCATTGGTTTATATCTTACAAAACAGATATTGACAAAGCTGGGGCATCGCATTTCTTTTGAATCGGAAATTGGGAAAGGGACAACAGTTCGTATTGAAACGGATACAAGTCTTCACGCTTAGTCTTATAAAACTAAATGCCGGATTCGGGTAAAAAGCTACATTTTAAATACTGAAGTAGGCTATTATTTATATATTATTGATGCTTACAAAAATGTAAGCAATAGAGGCGATATTGTAAGATAAATCGATGGCAGGAAGAGTGCTGTTGCCGCTAAAATAAGTGTAGAAGTTTTAAGGAGGTTATCATAATGTCATTATTAGAAGTAAGAAATCTCAAAAAGATATATACGACACGATTTGGCGGTAATTATGTGCAAGCTCTAACCGATGTGAGCTTTTCAGTAGAAGCCGGTGAATATGTATCCATCATGGGGGAATCCGGCTCGGGAAAAACCACTCTTCTAAACATCCTTGCAGCTTTAGACAAGCCAACGAGTGGAGATGTGCTGTTATCGGGCAAGGATATGAACAAAATAAAGGACAAGGATATTGCAGCCTTCCGCAGGGATAATATAGGCTTTGTCTTTCAGGACTTTAACCTGTTGGATACTTTCTCAATCAAAGACAATATTTTTCTTCCTTTGGTATTGGCGGGCAAGGATTATAAAGAAATGGAACAGCGGATAAAGCCTTTGGCTGACAAACTTGGCATTACAGATATTTTAAAGAAATATCCCTACGAGGTATCGGGAGGTCAGAAGCAGAGAGCGGCAGTTTGCCGTGCCCTTATTACCAATCCCCAGATAATATTGGCGGATGAGCCACCGGTGCGTTGGATTCAAAGTCAACGGATCAGCTGCTTCATTTGTTTGGCAAAATTAATGAGGATGGACACACTATTCTTATGGTGACCCATTCGGTGAAAGCAGCCAGCCATGCAAAACGTGTTTTGTTTATTAAGGACGGAGCGGTATATCATCAGATATATAGAGGTAATTGCAGCTATGACGAGATGTATCAGAAGATTTCCGATACCTTGACTCTGCTTACTACCGGAGGTGACAAAAATGCGTAAAAGCTTGTTTCCTTCTCTTGCGTGGCAAAATATCCGTAAAAATATTAAGTTTTATCTACCCTATATTTTAACTATTATCGGTACGGTGGCAGGATTTTATATTATAAGTGCCATTGCTTCAGACGAAGGGGTAGCCAAGCTGCGAGGTGCGGCATATGTGACATTGATGATGTTTTTAGGGATAAATATTATCGGTATATTTTCTGTGATTTTTCTTCTGTATACCAATAGCTTTCTCATAAAACGGCGTCATAAGGAGCTGGCATTATACAACATGCTGGGAATGGAAAAACGGCATATTGCGTGGATTCTTTGCTATGAATCCCTATATGTAGCCTTTATTGGAATTGGTGGCGGATTACTTTGCGGCATACTGCTTCACAAACTGGTAACCCTTACGTTATTTAAATTACTTCGCTTTGATGTGCCCTTCGGTTTTTCGATTTCTATTGTGGCTATAAAAGTATCGGTAATATTGTTTGCTTCAATTATTGCTATTACTCTGATTTTTAATCTGGTGAGGATTCGCAGAGCTAATCCCATTGAATTGCTTAGAAGCTCCAGTGCAGGAGAAAGGGAGCCAAAAAGTAAATGGATTTTAACTTTGATTGGAGTCCTGTCCCTTGGTGCCGGCTATTATATAGCCCTAACTACAAAGTCAGCTGTACAGGCGCTGACAATCTATTTTCTGGCCGTATTTCTTGTGATAATAGGTACTTATTGTCTGTTTACGGCTATAAGCATCGTTATATTGAAGCAGCTTAGAAGAAATAGAAAGCTATATTATAAAACAAAATATTTTATCGGAATTTCCGGAATGCTATACCGGATGAAGAGGAATGCTGTAGGCCTTGCAAATATTTGTATATTGTCTACTATGGTACTGGTTATGGTATCGGGGACTCTTTCTCTTTATCTGGGAACAGAGGATATGATTGATAGATTTTGCCCGGGTCAAATTGTGCCGCAAATTACTATAAACAGTGAAACGGAAAACGGTTTTCAAAAAGATATTATGATAGAGAAGATAAAGGATATTATAGATAAAAATAACGGGAAAATAACCCGGTTCGAGGATTACACCTATTTGTCCTTTGCAGCAGGCAGGGGTGAAAATTATTACCACACAAGAATTGAAGGAAGTTTTAATGCAGATTATGTACAGCTATGCTTTATAACTAAAGAGGACTATGCAAAGCTAACCGGAACAGAAGTGGAATTGAAGGAGGATGAAATCTTATTTTTCAGTGACACACTGAAAGATAAAGAGAACATTCGTATAGAAGCCGGCGATTATTCTTTTGTATTCACCATAGTGGAACATCTGAAAAGCTTTCCTTCAGTTGGAGATCTGACCTCAATAGTAGATACCGGCTACGGAGTAGTGAAGGATGAGAAGGTACTTCAAACTTTGTATAAGGGGCAGAAGTCTGCTTATGACAAAATGGCCAGTGATTTAAAATGGGCTGCAATAATTGATACGGATTTAAAAGAAGATATTCAAATCAAATGTGCCGGGGAGATTGGAAATCTATCTTCGGCAGACAGTATAGGAGACTATAAAGACTTTATAGTTAGCACAAGAGCACAAGACTCTGCTGATTTTTATGCAATGAACGGTGGATTTTTGTTCCTTGGACTGTTCTTAGGGTTTCTTTTTAACATGGCAACGGTTCTGATTATCTACTACAAGCAAATTTCTGAAGGCTATGAGGATAAAGAGCGTTTTGAGATTATGCAAAAGGTTGGTTTACCAAAGAAAGAAATTAAACGGTCGATTAGTATGCAGATTCTGATAGTTTTCTTTGCACCCTTGGCAGTAGCCGCAATTCATGTGGCCTTTGATTTTAAATTGATGGTGAAGCTCCTGAGTTTATTTTCCCTTACGAACAACAAACTTACGATGCTTTGTACCCTTGGAACTTTATTGGGCTTTGCTGTGATATACGGTGTTGTGTATTGGCTGACAGCACGAACTTATTATAAAATTGTGAGTGCTGAGTGAAATTGAATATTATGATTTGCTAAATCGGTTTTATGATTGTGACAGGATAAAAAGTGTTTAAGCATACCCGGTATCTAAAAAGATATCGGGTATGCTTAATTTCGTATTTTAAGGCGATTGTTTTAATAATTTTTGCTTATACAAGATTACAGTAATTATTCAATCATGTTGAATTAATGCTTGAAAAACTCTTAAAAATATGGATTGTAAATGTAAAATTAAAACATATAAGCATCATCTAGATACAGCCAAATTTGTTGTTCATATAAAATTAAATATACATAAAAGTGAGTAAATTGTTATTTCTTTAGTGACAAGTAATAATATTA
>NZ_BAVR01000009.1 GCF_000521465.1 Acetivibrio straminisolvens JCM 21531
TCAGCTTATGCTTTTGCTTTGCTATTTTATTGGTAATACAATTTATTACTTTTTAATGCACAACACTAATATTACTAGTCTGTACATATTATCACGTTATCACGCGCTGTCAAAGCATTGCTGGTTTTGCCGCAGTGTGTCCCATAATATAAAATAAGGGTTCCCCATTACTGATTCTTTCTTCTCATGAAAACAAGCGATGTTTCCCGTATCGCGGAACCCTCGTTTTCAGCTTTTCAAGCAAAGAAAACTTTAATTCTTGCGGAACTCTTGCTGGCAAGTACGGCCAAGCTTCGTCTGGTGCACTGAATAGCAAACAACTTTCCCAATACAACAAAAGCTTGAATATAGAGAACCAAAACTAAAAAGCAGATGAGAAAATCACCTGCTTTTGAAAAATTTTATATGGTTGTTATTTTACTTCCTCAATCCATCCGAAGGTGTCTTCTTTCTTTCCGCTTTGAATACCCGTGATAGTATCGTAAACGAACGTAGATGTTTCTCCGATTTTTCCGTCATTTATTTTTATTATATTACCGTTCCAGTTTAGTTCACCGATAGGAGAAATTACTGCTGCAGTTCCGGTACCGAAAGCTTCCTGAAGAGTTCCTGCGGCGTGGGCATCGTATATTTCCTGTATGCTTATTTTTCTTTCGGTTACTTTTACTCCTGATGCTCTAAGAAGCTCAATTGTAGATTGGCGGGTTATTCCTGCGAGGATACTGCCTTCGAGGGAAGGTGTGATAACTTCATCGTTAATTTTGAAGAATACATTCATGGTACCGACTTCTTCAATGTACTTTTTCTCAACTCCGTCAAGCCAGAGAACCTGTGTATAACCCAGTTCCTTTGCTTTAACCTGTGCAATAAGGCTTGCGGCATAGTTGCCGGGAGTTTTTGAATAACCTATACCACCCTTTACGGCGCGGACATATTCGGTTTCAACATATATTTTTACAGGATTGATTCCTTCTTTATAGTAAGCACCTACCGGTGAAAGAATGATCATGAATTTGTAAGTCCATGAAGGTCTGACTCCAAGGTATGGGTCAGTTGCGATTATAAACGGACGGATATAAAGAGAAGTACCTTCAGCTTCGGGAATCCAGTCCCTTTCGACATTTACAAGAGTTTTGCATGCTTCTACGGCAAAATCAACGTCTATATGAGGTATACACATCCTGTCGTTCGAAACATTGATTCTCTCCATGTTCTTTTTAGGTCTGAAAAGAAGGATTCTTCCTTCAGGTGTTTTGTAAGCTTTTAAGCCTTCAAAGACTGCTTGGCCATAATGGAATACCATTGTACTGGGATCTAAAGAAAGAGGGCCGTACGGAACAATTCTCGGATCGTGCCAGCCTTTCCCTTCAGTATAATCCATTATAAACATATGGTCTGTGAAGATCTGGCCAAAGCCCAAATTATTTTGGTCAGGTTTGCTTTTAGGATTTTGTGTTTTTTGAATACTGATTTGGTAGGACATATTTATTTAACCCCTTTCAATAATAACATTTAACTAAAAATTTTCGGAATATGAATATTCCTGTATTTCTTTGTACATATGATATAATGAATTGATTCTTTAACCAGGAATCTTATATTCTATTATGCTACTTTTTTTTAAAAATCCAGTACTTTTAAATGTTGAGAAAAAAATAATTCGCCATAACTCAACGTTTTTATTGCTATGCTGTTACATTATTGCTATTATAGTTATAGCTTGTTGAATAATATATGAATAATATATATGAATTGTATTATAGTGACTTGGAGGAGTAAAATGCTGGAAAAATTTTATCCGGATTTGCAAGCAGACAGAGTACAGGATATTGATCTGGATTTTTTGGTTAAAAACAATATAAAAGGTCTCATTCTTGACATAGACAATACACTTGTACCTGAACATGTAGAAGAGGCAGATGAAAATACAATAGCTTGGATTGACAAGGTTAGAAAAATGGGGTTTAGGGTTTGCATTGTGTCAAATGCTTCGGAAAAACGTGTGATTAAATTTAATAACAAGCTCAATGTTGATTTCATCCACAGGGCTTCAAAGCCCAGTTGCAAGTCATTTGTCAAGGCTATGGAAATAATGAATACCAAAGCTTCGGAAACAGCTGTAATTGGAGATCAGATTTTTACCGATATATATGGGGGAAACAAGGTTGATATGTTTACGATACTGGTTACTCCCATAGACAAAAGAGAGTATTTTTTGTCAGATTGAAAAGAATAGCTGAAAAGTTTGTCCTTGCAAAAATGAAAAATAAAAGATAGTCATAGATAGACATAGATAATAAAAAAATAAGCTGAATGATGGAGAGAGGAAAAACTATGGATATTGATGTTAGGGTAACAGGAAAGACAAGGTTGTTGGGGCTTGTTGGAAATCCGGTTGAGCATTCCATATCACCCGAGCTTCATAATTCATTGAGTACGCTCCTTGGGCTAGATATAGTTTATGTTCCTCTGGCGGTTAGGAAAGAGGATCTTGAGGCAGTGGTAAAAGGCCTCAAGTCTTTGGATTTTATAGGTTTCAACGTTACAATTCCTTACAAGAGGGATATAATGAAGTATCTTGATGAAAACTCGAAGGAAGCAATACTGATGGGAGCTGTAAATACGGTAAAAAAGATTGAGGGCCGCCTATATGGCTATAATACCGATGCGGAAGGTTTTTTGAGGTCATTTAGGGAAGAAGCGGGAGTGGGCTTTAAAGGCAAAAAGGTTGTGATTATTGGAGCCGGAGGAGTGGCTCGTGCAATTGCCGTTAAGATTGCCGGCGAGAATGCGGAAAAAATCAGTCTTGTAAACCGTACCCCCGAGAGATCCATTGAGCTTGCCGATGTTGTAAATGAAAATGTAAAAGAGATAGTTCAGGTGTACAATTTTGAAGACAGGATTTTCAGGATGGCTTTTGAGGAAAGTGACATTATTATTAACACTACGTCGGTGGGTATGTCTCCTAAAACTCGGGAAACTCCGATTAAATTTACTGAATGTTTTAACAAAAATCAGATCGTGTATGATGTAATTTACAATCCTGAGAAGACGAAATTTTTAAAAGATGCCGAAAAAATGGGGGCAAAGACCGTTAACGGACTTGGAATGCTCTTTTATCAAGGAATAAGCGCCTATGAAATTTGGACAGGTGTCAAGTTTACTGAGGATAAATTAAAGGATATCTATGATTCTTTCAAGAAATATTTAAAAGTAAAGTCGTCGAAATAATTTACATAAAATCTCGAAGTCTCGGGAATTAAAGTCCAGGGAGTGAGTTTATGTACAAGCAGAGGAGAAAGAGGCTTGGCGACCTTTTAATGGAAGCCGGGCTTATTTCAAAAGAACAACTGGATAAAGCTCTAGAGCTTCAAAAAACTACCGGCAAGAAGCTTGGAGTTTTGCTGGCTTCTGAAGGAATTGTAGCCCAGGAAGATATAGTGCGGGTTTTGGAGGGTATGATGGGTATTTCTCATGTGGCACTGGAGGAATACAACATTGATCCTGCTATTTGCAATTTAATTCCCGAAAAACTTGCCAGAAGATATGAGTTGATTCCTATAGACCAAAAAGACGGTGTGCTTACAGTTGCCATGAGCGATCCTTTAAATGTGTTTGCAATTGATGATGTTGAAGTTTATACAGGTATGGAGGTTTTGCCTGTAATTGCTTTCTCCCCGTCAATAAAAAATGCCATAGAAAAGTACTTCAAAACACAACATATTTTGGTTGAGCCGGTTAAGGAAAAGGGGATTTTATTTAAAATTGATGAGGAAACTATAGAGCTTGAAAGCATTGAGGCTGACGATGAACCGGCTTCAATGCTTGTAAATTCCATAATAGAGCAGGCCATAAGAAGTCAAGCGAGCGATATACATATAGAACCTTTCCAAAATGTATTGAAAATAAGGTTTAGAACCGATGGACAGATGCACGAGGTCATGAGAACGGGAGTGGATATGCTAAAGGGCGTAGCATCAAGGGTAAAGGCCATATGCGGTATGAATATAAACGAAAAGGCGGCGCCGCAAGATGGCAGAGTTGTTGTAAGCGCTGATGAAAGAGATTATTATCTCAAAGTATCTATTCTTCCCACCGTTTTCGGTGAGAAAATAGCAATCCATATTGTGGATAAAAAGACTTCCGTCATTCCTAAAGACCGGCTGGGAATGACTAA
Source organism: Acetivibrio straminisolvens JCM 21531 (assembly GCF_000521465.1). Lineage (GTDB taxonomy): Bacteria > Bacillota > Clostridia > Acetivibrionales > Acetivibrionaceae > Hungateiclostridium > Hungateiclostridium straminisolvens. Next base: position 4,178 of record NZ_BAVR01000009.1, read on the forward strand.
GGAAGACCTTGTGAAATTTGATAAAATAATAAGAAGTCCGCAGGGCATGGTTTTGGTAACAGGGCCGGCAGGAAGCGGAAAAACCACGACTCTTTACACCGCCATAAATGAGATTAACAGTCCGAATATCCATATAATTACTATCGAAGACCCTGTTGAATACGTTATTGAAGGAGTAAACCATGTTCAGGTGAACAGCAAGACGGGCTTAACTTATGAAAAGGGTCTTGTTTCGATTTTAGAACAAGGACCGGATGTAATCATGATTGGTGATATAAAAGATGCAAAAATTGCTGAGATAGCTGTAAAAGCCGCTATCGAGGGACAGCTTGTTCTGGGAGCTTTTCATGCCAATGATGCCTTGGACGCGATCATAAGGCTTGTAGAAATGGGAATAGAGCCGTTTTTTATTGCATCATCTCTGGTGGGAGTAATCTCCCAAAGGCTTGTACGCAGAATTTGCCCAAAATGCAGGAAAAAGCGTGCTGCAACGGGTGAAGAGCTTTCGCTTCTTGAGTTGGATGCTCCTGTGAAGCTGTATTCGGGAAGAGGATGTGAGGAGTGCTCGGGTACCGGATACAAAGGAAGATTGGGAGTCTTTGAAGTAATGGATGTGGCAAAAGCCTTAAAGAGCTCATAAAGGAGAGCAGAACGAAGGAAGAATTGAAGAAACTTGCTGTTTTAAAGGGCATGAAAACTCTGAAGGAGAATTTAAAACAGCTTGTTCTTGAAGGAAAAACCACTGCTTCCGAGATGTCAAGAATACTGTTTTTTACAGAAGAATTATAAAATACTTTAAAATTGTCTTATCTTGCTATATAATAATTATATTAAAATTTTACAAATGCAGAAGAGGTATAGAAAATGGGGACTTCATTGAATCTTGGACAGTTGTCTGAAACCGGTTTTATGATTTTTTGCTACCTTTCAGTGGCTCTTCTTGGGCTGTTTGTCGGTTCGTTTTTAAATGTTTGCATTTACAGGATACCAAACAATGAATCTATCGTAAGGCCTCGATCCCACTGTATGAAATGCGGGCACAAACTTGGTGTGCCGGACCTTGTACCTGTTTTCAGCTATGTATTTTTAAGGGGCAAGTGCAGATACTGCGGTCAAAAGATTTCTCCGAGATATGCTCTAGTTGAGCTGCTGACAGCCGTTGTTTATTTGCTTTTGCTTTACAAGTACGGGTTGTCTGTGGATTTTTTGGCATCGGCTTATCTTATGGCCATACTCATAGCCGTGTTCTTTATTGATCTGGATCATATGATAATTCCCAATGGGCTTGTAATAGCGGCTTTGATTGGAGGAGCTCTGCCTTTTGTTTATAATATTTTCAGACCTATGGATATTTATGCGGACCGTAAATGGTGGAATCCTTTATTGGGTGCTTTTATAGGATTTGGCTTCCTGTTATTGGTGGCAATTTTGGGTTATGTAGTTTACAAGACCGACGAGGCGATGGGTGGCGGTGATATCAAGCTGTTTGCTCCGATAGGCCTTTTCCTCGGATGGAAGATGACTATAATGACGCTGTTTATATCCTTTGTGTCAGCAGGAGTTATCAGCATTATACTGCTTTTGCTTAAAAAGAAGGATAGAAAGAGTACTTTCGTTTTTGGCCCCTTTATTGTAATCGGTACTTTTTGCACCTACCTTTTCGGATGGGAACTTTTGAATTGGTACTTGGGTACTTTGGCTATATACCAGGGATAAATGGACTAAAGTAATTGTTCGTATGTCCGATATTTATTGTGATATAAAGCTTAAAAAAGTGTAATTATTGAGGGAGGAAATCAAAATGAGTCAAATAAAAAACTATATGGAAGAGGTAGTTTTTCGCTGATGAAGGAAGTACTTTGTGATATTAACGTATGCAGCTGTGAAAAATGTAAAATGGATATAGCAGCCATAGCGCTCAATGATTTGCCTCCAAAATATATTGTGACCGATAAAGGGGAGCTGTATTCAAAAGTAAATTCTTTGAAGCAGCAGTTTGAAGTTGATGTTATATCTGCTTTGACCAAGGCTGCGGTGATGGTAAAGAGAAATCCAAGGCATGATTGAAATAGACCGCTATATTAATATAAGTTGTGTCATATATTATTATAAAATAATCGATGATAGAATGAATATTGGTTTTAAAACGGTTAATCATTAGTTATAATAATATTATGCTTTAATCTTTTTGATTGGAGCATAATATTTTTTATGGGTGATTATTCTTGGTAAGATTTGGACCTTCGGGTAATTCCGAAAACTTTTATAAAGAAGGGCGCAAATCCTCTGTTGAAATGCCGGCATGGCTTTCTAAGATGGGTCTTGATGCTTACGAGTATCAGTGCAACAGAGGCGTTAATATTGGCAAGGATATGGCGAATAAAATAGGAGAAGAGGCTGAAAAAAACAATATATTTATGAGCATTCATGCGCCCTATTATATAAATATGGCAAGCCCTGAGGAGGAAAAAAGAATAAAGTCCAAAGGATATATAATCGAGTGCATGACGGTAGCAAAATGGATGGGAGCAAAGAGGATAGTAGTCCACACAGGCTCGTACAGCAAGGTTGATAAAAAGTGGGCACTTGAGACATCAGCCCGGCTGTTTGGTGAGGTACTGAAAGAAGCAGACAGCCTTGGACTTGGAGATATAATGATTTGTCCGGAGGTTTTGGGAAAGAATAACCAGATTGGATCTTTGGATGAAATAATTGAAATGTGCAGAACTAATGAAAGGCTTTCTCCCACAATTGATTTTGCCCATATCCATGCAAGAGGACAGGGAAGTCTCAATTCTGTTGAGGATTTTGAAAGGGTAATAAATATGCTTGAAAACTCTTTGGGGACAGATAGAGTAAGGGAGCTTCACTGCCACTTCAGCAGGGTTGAATTTACCAAAGGTGGCGAGAAGAAGCACTGGAATATCGATGACACACAGTTTGGACCTGAATTTGAATATTTGGCCGAGGTGATTATAAAAAAGAAAATAAATCCGGTCATTATTTGTGAATCAAGGGCCAATATGGCTGAAGATGCTTTGAAGCTGAAGAAAATATATAATAAAATGGTAAAGGGGATGTAAAATGAAAAAAGTACTTGTGATTAACGGTCCTAACTTAAATCTTTTGGGGACCAGGGAAAAGGATATTTACGGTGAGGAGACTCTTGAGGACATAGCCAGAAAAATGAATGCCGAAGCAATTAAGTTAAATGTCGATTTAAGCTTCATTCAATCAAATCACGAAGGGAGATAATCGACAAGATACATGAGTCAAGGGGAAAAATTGATGTTATAATAATCAATCCCGGAGCATATACCCACTACAGCATTGCCATAAGAGATGCCATAAAAGCTGTTGAAATTCCGACAATTGAGCTTCATCTGTCAAACATACATGCCAGGGAAGAGTTTAGAAGCAAGTCGGTAATCGCTCCTGTGTGTGTAGGTCAAATCTGCGGATTTGGAAGTTTGGGGTACATACTCGCACTTAATGCCGCCCTGATGATATAGCAGGCTTTTTTAAAAGTTTGTGAACTCTATGAGGAAAGGTGATTTAATGGAAAATCTGACAGGAAAGAGACTTGATACTTTTAGATTGAAGTTGAAAGAAAAGGGAATTGATGCCGCAATAATCGCAAAAAATGCAAATTATTTTTATCTTTCGGGATTTACAGGTAGCTTTGCGTATCTTGTAATTACCCAAAACGATGCTGTGTTGGTGACGGATTTTAGATACAGGGAACAGGCAAGGGTTCAGGCTCCTCTTTTTCAAATAGTGGAGTATAACGACAATATTTATTCTTTCCTAAATGAGATTGTAAAGTCAAAGGGTATCGAAATTCTTGGATTTGAGGAAGATTATATAACATATAGAAAGTTCAAAGAATTTGAGAATAAATTTTCGGTCAAAGAGCTAAAGCCTCTTGAAGGCATAGCTGAAGTAATGAGGATGAAAAAGGACCAAAGGGAGCTGGAAATTATTAAAAAAGCCGTGAAAATTGCCGACGATGCTTTCAACCATATACTAGGGTTTATAAAGCCCGGGGTAAAAGAGGTAGAAATTGCTGCGGAGCTGGAGTATTTTATGAAAAAGCAAGGGGCAAAAGGCACATCTTTTGAGACGATAGTTGCGTCAGGAGTGCGTTCGGCACTTCCCCATGGAGTAGCCTCGGAAAAGGTAATTGAGATGGGGGATGTTGTAACGATGGATTTCGGAGCGGTATTTGAAGGTTATTGCTCAGATATGACAAGAACGGTTTTTGTAGGAAAGCCGAAAGAGGAGCTTTTAAAGATTTACAATACTGTTCTTACTGCTCAAAAAACTGCCTTGGAAGGTGCTGTAAAGGGCTTGAAAGGCAAAAAAATTGATGCTATAGCAAGAGAAATAATTTATAACGAAGGTTTTGGATTTAACTTCGGCCATGGATTGGGACACGGTGTGGGGATTGAAATCCATGAAGAGCCGAGACTTTCACCTTCGGGGGAGATAATAATGGATGACGGTATGGTTGTTACTGTGGAGCCCGGTATTTATGTCAATGGTCTTGGCGGTGTGAGAATTGAGGATATGATAGTAATTAATGGAAACAATCCTGATGTTTTGACATCGTCGAAAAAGGACATGATAGTATTGTAGGGATATAAAGCTTATATTTTTACTATAAAAGAAAATTTTATCTTGAAATAGTTGCGATTTTAATTTAATATTAACTATAGGTTTATTATACAGATTATATGTGATAACGGTAAAGATATGCATAAGTTGGAGTATAGCTCAATTGTACTGGTACAAGTATTTATAGGGCCTGTGACTTATGTTATTCAAGAAATATTTTTGGAGGGATTTTAAATGATTTCAGCTGGTGATTTTAGAAATGGAGCGACTTTTGAGCTCGATGGTCAGATATTTCAGGTTGTTGAGTTCCAGCACGTTAAACCGGGTAAAGGAGCTGCTTTTGTTAGGACTAAATTAAAAAATATAGTAACAGGTGCTACTGTTGAAAGAACTTTTAACCCGACTGACAAGATGCCAAAGGCCCATATTGAAAGAAAGGACATGCAGTATTTATATAATGACGGTGATCTTTATTATTTCATGGATGTTGAAACCTTTGAGCAGCTGCCGCTGGGTAAGGATAAAATCGGTGACTCTCTTAAGTTTGTAAAAGAGAATGTTGTTGTAAAGATTCTTTCTCATAAAGGCAATGTTTTCGGAATAGAGCCTCCTAACTTTGTTGAGCTTGAAGTAACCGAAACGGAACCCGGTTTCAAGGGCGATACGGCTACGGGTGCAACCAAGCCGGCTACTGTTGAGACAGGAGCTTCTATTAAGGTTCCGTTGTTTGTCAACATAGGAGATATTATAAGAATAGATACCAGAACCGGAGAGTATATGGAAAGAGTATAATGGTTATAATATACTTGGGTTGGAAGTAATAACAATGCAAAAGTTCGCTTCCAACTTAATTTGTATTATAACAAGACTTCTTTTGTTATTAAAGTATAGAGAGGTTAATCAAATATAACATACGGGAGGTATTTTATGAGCTTTATAAAAGAAAGGGTCTCATATTTAAGGGGACTTGCAGAGGGCATGAAAATCGATGAATCCACTAATGAAGGAAAGCTTTTAAAGGCAATGATTGAAGTGCTTGATGACATTGCGCTGGCTGTGGAAGATATTGAAGAGGTTCAGGAGCAGTTGGAAGAACAGGTTGACAGCATTGATGAGGATTTGGAAGAGTTTGCTAGAATTTTGTTTGATGATGAAGAAGAAGATGATGATGACGATGTTATTGCACAGATAGAGTGTCCTCATTGCAACAAAGTCTTTGACCTTACCGAGGATATGATAGACTGTGACAGCGATTCTTTTGAGTGTCCTCATTGCAATGAAGAAATAGCATTCGAATGGGATTGTGACTGTGAAGACTGCAATCATGAGGAAGAGAATAATTAATAGATTTTAATATACTTATAATAAAGGATGGACGTGGAAAGTGTTTTTCCATGTCCATTCTTTTTTGCCTCTAAGATTGAAATGAAATATGCAAAAGACCATTCCTTCTGTCGAGATTTTATTGTCATAAAATCGGACAAATCCAAATATTAATTAATATCGAATAAAACAAGCTTTAGCCGGAGGATAAGCGGAAAACAGGGAGGGCTTTTATGGTTACAAAAGAAGATTGCATTTTTAGTGTTGAAAAATTGCAGTGCTTTGAGAAGGACATTTTAAGAATGATATGCTCGCCGATAAGAGATGTCATAAAAAAAGTTCCGGTGACGGAGCTAATGACCACAGAAGAGATAAGACTTCGGGCAAACAAGCCTTTGATGATTCAAAACGAAAAGGGGAGTTTTTTTGTTAATTTAGACGGCAGACTTACGACAAACAGGCTGAATTTATTTTATGTCAGCCAGGAGCAGATAGCAAAAACGCTGGAGCTTATAAGCGAGAACTCCATTTATGCTTTTCAGGATGAAATAAGGAACGGTTTTTTGACCATAAGGGGAGGCCATAGAGTAGGTATTGTGGGACGAGTTGTTTTAAATGGAGATACCGTAAAAAACATTAAGGATGTTTCAGGGCTCAATATAAGAATATCGAAAGAAGTTGCCGGGTGCTCCTCAAAAGTTTTAAAGTACATAATTACTAGTGAAAAACATGTTTACAATACTTTAATCGTATCTCCTCCCCAATGCGGAAAAACAACTTTGCTAAGGGATATAACACGAGCTATTAGCGATGGCATTGAAGAAATGGGGTTTAGAGGACTTAAGGTGGGATTAATAGATGAACGCTCGGAGATTGCAGCCTGTTACAAGGGGGTACCCCAAAACAGAGTCGGGACGAGAACCGATGTACTTGATGCATGTCCCAAGCAAATTGGCATGATAATGATGCTTAGAGCTATGTCGCCGGATGTTATTGTGACGGATGAAATAGGAAACAAGGGCGACGAAGATGCTCTTATTCAGGTGCTGAATGCAGGGGTAAAAATAATATCTACGGCGCACGGATACAATGTTTCGGAATTAAAAAGCAGGAAAGAGGTCTTGAACCTGATAGAAGAAAAAATGTTTGAAAGATATATAGTTTTGAGCGCAAGAAAGGGGCCCGGCACAGTTGAAGAGATAATTGACGGGACCAATATGAGTATTTTGTACAAAGGAGAATGAGTATGCTGCTTAAGATTATCGGAAGCTTGATTGTATTTGTATCGAGCAGTCTTTTGGGATACATGTACTCGAGGCGGTGTTCGAAAAGGCCTGGGGAGCTGAGAACTCTGCAAGGGTATCTTCAGATATTTGAAAATGAAATAAGCTTTATGTCCAATGTTTTGAAAGATGCTTTTTCAAAAATATACATGCATGATGACAGCGGTGTTGCGGCTTTTTTCAAGGGAACGGTGGATGCCCTTGAAAACGATTCGGGACTTAATGCCAGTGAAGCATGGACCAAAGCCGTAAAGGAAAATATAAAAAACACATCTCTAAACAGTGAAGACGAGGAAATAATTATTTCCTTCGGAAAAATGCTGGGAAGCTCAGATGTTGAGGGACAAATAAAAAACATCCGGCTTACTGTTAATCAGCTAAAGCTTCAGGAAGAAAAGGCAGAAGAGCTGAGGGCAAAGAATGAAGCTATGTACAGAAATTTGGGAATACTTGGCGGTTTGGCAATAATCATTATATTGTTCTAATTTTGAATCGGTTGTGAATATACTTGTACTAATAAGGGGCAAACTTGATTCCAATTTTGGGGAAGGGTCGCTTATAAAAAGAAAAACACGGAGGAGAAAAACAGATATGAATATAGATTTGATTTTTAGAATAGCGGCGATAGGAATTCTGGTATCTGTTTTGAACGCATTGCTGAACAAGTCCGGAAGAGAAGAACAGGCCATGATGACCACATTGGCAGGGTTGGTTGTGGTATTGATGATGATAGTTAAGGAAATAGCAAACCTGTTTGATGCAGTTAAAACACTGTTTCAGTTTTAAGATTTTAAGAGGCGGATGATAAAAATGGAAATATTTCAGATTATCGGATTGGCTTTGGTTGCTACAGTAATTGCTTTGCTTCTTAAAGCGCACAGACCCGAACTGGCATTGCAAATCAGTCTGGTTACCGGAATAATCATATTTCTGGTTATACTGGGGAAGATTACAGCAGTCGTGGACTTGTTAAACAGTTATGCACAAAGAGTGAACATTGATATGGTTTATATAAATACCCTTTTAAAAATTGTGGGTATTGCCTATATCGCTGAATTTGGTGCCGAGGTATGCAGGGATGCGGGAGAAGGAGCAATTGCATCAAAAGTGGAGCTTGCTGGAAAAGTAATTATTGTTGTGATGGCAGTACCAATAATAACCTCGCTGCTGGATCTCATAATCAGTGTTATGCCTTAAAAAAGGAAAGTGCCAAAATATTATTTATTAAAATTGCTTGAATGGGGAAAAGGTGTATGAAAAGCAAAAGATATTTTGCCAAATGTATTTTAGTATTTATCCTTATTATGGTATTGACATGCCTGTGTCTTGTCTCTTTGCCGGTATATGCCGGCAGCAGTGATGAAATATCTCTTACGGACAAGAGTATAGAGGAGAAAATTATGGAAGAACAGATTGAGACGGACGAGGTGGATTCTATTGAAAAGGAGCTCGAAAAGTACAAGGATGAAAAAATTGATGAAATTTTGCCCGGCTATGATCCGGAGAAGATAATCCGGGATGTGGCAAAAGGACAGTTTGGTTTTGATGCTCCGGATATAATAAACAGGATTTTGAGCTATCTTTTTAAAGAGATCTATTTGAATATGGACGTATTGATAAAACTTATTGTATTGGTAGCGCTATGTGCAGTCCTCAATAATCTTCAGACATCTTTTTTAAACAAGAGTGTTGGAGAACTTGCTTTTTATGTGTGTTATATAGTATTGGTGTCCGTACTGTTGGTAAGTTTCAGCTCAGTGGTAAGAGCGGGAACGGAAATAATAGATCGAATGGTAAACTTTATGTATTCATCGATACCTGCCTGGTGACGCTGATTATATCGTCCGGGAACATTTCATCGGGAGGTGTATTGCAGCCATTGCTCATAATGGTGGTGCAAGTTAGTGCCACGATAATAAAGAATATACTCATACCCCTTATCGTACTGTCCACTATCATATCCATAGTGGATAATATATCCGATAAAATTCAGATATCAAGACTTTCCGGTTTCTTAAAACATGTAACTCAGTGGACATTAGGCTTATTCTTACGGTCTTTGTGGCAATAGTTTCGCTTCAGGGGTCTTTGGGAGCGGTTGTTGACGGAGTAACAAGCAAAACTGCCAAATTTGCCATAAGTGCATTTATTCCTGTGGCGGGAAAATACTTGGCAGATGCTGCCGATGCAGTAATTGGCTGTACTCTTCTGATTAAAAATGCCGTGGGAGTGGCTATTATGATAGGAATTTTAGTTATATGCCTTCTTCCTTTGCTGAAAATGCTTGCAGTCATTCTCTTGTACAGAATGAGCTGTGTTCTTTTGGAACCTTTGGCAGAAGGGCGAATTATAAAGTGTATAAGCGATGTTGCAAATTCCATGACCTATATTTTGGGGATTGCAGCTGCAGTGGCATTTATGTTTCTAATGACAATTACAGCACTGATATTGGCCAGCAACATCAGCACAATGATAAGATGAATTTCAATAAACGGAGGAGAAAATGATAGAGTTTTTAAAAAATTGGGTTTTAAATATTGTCACTCTTGTCGTGTTTATTATGCTGATAGAAATGCTGATACCTTCGGGTAAGTTAAAAAAGATTGTAAATTTGGTTACCGGTTTTATTCTGGTAATTGGACTTATAAATCCGCTTTTGGAATTGATTGGAAGAAGAATCGATCTTACTGAATTTCAAATGGCAGGCAGTAATTACATAGATAAGAAGGAGGTGAAGATAAACAGTGAGGTTTTAGAGGAAAGACAAATAAGGCAGATAACAAATGTATATAGAGAAAAGATTATATCTCAACTCAAGTCAATAACACAGGACATAGAAGGAATTAGAGAAGCAGAGGCCGATGTCATAATCAATGAAGACTATACATCGGAAAGATTTGGAGAAGTAAAAAAGGTTTATTTGTATCTGTCTTTGGAAAATGCGAGCGAGGAAATAAAGCATGTTTTAAGCGTAAAGAAGGTGGAAATCGACCTTGGACAATCGGAGGATGTTACTACTTCCCACGAAAAACAGCTTGACGAAAAAATAAGAGTTGAGCTGGAGGATAGAGTGACAAGGCTCTTAAATGTACCGAAAGATAATATAGTGATTTCTCTTGTAGAGGATTAAGGAGGATAAAATGGGCAAAATAAAAGAAACTATAAAGCGTCTTAAGAGCATGCTGGATAAGGATAAAAACAACAAATGGGGTGAAAATCTGGTCATACTTATTATAATCGGCATGATTGTAATAATCGCCGGAGGAACTCTGTTTGGCGGTAATGAAAAGAAAAAAGACGAGAGCAAAAACATAAGCAGTGAAAACTTGGGAGATACCCGGGAAGTTTTAAATGTCGATGTTGACGACGAAAAATCCCAGTTGGAAAAAGACATAGAAAATATACTGGGAAAGATTCAGGGAGCGGGAAAAGTTACTGTGATGATTACTTATGCCTCGGGAAAAGAGATAGTTCCCTATGCGGATGTAAAGAGAAGCGACAACAGCACCAATGAAAAGGACAGCTCCGGAGGTACGCGAATGATCGTTCAAAGCAACTATGAAAGCAGCGTAGTGTATGAGGAAAATGACAAGGGAGTGAAAAAGCCCATTATAGCAAAGGAGCTTATGCCGGAGATAAAGGGTGTTCTGGTGGTTGCGGAGGGTGCATCTGAGGCAACAGTAAGAGAAAATCTCATTAATTCGGTCAAGGTTTTGCTGGATATTCCCGTCCACAAGATACAAGTAGTGGAAGGAGGAAAATAAAATTTATTAAATGTAATTTATATAGATATAAAATGTCCGGAAATATAATATATATTTACTGAAAAACAGTTTACTATAAATAATGTGTCATAAAGGGGGATTATTAATGATGGTTTTAAAGAGAAAACAAATTGTTGTATTGTCATTGATTCTAATGATTGTTGTAGCAGGATATTTGCAGTACAGCTACAATAACAGCGGTATGTCCGTAAATGATTCGGATGACATATCGGTAAGTCAATTTGATGAAGAAACCGAACGCTTGGGCGAAGCATTGTATGTTGACAACACAATGGTTTTGGAAGATGAAAAGAAAGATGACAAGAAGGAAGAAAAGAGAGAGGAAGGCGACAAGGAAAAGAGCAAGCAGGACACCAAGGCTATTCAAGCTTCTAAAGAAGCAAATGAATTTTTTGCCCAGGCTAAAATGGATAAGGACGTGACAAGGGCAAGGGATAAGGAAGAGTTGGAGAAGATTACCAACGATGCGAATGCCACAGAAGATCAAAAAACCCAGGCCTATGAGCAAATGTTAAAGCTTTTGGACAATTCCGACAAAGAAATGAGAATTGAAACGCTGATAAAAAACAAAGGTTTTAGCGATGTAGTGGTATTCTTTGGAGATGACGGAAGTGTGGATGTCATAGTAAAAGCTCCGAGTATTTCCTCGGTGGAAGTGGCACAGATTGCAGAAATAGCTTCTAGGCAAGCAGGAGTGGATATATCCAATGTTCATGTATCCAATAAATTCTAATAATTTGTGTTTCCCAAAGTTGATAATATAATCTCAAGGTGTTATAATATTTGGTGTTGGCAAAACCTAACGGTTAAATTGCAGCAAAGGAGGTATTTCTAAGTGGGAGATGTAAGTCAGGGAAGCCCGGGTGACAGAGGAACATTAAAAATTTCAGAAGAGGTTGTTGCTATTATTGCCGGAATTGCTGCAATGGAGGTTCCGGGAGTAGCGGCATGAGCGGCGGAATTGCCGGTGGGATTGCTGAAATGCTGGGGAGGAAAAACCTTTCCAAAGGAGTAAAGGTTGAAGTTGGAGATAAGGAAGCTGCAATAGATTTATATATAATTGTTGAATACGGGTGCAGAATACCGGAGGTATCCTGGAACATACAGGAGAAAGTCAAAAAGGCTATTGAGACTATGACGGGCCTTAATGTGGTTGAGGTGAATATCCACATTCAAGGCGTAAATATTGAAAAGGAACATAAGAAGGATTCGGACGAAGAACAGGTTAGGGTAAGATAAGTATATTGGAAATATGTATTGGAAAAAAATTAAATTAATAACCCGTTAGGGTTTATTTTTTGGTAAAATGAAATATAATGTATATGTAATTTTGTATTTGGATAAGCATATAAGTAAATTGTGTAATTTGAGTTGCCGATATGTAACAGAAGATAAAACAAAAGAGGTGATTTTTGATATATGAACATTTTTTTCAGGAGTTTATTGGCCTTCTATGCATTTTGCCTTACGGTCATTTCTCTTATAACCATGGTTGTCACTTTAAGGCCGGAAATGCTTGACGGTGCATTGAAGTTTCTTATGACAAATGTTTTGGCCGACCGGGGTTTAACCGTTTTACTTTTTATCATTGAGCTTATCTTTTTTGGCTTAAGCCTCATGTTCCTATTATCGGGAGTAAAAAGTGACAAGGATAAAATCTATCAGCAAATATAATAATGTTGGAGAGGTAAGGATATCGTTAAATACAATCGAAAGCATCGCCCTTGCTGCTTCAAGAAAACTTGGAGGTGTTAAAGACAACAAGGCGTATGTGACAAAGCAAGGCGATAATGTTGTGATAAGTATAAAGACAATAGTAATGCCTGATATAAATATTCCTGCTCTTCTGGAGGATATTCAGATGAAGGTTAAGAAGTCTGTGGAAGAAACTACAGGTATTGGAGTAAATGAAGTAAAGGTATCGGTGGAAAATATATATACCGGTTATAGGTCCAGAGTTGAGTGATGGAGGTTTTACTATGACAAATAAAGAGAAATTGATTGAATTTTACAAATCTCATTATGGAGAGATAAATGGAGCACTCACTGGCTTTATTTTCGCCGTTTGTATTCTGATAATAGGTTTCTTCCAGACGGTATTTATTGCAATATGTGTTGCAATAGGTTATTATATTGGGAAAAAGATTTCTAAGGATAAGGATTATTTGAAAAATCTCTTAGACAGGATTTTACCGCCGGGTACATATAGATAATTTTTGAAATAAACTGGAAAGGATTTTTAGGAGGAAAGGGTTAATGGGAAGAAGAGCATCCAGGGAAATTGCCATGAAGCTTTTATATCAGCTTGAAATTCAGAAAGACTCAAAGGAGGAGCAAGTAAATAACACCCTGGAACAATACGATTTAAATGATAATGACAGGGAATATATTCTTGATATTGTAAAAGGAGTTTTTGACCATAAAGAGGAGATAGACAGGGCCATTGAAAAGTATTCGAAAGGATGGAAACTGTCGAGGATTTCCAAGGTTGACCTTGCAATTTTGAGGCTTGCTGTATATGAAATATGTTATAGAGAGGACATACCGTTTACCGTGTCCATCAACGAGGCTGTAGAGCTTGCGAAAAATTACAGCGGAGAAGAAAGCGGTTCTTTTATAAACGGAATTTTAGGAAAAGTTGCTAAATTAAAATTATTGCCTGTGGACGGAAATGAAAATGACGGGTGATAATATAAAGAAGGGTATCTAGAATAATATTTAAGGTGGAAATCCATGGGGGAACTTCCGGGCAACAATTGCGACAATATATTAACAGTTTCAGAAGTTAATAAGTATATCAAGGAGATCATGTCAAGGGATCTGATCCTGTCAAATCTTTGGGTTAGAGGAGAAATATCGAATCTTAAAAATCATTCTTCGGGACATATGTATTTTACCCTTAAGGATGAGAACAGCTTGCTTAAATGTGTAATGTTCAGAACGCATAACTTACGCCTTAAATTTATGCCCGAAAACGGCATGAAGGTAATAATAAGGGGCTATGTTTCGGTATTTGAAAGGGACGGACAGTATCAGCTTTATGCAGAGGAAATGCAAAACGACGGTATAGGCAATCTCTATATTGCTTTTGAACAGCTAAAGAAGAAGCTTTTAGAGGAAGGTCTCTTTGATTCGGCTCATAAAAAAAAGATTCCGTTTATGCCAAAATCAATAGGAGTGGTTACGTCAGCTACCGGATCGGTTATTAGAGATATTATGAATATTTTGGACAGACGGTTCTATAATTCATATATAAAGATATTTCCTGTCAGGGTTCAGGGTGAAACCGCTTCTTTTGAAATAAGTTATGCAATAAACAAATTAAATGAAATCGGCGGTGTGGATGTTATTATCCTTGCCAGAGGCGGCGGGTCTTTGGAGGAATTGTGGCCGTTTAACGAAGAAATAGTGGCAAGAAGCATATTTAATTCCGCCATACCGGTAATATCTGCCGTGGGGCATGAGACGGATTATACAATAGCGGATTTTGTTGCAGATTTGAGGGCGCCTACTCCTTCAGTTGCTGCAGAGCTGGTAATGCCCGAAAAACCGGTCATTATAAACAGGATAAGGGAGCTTAATCTGAGGCTCGTAAACGCCCTTATTAGAAATGTAAAGCAAAAAAGGGAAAAACTCACAAGGCTAACCGGTTCTTCGGTTTTCAGGCAGCCTTATGACAGGATATATCAGGAGAGAATGAAGCTGGATATTTTAAGCAGGGATTTGAAAAAGAGCATGCTTGCAGTTCATGAGAGGACAAAAGCAAAGCTTGGATTTTTAATTGGAAAGCTTGACGCATTAAGTCCCCTTACTATATTATCAAGAGGGTATGGCATTATAAAATCCGAAGAGGAAGGCACCCTTGTAAAATCCGTTAACGATGTTGACATTGGAGACGGAATAGAGGTAAGTGTTGAAGACGGCAGGATTTACTGCACGGTTAAGGGGAAGACATTGAATAATTAAATTTTCGCCTGATAGAAAGGCAGGTAGAGGTAATGAAAAAAAGTTTTGAAGAATCCTTGAAAGAGCTGGAGGAAATAGTAAGACAGCTAGAAAAAGGCGAGCTGTCTTTGGACGAATCTATTGAAATGTTTCAAAAAGGGATGGTACTGTCGAAAGACCTTAGCAAAATGCTTGATGATATGGAAAAGAAAGTGTCTATCCTGATAGAAGATGAAGATGGAAACATAAGGGAAGAAAATTTTGTTAGGACAGGTGATGATAAGGGTGGACTTTAAACAACAGCTTGATAACTATGTTAATACAATAAACGAATATATTGATAAATGTGTTATTGAAAAGGAACTTCCCGAGAAGTCTTTGTACAGTGCAATGAGATACAGTCTTACGGCAGGGGGAAAAAGGCTGCGGCCGGTTCTTTCCCTTGCGGTCTGCGATATGCTGGGGGGAAATGCACAAGAAGTGCTTCCTTTTGCATGTGCTGTTGAGATGATTCATACATATTCTCTGATACATGATGACCTTCCGGCTATGGATAATGACGATTTCAGGAGGGGCAGACCTACAAACCACAAAGTGTATGGAGAGGCATTGGCAATACTTGCCGGTGACGGACTTTTGAATTTGGCATTTGAGACTATGTTGGAGAGTATAATAAAAAACGGTGACAGCGAGAGAAAGGCAAAAGCAGCGGCGGTAATTGCAAAAGCTTCGGGAGCAAACGGCATGATTTCAGGCCAGGTTATTGATCTTGAGTCTGAAGGAAAGCAGGTGGATAAAGATATTCTTAACCGTATGCATAGATTGAAAACCGGCGCACTGATAAAAGCGCCGGTGGTTTCTGCGGCGATTTTGTGCGGTGCTTGTGAAGATGATATAGAAAAACTGGATGAATTTGCCGAAAATCTTGGTCTAGCTTTTCAGATAAAGGATGACATACTGGATGTGGAAGGCAGTACCGAAAAGCTTGGTAAGAAGGTTGGCAGCGATGCCGGCAATAATAAATCCACATATGTCAGCCTTTACGGTTTGGAAAAATCAAAGGAAATATTGTCCGATGTTACCCATAAAGCTGTACGTTGTCTTGAAAAATTCGGAGATAAAGCAGCTTTTTTAAAGAGTCTTGCGGGTTATCTTTTGGAGAGAGAAAATTGATACCATTATCAGTTATTTGGTTGTCGGGGGTGTGCCGGTGAAAGTATTGTATAGTATATTGTCTAACAAGACGATTACTGTGCCTGTGATTGCATGGTTTATAGCACAATTTCTCAAGGTAATTAATGTTATTGTTGTTGAAAGAAAACTGGATTTTACCAGGTTTGTCGGTTCCGGCGGTATGCCGAGTTCCCATTCATCGTTTATTGTTTCCTTAGCAACAGTTGTTGGTAAAATGAAGGGATTAGGTTCGGTGGAATTCGGGATATCGGCGGCAGTGGCTGCAATTGTTATGTATGACGCTGCCGGAGTGAGAAGAGCTGCCGGAAAGCAGGCAAAAGTGTTGAACAAACTTATATTTTCCCAGAAAGAAGAAGACAGGCAGAATTTTGATGAAAACTTAAAAGAGCTTATAGGGCATTCCCCGTTTGAGGTCTTTATAGGGGCTATGCTGGGTATGCTGATGGGGCTTTGTTTTGCATAAGCTAGCATAAGCAAAATATTTGACGTATAAGTTAGATATGAGTGAAGTAAAAGCTTTTATTAGTGCTTATTGCAGTTTTTTTCACTGAATGTCATTCTTTAAACGTTTGTTTTTATATGATATAATTTTAAGCCATGGGAGCAGTTCGGCTGCATCCATGGAAAACGAATTGGAAAACAAATTAATACCAAAATGCTAATAACGCAGGGTGGTGCAGTATTCTAGTCAGTACTTCCGATTCTGAAGACGGGCCTAAAAATCCGTTAAAGGGCACATCGATGAAGTTCCTTGTGCTGGCTTGTTACGCCCAGTAGTGGGCTGGTGCTGGGAGTTAAGGTTTAGGGGCGATCCGCAATGGCATGCGGGCGTTGACCCCTCTACCGTGGAGACCCGAACTTGTGGAAGTAAAGTACACTATAGGCTTAAAATCAGCTTATGTGTCAGCTCTTCTACGAGCCGGGAGTAAACCTGTTATGCGATGCCGGTTTAGGTGTTGTGAACAGAGTAGCCTGCCTTGAGTGAAATTGGTGGATAATGGTCAGGTGTAGAAGTATTGGCCGATACATATACACTATAGCAGTTTGAAACCAATTTTGCAAAAGAGGCTAAGAATCGGATAGACTGTCGGGGAAAGCCCCTAGACTGTTCGGTAACGAGTTATGCTGGGGATTGTAGTGTGGACTAAGTGGTAATCAGGCCCCGCTTCCTTTGAAGGAGCGGCTGAGGGTTTAAAGGGAAACCGCTGAACTGGCGACATTCAGTACCTTCTGTGGAAATCATGCCTGACCTAAGCCGCAAAATTTACTCAGCATATATCCACCCTGTATTATGGTATTTTGAGAGATTTGTATTTTTTGCCTTGGGAGGAAAGCATTAAGTGGATGACAATCATAAACATCCTTCGAATGAGAAAAAGATGAAGTTTCGTCTAAATCTTTTAGGCGCAAAAAACGGAAATACCCGATGGGTTGTACTTATAACAATATTGGCTTTTATATTGTCCTCAAGTCTTTCGATTATATCGTCAAGTTTGCTTGAGGATGTTAATATTTTTTTTTCGATTTTAATAGTACTTATTATCGTTTTAGTTGGAATTGTTTTTGATATTATCGGAATTGCAGTGACATCAGCGGATGAATCTCCTTTTCATGCTATGGCATCAAGGAAATATTATGGTGCAAAGCAGGCTATAAGGCTGATAAGAAATGCAAACAAGGTATCGAGTGTTTGTAATGATGTGGTAGGAGATATATGCGGAGTAATAAGCGGTACTGCAAGTGCGTTTATAGTTTTCAAAATCTCGCAGTCGGCCAGCGGGATTGTTGCCTCCTTGGTGGAATTGAGCTTTGCAGGCTTTGTTGCAGCTTTGACTATCGGGGGAAAAGCCATTGGAAAAACCATTGCCATGGAAAATTGCAATTATATTGTTTATAAAGTCGGTGTTGTAGCAAAGTTTGTAATGGGTAGAATCGGTTTTGGGAAAAAGAAGAAAAAAGAAATCCTAAAAAAAATACTGTTAATAAGTAAAGAGCTAAGGAAAATGGCAAAAATGTAATAGCCGAAATAAAATGGACAAAGAATAAAATTACGGCAAAAAGAAATAAAGAAATAGATTGAAAGAGAGATGATACCAGGTTGGAATATATATTGGACAATATTAATTCACCTGATGACATAAAAAAACTAAATTTGGAGCAGTTAAGGGGACTCGCAAGTGAGATTAGGTCTTTTCTTATTGAAAAGGTCTCAAAAACAGGTGGACATCTTGCTTCCAACTTGGGAGTTGTAGAGTTGACACTTGCGCTTCACAGGGTATTTAACACGCCGGAGGATAGAATTATATGGGATGTAGGTCATCAATCCTATGTTCATAAGATTATTACAGGAAGAAAAGATAAATTTGATACCATAAGAAAGCTTGGAGGGCTTTCGGGTTTTCCAAAGTCGGCGGAAAGTGAGCACGATGCTTTTAATACGGGCCACAGCAGTACTTCCATATCTGCTGCTTTGGGTATTGCAAAAGCAAGGGACCTTAAGAAAGAAAAGTATTCGGTTATTGCAGTCATCGGGGACGGTGCTCTTACTGGAGGTATGGCTTTTGAGGCATTAAATGATGCGGGAAGATCACCGAATAATCTTATTGTGATATTGAATGATAATGAAATGTCAATTTCCAAGAATGTAGGAGGGCTTTCAGCTTATTTAAGCAAGATCCGAACAGAACCCTTCTATTTTAAAGTTAAGGAAGATATAGACATTATATTGAACAAGATACCGGCAATCGGAAAAAGCGCTGTCAAAGCTCTTGACAGGGTCAAAGGAACGATAAAATACATGATTATGCCGGGAATAGTGTTTGAAGAACTCGGATTTAAGTATCTAGGACCAATTGACGGACACAATATTGCGGAGCTGGAAAATGTTTTAACAAGGGCCAAAAACACCAAAGGTCCTGTGCTGGTGCATGTGTGTACCCAAAAAGGGAGAGGTTATACCTATGCTGAAGAAAACCCTGCTGTTTTTCACGGTATATCACCCTTTGAGATTGAGACGGGAGAGGTCATTGCCCACAAGGTGCCGGGTTATTCTGACGTCTTTGGAAGGGAAATTGTCAGAATTGCCGAGAAAGAAGAAAGGGTTGTTGCGCTTACAGCTGCAATGCCCCATGGGACAGGTCTTGACAAGTTTTCCAAGAGATTTCCGGAAAGGTTTTTTGATGTGGGCATAGCAGAGCAGCATGCGGTAACCTTTGGCGCCGGGCTTGCCAAAAACGGAATGATTCCGGTCATAGCTCTTTATTCCTCTTTTCTCCAGAGGGCTTATGACCAGGTGGTGCATGATGTGGCTCTTCAGAATCTGCATGTGGTTTTTGCTATAGACAGAGCCGGAATAGTAGGTGAGGACGGGGAGACCCATCAAGGAATTTATGACATATCTTTCTTGAGGCATATCCCCAATATGGCAATTCTTGCGCCCTGTGATTATAGTGAGCTTACCAAGATGCTTGAGTATGCTGTGCTGGAGCACGACGGTCCCATAGCGATTAGGTATCCGAGGGGCGCGGGGGCAGAAAAGCTTTTTGATACTCCGGATGTAAAACTCGGACAATCCCTCCTTCTGAGAGAAGGAAGAGATGTTACCATTGCGGCTGTGGGCAATAAGGTAGATGTGGCTCTGGAAGTTGCCCAAAAGCTTAAAAATGTGGATTTGGATGCAGATGTGATTTACTGCAGGTTTATAAAGCCTCTTGATTCAAATACCATTATAAGCTCCGTACTTAAGACAAAAAGACTTGTAACAATAGAGGATAATACCGTTGAGGGCGGATTTGGAAGCAGGGTTTTGGAAACAATAAACCAAAAAGGTATAAATGCTGCGGTAAAGATGTTTGGATATCCCGATGCTTTTATACCTCACGGCTCCACTAAAGAACTTGCACATATGTACAGGCTTGATCCGGATTCTATTTTTAATGATATTTTAAAACTGATAAACAAAAGCAGAGTATAAAAATCGGATTGTAAATAGGATGAATTCATAATAAATTTCGGAGGAAGGTTTTTTGAAGAAGGAAAGACTGGATGTCCTTTTGGTAAGCAAAGGACTTTTTGAAAGCAGGGAAAAGGCTAAGAGCTCCATAATGGCGGGAGTGGTTTTTGTAAACGATAAAAAAGAAGACAAGCCGGGCGTAAAGGTAGATGTTGATTCTGTCATCAAGATAAAGGAGAACATCCATCCTATGTCAGCCGAGGTGGACTAAAGCTTGAAAAAGCAATAAAAGTCTTTGATATTGTCCTTAAAGATAAGACGGCAATCGATATTGGAGCATCAACAGGCGGTTTTACCGATTGCATGCTGAAAAACGGGGCCCAAAAGGTTTTTGCCATTGATGTGGGTTACGGACAGCTGGCATGGGAGCTTAGGAATGATGAACGCGTTGTATGCATGGAGAGAACCAATATAAGATATGTAAAACCGGAAGACCTTGGTATTCTTGCGGATTTTTCATCGATTGATGTTTCTTTTATATCCCTTAAAAAGGTTATTCCCGTTGCAGTTAATCTGATAAAAGATGATGGAGAGCTTTTGTGCCTTATTAAGCCCCAGTTTGAAGCCGGACGAGAAAAGGTTGGAAAACATGGAGTCGTTCGGGATAAAAAGGTGCATGAGGAAGTAATAAAAGATATTATAGCTTTTTGCTTAGAGTTAGGGCTTAAAATTCGAGGACTTGACTTTTCACCTATTAAAGGTCCGGAAGGTAACATTGAATATCTTATTTATGTGTCAAAAAAGAGGGCAGTATAAGTGAAGAGGAACTCTTTAGGCTTGCGGACAAAGTTGTTGACAATTCCCACAATGAGCTGTCCTTATAAAAATAAGATTTTTATCCAATTTGGTATTTTATTAAATGCGGGAGGCTTGGAACTCAATGAAAAAAGGCTTGTTAAGGCAATTTCCGAAGCAAATCAGAGAAAAAATCCTTGACCATACTATTGAAAGCTATGAATTAAGAAATGTGATACTTAAGCTTATTGACAGCAACCCTAAATTCATAATAAGAATATATCTAAATGACGAGGCTCTTCGGGATTTGCTGGAAGAGAAAGATTTAGAAATGATTGAGAACAGGCTGAAGTCCGCTTTAACCTATGAATGGTTTTATTTTGAGTTTAAGAAAGCTGTCAAAGAGAACATGAATGTGTTTGTCCGAGACATAGCGGAGAGCTTTGCTTTTTCAATACTGTATGAGAACAAGTATGAATATGATGAAGCCAGCGGCAAAATAAAGGATTGCGGTAAATTCAATATTGAGGATTATGACAAACTCGGGGATTTTATGTGCGATTATGGGCTTATGACTCCTGATAACGATAATTTTCTTGATATTGACCCGGATAACAGCACTTCACATTTTGATGAAATTGCTCTGAACTATTTGCACAAAACACTAAAACAACTCTTAATTGATGTATATAATAAGCGCCCGGAGGAATTTCACAAGTTCTTTGGAATTGAACGGGATTATATACTCAGTGACATGGATTTTGAAGAATTTGAATATGAGCTTTTTGAATTCTTTGATACGGATTTTCCGATGCCCGATTTCAACAATCCCGTAGGCATTGCGGCAGAATTGGTATCTAAAGTTGAGGAAATGGATGCAAAAATGTTGTTTGACATGGGAAAAGACTTGGTAATTTCAAAGGAAAAGTAGCAAGAATTGCAATACTCAAGATGTATTGGATTGGTTATTGAACTATTTGACATTTACAGGTATAATATAATTAATCCAATAGATGCCTTTTTGCATACGATTTATTTTTATCCCTTGTTGTTAGTTTTTTTACAAGGTAAGAAGCAATTAACGAATTCTTATTTCAAACTAAAACTCCTATCTAATATTTTAGCTAAGTATCAGCTTATATCTTGTATTTAAGATACCCAAATTTTATAGAAAGATTTATAATACCTGAAACAAATAATAATTAAACCTGTGTAGGAAGGGAGGCAGAACAGTTTAAATTATATTGATTTCGGGTATTCTTTATAATTTAATAAAAGAGGAGATGAAGGTAAAAAATGAGTAGAATTGCGCTGAAAAGAAGTATGAGAAACCGTATTTTGTCCTTGGTCATTGCTGTGGCAATGCTAAGCTTGACCGGAATAATGCCTTTGGGGTTAGTTGAAGTGTCGGCTGCAAAAGTGACGGAGAGTTATCAATTGGATTCACGGGTTCGCATAAACTCAATAGGTTTTATACCGAATCAGAGTAAAAAGGCGACTGTTGCAGCAAATTGTTCAACCTTCTATATTGTTAAAGAAGATGGAACGATAGTATATACCGGAACAACGACTTCGATGTTTGACAATGACACAAACGAAACTGTTTACATAGCTGATTTTTCATCTGTCACTGAAGAAGGAACCTATTACCTGGCAGTACCGGGAGTGGGAAAAAGTGTAAACTTCAAAATCGCAAAGGACGTATATGAAAACCCCTTTAAAACTGCAATGCTGGGAATGTATTTACTGCGCTGCGGTACCAGCGTATCTGCCACTTACAATGGAATACACTATTCCCACGGACCTTGCCACACCAATGACGCATATCTTGACCACATAACAGGACAGCATACAATCAAGAACAGCACAAAAGGCTGGCATGATGCGGGCGATTACAACAAATATGTGGTAAACGCCGGTATAACTGTCGGTTCAATGTTTTTGGCATGGGAACATTTTAAAGACCAATTGGAATCTGTGACTTTGGAAATTCCGGAAAAAAACAATTCAATGCCGGATTTTCTTGATGAATTAAAATTCGAGATAGATTGGCTTTTAACCATGCAATACCCTGACGGAAGCGGAAAAGTGCACATAAAGTTTCCACAAGGAACTTTGGCGGCTTTATTATGCCTGAGAATGAGCATGACGAAAGATTTTTCGTGCCGAGGAGCAGTGCCGCAACTGCAGACTTTGTTGCAATGACGGCCATGGCCTCAAGAATATTCAGGCCCTATGACCCCGAATATGCGGATAAATGTATAAATGCGGCAAAAGTGAGCTATGAGTTCCTAAAAGCAAATCCGGCGAATGTCCTTGCGAACCAAAACGGATTTTCAACGGGAGAATATGCCACTGTCAGCGATGCCGATGACAGATTGTGGGCTGCGGCAGAAATGTGGCAGACCTTGGGAGATGAAGAATACCTTAGGGATTTTGAAACCCGGGCAGCTCAGTTCTCAAAAAAGATTGAAGCTGACTTTGACTGGGATAATGTTGGAAACCTGGGTATGTTCACATATCTTTTATCAAAAAGACCCGGCAAGAATTCTTCATTGGAGCAGTCAATAAGAAACAGTCTCATTACGACTGCAGATTCCATTGTTCAAACCAGCCGTCAGCATGGATACGGCAGAACCCTCGGAAGAACATACTATTGGGGGTGCAACGGTACGGTTGTAAGACAGACCATGATACTGCAAGTGGCGAATAAAATTTCTCCAAGCAGCGATTATGTAAATGCAGCTCTTGATGCTATTTCGCATGTATTTGGAAGAAACTATTACAATAGATCTTACGTAACGGGACTTGGTATAAATCCTCCTATGAACCCGCATGACAGACGTTCCGGCGCAGACGGAATATGGGAACCGTGGCCGGGTTACCTTGTAGGAGGAGGATGGCCCGGACCTAGGGATTGGGTAGATATTCAGGACAGCTATGAAACCAATGAAGTTGCTATAAACTGGAATGCTGCGCTGATTTATGCTCTTGCCGGATTTGTTAACTATGACTCTGCTCAAGATGATGTATTGTATGGAGATGTAAATGATGATGGAAAAGTAAATTCTACCGATTTGACTTTACTGAAAAGATATTTACTTAAATCTGTTTCAAACCTGCCTTCAGCTAAAGCTGAAAAAAATGCAGATGTGAACCGTGACGGAAAAATTAATTCCAGTGATGTTACAGTACTCTCAAGATATTTATTAAAAGTAATTATCGAATTACCGGTATAGATATGAATTCAAATAAAAAGCTTGGGGCATCGAGTCCCTGAGCTTTTTCCTCTTTTGTTTCGCTTAAAAAGAGGACGAATAGTGAAAAGCCCTGTAGCAAAAGCTGCTGCAGGGCTTTTATCAACTGCTTTTATATGGAATTTGCTTTATATTTAATTACTGAAAATATCAATTTCTGAAAAAATCCAGTATCAGTTCCTGTACGGAATTTTCTACGTCTTTTGCATATCTGAAACCGCACAGCATCTGAGAGGTGTCTTTGATTTTGAATACTGAATCAAAGTCCGTTACTTCCGCAACATTAGAGTCATAGTCATAAATTCCAAACTCGTTTATGGATGAACGGCCTACTTCGGAAATAGTGTTGGATTTTACGTTGTTTTTATAGGCTTCTGTTTTGGTTTTTCTCAATATGTATTTGAGTTCTTCTTCACTTAGCAGCCTGAATCCGCCGTTATGTTCAAAAATGGTTGAAGTACCGTAGCCGGTTTTTCGGAAGGAATAATACTCATCTATTCCATGACTTTTGCTTTTTTCGTTGCAGAACATGTAAAGGTCCAAACTGTTCTTTATTGTGATTGTTCCGTATTTTTCTTCTGTTTCAAATACTGCCGGATAATCTTCGGATTTGATATTTAAATTGTATTTTGAGTTATATTCTTTGATGTTGATTTTATTCTTCGAGAGGCTGTTCCACTCCCGGATTGTTACTAGATTTTTGCTGACATAGAAGGCTTTACGGTAACTTTTCTGCCGTCATCGTCAATGAAGGTGCCGCCTTCGATTTTGACCATGTCAGAAAGGTCCAATCCTTGGGGAAAGTACTTTTTCTTGAGACGTGCTTCATTTTCTTTTACAGTCATTTTACTTGTATAATTTGCCTTTGAAAGCAAAATATCTTCAACTTCGCCGTTTTTGCCTGGGACAGTTGATTTTTTTAGGCTGATTTTAGTGCCGTTTATTTCAATGGAATCAATAATGCTGTCCATAATAGCATTACTAAGATATTTTTGCTCTAATGGGTCGTAAATGAATGAAAAAACATAGAGATTTTTGTCATTGTATATAAAGAGTTTCTTACTCATTAGATTATAACCGGTTTCTTTGATTTCAAAAGGCGTAAATCCCTTTGTGGTGACAAAAGTAAAGCCGCTTTTCTCGATAACCATAAGATTCTCGGGTTTTAAGTCCGAGAAATATATGTATTGACCGATAAGCTGTTTGTTTGTCCTTGGCACATTTTTGAAAATCTGTACAGTGAATGAATCCACTGTCGAAAGATCGCTTGGAGCAAAAACAACTCCGCCCTTTGACAATTCAAGAGGCTGCCCTTTGAATATTTTTTCTTCAGTAAAGTTGAGGTCTCTGACGGTACCGTCTTCTTTAAAGGTATAATAAACGAACTGTTCTATATTAGAGCCTTTCATGCCTTTCGGAACTAAGGTAAAAAGATTGTAAAGCTCATTGTAATAGCTGGACTCGGGCATTTGTCCAATTTCATTTTGGGATTGAGTTGTGATTGTGACAACTTTGTTTTTACCGTCCCATTCTACTGCAGCACCAAAAGCTTCTGAGATAAACCTTACCGGAACAAAGGTCCTTCCTCCCACAATAACTGAGGAGGTATCAAGCTTAATTTCTTTATTGTTGACCTTGGCGGTTTTCATGCCTACAACCAATGAAATCTCTGTTTCTTGCTTTTTTATTACTACCGTACGGTCTTTTTCGATCCAATCCACTTGGGCATTAAGGGACTCGGAAATGAATCGAATGGGCACCATTGTTCTTGAGTTGCTGTCAATAAAGGGCTTTTGATCCGCAAAATTGATTTTTTCGCCGTTCACAATGACTGAGATATTTGAACTTGCGTGGACAGCCAGCGGAAAACATAAAGCAAGAATACACATCACTATGAATAACAGTTTTTTTGCCATTCAATCAGCTCCTTTCAATCAGAATGTATATATATTCTTATATATTTTTGGATATGAAATATAAGCAGCTTTTGGAAATGGGCTACTAAACAGAATTATACTACAAATAAAGAAAAATTAATACAAGCATGGTCTATTTTTAATATATTTTTCTTGGAACTTTATATATTTTTTATTACAAATCAAAAAAATAATGTTACAAATCAGATTATTTTCTCTTTCATTTGAAAGAAATATGTGGTAATATAAATTTGGAAATAATAATTTCCTAATAATTTCATCCAATAAAGCAGTATCGCAGGTTATTTTCAATAAAGCCATATTTACTACAGAGCAGCTCTTCGTAGAATGGAATTTGAGCATATCCGGTAATCAAAAAAGTAATATTACTAATTGTGTAAAGTCAAAAAGACATAATTCCACCGGCAAGCAAATTGCGGAGGAATTAAAAGAAATAATAAATGAATTTACAAAGGGAGGAATGGTAATGAAAAAAAGGATGTGTATGCTTTTGGCAGTTGTAATTATAATGGCTGCCGGCCTGCCGCTGATAACACAGGGGGCAGATGACATTTATCCGGGATTTAGAGTAGAGGGGAGATTTTTGTACGACAAAAACGGAGAAAAAGTAGTGCTGTATGGCGTAAACGAAATGTCGATCTGGGGCGACATTGACGGTGATGTGGCACTTCCTGAAATCAGGAAAACCGGAGCTAACGCAGTAAGGCTTGTATGGTCGGTTTCCGGACCTGCAAGAAAACTTGATATCCTGCTTTATAATTGTCGTTTGAACAATATGATTCCGATTATTGAGGTTCATGATGCAACCGGTGAGTGGCAGAAACTTCCGATGCTTGTTGACTATTGGACAAGACCTGATGTGGTTGAAGTTTTGAAAAAGCATCAGGAATATCTAATTATAAACATTGGTAATGAAGTTGGGGCACAGGTTTCGGAGTCTGACTTTAAAACAGGATATGAAACTGCGATAAAGAGAATGAGAGAAGCAGGAATTCACGTTCCTCTTATGATTGACGGCGCTGACTGGGGTAAGGATATTGATATTCTTCAGGCAACCGGTCCATATCTTATAAATGCTGACCCCGATAAAACCTTTTATTCTCCGTACATATGTGGTGGCCGTATATGTGGGGCTATAGCGATCAAAAGGTAATTGATGAAATAAAAGAATCCGTTGAAATGGGTTTGCCCCTTGTTGTAGGAGAGTTCGGACACCAATGGGAAGAACATGATAACGGTAAAATTCCTTATAAAACTATATTGGAACAATGTTATAAAAATGAAGTGGGTTACTTGGCATGGTCATGGGGACCGGGTAACCAGCCGCAGACTTTTCTGGATATGACTACCGACGGGACTTTTGATACATTAAGAGGATGGGGATTGGAGGTTTGTGTAACAGACCCTTACAGTATAAAGAATATAGCAGTCCGTCCTGCTTCAATGCTTACAGAGCCTACAACAGAGCCTCCGGTAACAAATATTCCAAAAGGCAGTATTGCACAAAACAAACCTGTATTTGCATCTTCTACAGAGCCGGGGTTAGGTAACACACCGGAAAAAGCAGTTGACGGAAATATAGCAACCAGATGGTCATCGGAGTACAGCGATCCTCAGTACATATATGTAGACCTTGAAGATGAGTATGAAATCGAAAGGGTATATATTGAATGGGAAACTGCATACGCTCGCCAGTATAAAATCCAGGTATCCGATGATGCAGTCGTATGGACGATGTATATACCGAGTACAACGGAGACGGAGATATTGACGATATTTACCTTGACGCAAAAGGAAGATATGTAAGAATCTATTGTCAGCAAAGAGCAACGCAGTACGGAAACTCCATATTCGAGCTGGGGGTTTATCCGAAGGGAGGAATTCCTGAGCCCACTCCTGCAGAGGTTGAAATCTTGGTAGGAGATATCAATGGGGACGGCAAAGTCAATTCAACGGATCTGTCAATGTTAAACAGACATATATTGAGGCTTGTGAGCTTGATGGAAATTTGCAGTTGGCTGCAGCTGACGCTGACGGAAACGGAAATGTAAATTCTACTGATTATTCACTGATAAAGAGATATATATTGAAAGCAATTCTTGAATTTCCGGGTGGAAATACAAGGATACTAACGCCATGAGAAGATGTAATTAAAAGTTTGGGGGGGATTTAGCCCCCCCTTGTTTATTTTTCTCCTTGATTGGGGCTCAATTCCTAAAGCTTTTATAGGTTTATGACATTGATAAAATGCCGGATATAATGTTTCCCAATGTACCGAGAAAGTTCAGTTCGTTAAAACCGTACTCTTTTCGACTGATGGGGCAGGAAAGATAGAGAGCTCCTTTGACATCTTTTCCTCTTAATATGGGTTCAACTACTATTGAGTTAAGTATGGGCTCACCGGTTTGCGAATCAAGCACGTTAACATTGTCCCAATCCACCAGATAAGCTCCGGTCTTTTGCTTTAATACCTTATCTACGATTTTTTTGTTGTAGCACTCTTCCTCAACCCATCCCGGTACTGTACTTTTTCTTGCATATACCTTTAGAATCCTGCAGCTTTGCTCCTGACAGGTTACGAGAACTCCATATTCCGAATCAAAAGTGTCTATTATTGATCCAAGCACTCGGTATATTTTATCTTCGAAGGACATTATTTCGTTGGACAATCTCACAATTTCCAGCAAAGCAAGAACATTTCTTTGGTCGTGCATGACATTGCCGGATATGATGCCGGCAAGCTTATCCATTCTTTTAGAGAGTTTTCTCATCTTTGTATTCCAGAGTGAGAAGCGGTTTCGTCCCGACTCTTTTGCATGATAAAGGGCTTGATCGGCTTTCTCGACTAGCTCGTTGCGGATGCTCCCATGCTTGGGATAGCAGGATATACCCAGGCTGATGGTGAGACTGTTTCCTTGTCCCATTAAGCGTGCTTTTTCTACGGTGCTTCTCAGTCTTTCAGCCAGGGATTCGGCCTCTGAGGGGCCGGTATCCGGAAGTATGATTACAAATTCTTCTCCTCCGTATCTACAGCAAATATCTGTCGGCCTTATACTTTTGATTAAAATATTGCCCACTTTTGAGAGGATTTCATCTCCCTTTTGATGTCCGTAGTTGTCATTTACACTTTTAAACTTGTCTATATCAATCATAATTATTGACAGCTGGCTTTTTTCTCTGCTGGCCTTTTTAAGCTGTGTCTCAATGGCATTTTCGAAGAATTTTCTTGTATATGCCCCAGTCAACCTGTCAATGGATGAAATTATTTTCAGGTCGTAATTCTCTATTTGAATAGCGGCAATTTTTGAAAGAAGCTTAACCATGCCAAAGCTCTGCCATGAAAACTTATTGAATACATTTTGGGTTGAAAGATAAATATAACCTTTAATGTCATAATCGTTGGATTCCCGGCGTTTTCTTTTTGCTTGTTTTACAGGGGAAAATTTGTCGCCAGGAACATGGTTGTATAAGGGGATACACATAACGGCCTTGATTTGTCCCGGAAGGAATATGTCGATATTGCCCGTTTTTTTATTAAAATTATTGGCCGTAAATATTCCGTCAATATTTTCGTTAGTGCGTTCGATTATATAGTTGTAATAATCGCACTCTGGGTTTTCATTATGGACAACAAAAGCATTCAGCTCGTTTTTATCATTGTAGCGGAGTATATAGCCTGTCTCTGCCGAAGTCAGGTTGCATGCGGCTTCAAGGATCATCTTTAGGTTGCTAAGATAATCTGACGTAGATTTCATAAGCAAACTTTCTATAATTTCAATTTTTTCTCCACTTAATTCTGAAGTATGGTTTTCGCCGGCATCCGAAGCCATACTGCTTCCGGGCTCCTTAAATATCAATTCGTAATTTATTCCGTCAAAGAAATGTTGCGCGATATTTTTACCGTTATTAATTTTATTGCTCATCTGCCTTTTGAGTACAAGTTCCTGTTCGCGTAAATTGTCGGCTTTAAGGGAAAGGAGCCTGGTCCTGGGTTCCTCACGGTTATGGGAATACAGGAATGAACTGTGAAATTCAACGGGAACTTTTTGCGCAAGATGATACAGTGTATCCAAGGCTTTTATATAGTTTGTGCCGGACAACTGTTTTTCCTTCATGGAATAATAAATATCTCCAATTGCTCTATAACCTTTCCATTTCAAACGGAGACTTTTGTATTCTTCATTTAATTCCAAAGCCCTGTTAATGATTTCAATTCCATATCTTCCGCCCTCACAGGTGCCGTAAAGAATAAGGTACTCTATTTCCAGCTTTTTTGTATTAACGGTTGTGCTAAGTTCCAAGCTTTTTTTCAATAGACTTTGGGCAGCCTCTATGTTACCGAAAGCAATTAGTGTTTCGGCAAGTTGGTGGAGCATATCTCTTTGTTCCTTGACGGTGGAGCTGAATTCGTGGTTTTTCAGTAAAGTCAGAGCATTTTGGAAAAGAAGCTCTGAATCCTTGCGGTTTGAGACATAATGCTCGGACAGAAGGACAATGCAATTTAAAGTCAGGCTCTCGTTGGTGCTTGACTTTTTGCATGTGCTTATTCCTTTTAATGCAGTGTTTTTTGCTTCTTCAAAACATCCTATTTCGAAATAAAATCTTGCTGCGTATTCATAGAAAATCTGAAGGTCATGTCCGCGATCTGAATTTTTTTCCATTTCCCGTTTTACCTTAAGAAGATATTCGTAGGATTTTTGGTATTCGTCCAGTTCCAGATAAGCAAGCATAATATTTTTATTGACCGTAAACAGCAGGGAATTAAGCTCGCTTTCCCTTGCTTGTTCTTCGCATTTAAAGTAGTATTCCAGTGCCTGGGTATAATTGTCTTCTAACCGGTGGGTTTCGCCGAGGTTGTCATAACAGCTGGATATCCCTTCAACCATATTGTTGGCAATGTTTATCTGAAGGGATTTCTCAAAATATTCCCGGGCTTTTGCATTATCGTTTAAAAATTCGGCAAATACAGTGGCAATGTTGTTTAGGGGATAGGCTATTTCAACTTTTTCATTGTTTTTTTCGTAAAGCTCTATGCTTTTGTTGTAGCATCTTAACGCCCCGTCTATATTTGACTGTTCCAGATAATGGGTGCCGAGAACATTGTAAAGAGAGGATGATAGAGGGAGTACTTTTCGTCACCGTACTCAGAAAGAACATTGTTAATCATATCTATTGCTTCTTCATTTTTACGCTTAAATATATATACCCAGCATATACGACGAACGGCTTCAAGATAGCCTTCCACATATCCGATTTCTTTGGACAGCATCAAAGAATCGTTTAAGGATAAAAGCGCGCGGTCAAAATCATTCTTCCTTGTATGGAGGGCCCCAATTACTTCCTTGACTTTTGCAATTGTAACTTTGTCATCAAACTCCACTGCATATTTCAAAGCCTCATTGTAACACTCAAAGGCTTTACGGTTTTCTCCTTTTTTGCGGTGGAGCTCACCCATCATAAGAAGAATCTTTATAGTGTCATTTGTGGAGGAAATCTCTTTGGCTATCTGACGTCCTTTTTTCAGATAGACCATGGTCTGGGCATTGATGTGAAGTTTTAACATTCTGTCCGCCGATTCTATAATAAGCTTTAGAGCCTTTTGCTTTTCACCGGTTTTGATGTAATGATATATAAGCTCATCCTTATTTACTCTGTTATCGTCTTTATACATTTCCTCCAGGATTTCGGAGCATTTTTTATGAAGCGCTTTTTTCTGGAGGGTTCAATCTTTTTGTATATCTCATTTTTTATTTTTTTCGAGTGATAATCGTAAGTGTATCCCCAGTCTGCCAGCCGCTGTTCTATTATCTGGTGGGAAATGAGTTCTGCAAGTATATCCCTTATTTCATTGCTGGATGTCTCTAATATTGACACGATTATCTCAAAGGACACAGGCATATTGAAGGCTGAGATTGTTTCTAAAGCCCTATATGAAATCTCGTCCAAAGTATTTATATGCTTCCACACAGCTTCGTGCATGCTCGGCGGAATATAGAGCCTGGAGTAATCCGCATCATCGTCAAATTCGGTACTCCATTGACCGTTGTCGTCAATATAGAGTTTTCCTTCTTTGAACAATGCCGTAATAGCGTCTATTATAAATCCCGGGATTCCTTCGGTATAACGGAACATTTCCGTACAGAAGGCAACTGGAGAACTTGTTATTGCAAGAACATTTTTTATAAATTCGCAGGTCTCTTCAAAATCAAACCGGGTAAGAGTTATTTCATTGGCAATAGATGAGGTTAGCCATTTGTCAATATATTTTTGGCCTGCTTTGTTTTTGTGCATCGATTCTTTCCGGTAGGAGAGAATTATGCAAAGGGGAAGCTTTTTTGAGGTTGCAAGATAGTCAATAAGCTCTAAAGAGGCTTCATCCAGCCATTGTGCATTGTCAAATATTAAAATGGATACTTCTTTTTCCAAAATATTGGATATAAAGTTGGCAACTCTTACCTTAAGCCTTAGCTTTTCTTTTTCGTCGGGCAGAGCAGGGCTTGGAATTGCCCCTTTCAAGCTTTTTTCATCGGGCAGAATTTTAACAAGCTCGGATTTGAAGCTTTCCAATATTTCAGCCGGTGAGAGGGGCATTAGTTGTTCCAGTATTTGCTTTACCGGTTCATAGGTATTTTCTTCGTTTTCGGAGGACACACCGTGCAATACCCTTATTTTTTCAAGACTCATTGAGAACAGAAATTCACTTAAAAGTCTTGTTTTACCAATACCGGCTTCGCCGGTTATACAGGTAATTTTTTGATTGCAACTATTGATTGAAACCTCGTTTACCCATGAATTCAACTGATTTATGTTTTCATTTCTTCCTATGAGCTTGGTTTTGGTTATGATTTTTTCAAAATATTTCTTTTGAAAATGGGTTTCCTTGATATTGCATATTTCTTCAATTTCTTTAATTACGGAGTATATATCCTTGTATTGATCGGCAGGATTTGTGGATGTAAGTCTATTGATAACATCCAATATTCTTTTCCTGTCTATATTGCCCGGGACCGATTTTAAGACGGAAGGATTGTTTCGGTACTGTTCCCGGAGGTTTAAAAAGTTGTTTCTGTTGGGATTTTTGCCTGTCAGGAGATAGAAAATCAAAACCCCTAGAGAATAGAGGTCAAGAAGATTATTATTGCTTATAGTCCTTAAATCTTCGGGCAGCTTAAACTGATTGGATATTTTCTTTAGGCGAAAGACCACTTTTTCCAATTCTTCGTTACCGGGCATTCCAATTAGTTTTGCACAAGGTTTGCCATTGATTTCGGTTATGATAACACTTTTATGGTCAAGATTTTTAAAGTAAAACCCTCTCCTGTGTAAGTAAGCCAGAGCATTGCATATTTGCAGAATAATGGCGATTTTCTTTTCAAAACTCATGTTTGAAACGGCATTAATTATATTTTTGCCCTTAATATATTCATAGGAGCAGTAGTATTGTTTGGATGAAGTCAGGCTGCCGTCAATGGAATGTATTGCTCCAAACCCATAAGTTTGCATAAGGTTGGGATGGGACAGAGAAGAAAGAGTGACAAACTCTGTCTTCAAATTTTCCATGGCTTTTAAAGGTATTGATTCTGGATTGATGATTTTAAAAGCCATTTTTTATTGTCATTTATCATATCTGAAACAAGATATAATGTATTCGATAAGTCTTCCTTGATAATTGTGATTACCTTATATCTGTTGTTAAGTATGTTCATATTTGTTATCAACTCCTGAAATTATACAATCTGCATAAAAGATGTATACTAAATGCAACACAGTACAAAAATTCCAACGAGTAATTTCTATAATTAAAATATGGAAATGCAATGGGTACAACTCAAAGAACCGCATTGTACCGCTTATTATTAAATATCGAAAAAAACTTAAGAAATAATTATAATAATATAATTAAAGTATTATTAAATGTTGTGCTTTTACAATTTATTTTATATAATTATTGCAAAAAGACCATTTTATATTTATACAATAAATGTATGGAATTAATTGGGGATGACTATAATACAGAAGATTGGCTATAAGATATTGTTACTTTTTTAGGACAAGAGGGATATAATGTTGAAAATAGGAATAATACCTAACGAAGATAAAGATGAGGATCTTAAATATACGAGGACCCTTATTGACAGCATAAGAAAATGCGGCGGAACAGCCCTTGTATGCGACGAAATCGCATCAAAGATCGGGGATAAAGAGTTAAATATCAATGAGGACAAAGTAGTTGACATGTCGGACATTATTGTGTGTCTTGGAGGTGACGGTACTTTTCTTAAGGCCGCCAGGACAATTGTGGCAAAAGCCAAGCCCCTTTTGGGGGTTAATCTTGGAAAGCTGGGCTTTTTGGCCGATGTCGACAAAAACGACATTGAAAATGCGGTAAAGCATCTTATTAAAGGTGAATTCACCATTGATGAAAGAATGATGCTTGATACCGAAATTGTGAGGGATGGCAAGGTTGTTGCGAAAGATATTGTGCTCAATGACGTTGTTATTTCCCGGGGAGCTATATCTAGGATTTTACACCTGAAAACATATATTAACGATGCTTTTATGGACCTATATCCGGGGGATGGTCTGATTATTTCAACCCCTACGGCTCAACAGCTTATTCTCTATCGGCAGGAGGACCTTTGGTAGAGCCGGACGTAGATTTGATTATTTGTACACCGATATGTCCGCACCTTTTGTATTCAAGAGCTTTTATAGCTACGGCCGACAGGGTGATAAAAGTGGTGGTTTCCGAGAGCAGCAGCCACGAAGCAATGGTCACCGTTGATGGCCAGAATGGCTATGAGGTCAGAGGTGGGGACGTAATTATAACGAAAAAATCCAGGATAAGGATGCCTATGGTAAGGCTTAATGAGAGAAACTTTTTCGATGTGTTAAGGGGTAAAATTTATGACAGAGGAGAGAGTATGAAGTAATATGAAATACAACAGGCAGGCAAAAATACTGGAGATTATTGACAAAGAGGTTATCGAGACCCAGGAAGAGATTGCGGACAGGCTGAAAAAGGCAGGTATGGAAGTCACTCAAGCTACAATATCAAGGGACATAAAAGAGCTAAGGCTCATAAAAGTTATGACAGAGGACGGAAGGTATAAGTATGCACCTCTTACCAACACGGACAATACTGTATATAACAGGCTTATGACAATATTTTCAGAGTCTTATGTTTCAAGTGATTATGCAAACAATATCGTAGTGGTAAAAACCTTCCGGGCATGGCACCGGCATCGGCATCGGCAATTGACTCCATGAACAATACGGAGATAGTCGGCTCGATAGCCGGAGATGATACTGTACTTATTGTTTGCAGAACCGAAAAGATTGCCAAGGAGTTTGTTGAAAAGCTGAGCAAGCTCGTAAAATCCGATGACAGATAATTGGATGTGGAGTTAATTTTATAAAATCATTTATCCTTAAAGAAATGAGGGTTTGGTCATGCTTCAACGGTTGGAAATTCAGAATGTGGCTATAATTGACAGGGTTGAAATTGAGCTGGGAGACGGGCTTAATGTATTGACCGGCGAAACGGGAGCGGGCAAGTCCATCATAATTGACTCAATAAATGCAATTCTTGGGCAAAGGCTGTCCAAAGACCTTATAAGGACAGGCAGGGACAAGGCTGTTGTTGAAGCTGTTTTTCACGTGGATAAAAAAAGGGTTGAGGATCTTTTGGAAAGTTTTGGAATAGAAGGGGAAGAGGACGGCACTTTGGTTATATCAAGGGAGTTTACCGTCACAGGAAAGAATACCTGCAGGATTAACGGCAGAATTGCAACTGTTTCAATGCTCAAGCAATTGGGAGAAAGACTCATTGATGTCCATGGACAGCATGACAACCAATCCCTCCTTCGAACCGAAAGCCACATTGATCTTCTGGATTCTTTTGCATCTTCCGGGCTGCAGAGCTTGAAAGATGAGTATTTGAAGCATCTTGAGACATACCGTGGGATTAAAAGCAAATTAAAAGAATTGACCGGCGACAGGAATGAAAGGGAGCGTAAAATAGATATTCTCAAATATCAGATTGATGAAATAAAAAAGGCAAAGCTAAAGATTGGCGAAGAAGAGGAGCTTGCAAGGCAGAGGGGACTTTTGGCAAATTCCGAGAAAATTACAAACGCACTTTCCAACGCTTATGAACTTTTGGGCACAGGGAGCAAATTCGGAGAATCCGCGCTGGATATAGTAAATAAAGCAGTGTCGGATTTTGACAGTATAGAGGAGTTTGATGTAAAGTACGGTGAGATTAGAAAGAGAATAGAGGCAGTTGCTATTGAACTTGACGATATTGTTTCGGAAATTCGCAGCTTGCGGGACAATGTGGAATATGACCCAAGTCTTCTTATGCAAATTGAAGACAGGCTCGATGTATTGTACAGGCTTAAAAAGAAGTATGGGGATTCGGTGGAAGAAATTTTAGAATATAAGGCCGGAATTCAAAAGGAATTGGACGAGATTATAAATAATGAAGACATGGTGAATAAGCTAAATGAAGAGCTTCTTGAAGAGGATAAGGAGCTATACCGTTTGGCAAAGGAAATAAACAGCGAGAGGGTGAAGGCCTCAAAGCTTCTTGAAGATAGGATAGGAGAGGAGCTTAAGGACCTAGAAATGAAAAGCACCAGCCTTAAGGTGGAAATAGATTTTGACGATTCCATGGACAAGGGTGAAAGAAAGTACAATCACAACGGACTTGACCGGGTTGAGTTTATGATATCCACCAATGTGGGTGAGCCTTTAAAACCTTTGGCAAAGATAGCCTCCGGCGGTGAAATGTCAAGGGTTATGCTTGCCATAAAGACAATTCTTGCTAAAGTAGATAAAATACCCACAATGATATTCGATGAGATTGACATCGGAATAAGCGGTATTGCCGCTCAAAAGGTGGGAGAGAAGCTTTGCTACATCTCGAAAACCCATCAGGTTATATCTGTTACCCATCTGGCACAAATAGCTGTATGGCAGACAATAACTATTATATTGACAAGGTAACCGAGGACGGCAATACAAAGACAGTAGTTAAAAAGCTTGATGAAAAAGGCAAGAGGGATGAGATAGCAAGGATTATCGGAGGAGCAAGTATTACCGATATTACATTAAAGCATGCTGAAGAAATGCTTGTCAAAGCAAGGGAATTTAAAAAATAGGTTTTTGAATAAACTTGTAAAAAGCTTGGGAGAACGACAATCCCAAGCTTTTTATTTTGCCTCTTGGAATGAAATGAAAGAGGCAAAAGCGAAGTGACTCTCGATGTCCCGGGCTTTTTTTGCCTCTTGGAATAAAATGAAAGAGGCAAAAGCGAAGGGACTCGATGTCCCGAGCTTTTGTTTTATAAAAACTAAGCCGCTATTTTTTAACATTATTTCAGAACTGTTTTTGGTGAATAATTAAGGTTGTTATAGGTTAATTTAATGTTAGTAATCGAGGGGAAAAACAATCAATACCAGAATATTTATGTTAACAAATTTTTAGGAGAATTTCTATTTTCAAGAACTAGACAACAGGAGGTGAGCCGTTTGAAGTTTATAAAACCTACTAAAAGAAAACTAATAGTTTTTTTTAGTGCTTTTGCCGCAATTTTGAGTATTGCATATATAAGATTAATTTATATCTTTCCCAACCAGTTAACATTATTTGAAAACCAGGAATATATTTATAAATTCAAGAATCCGCTTCTTGTAAACCTTGTAAATTTCAAATCAGATAACAATGATATATT
Source organism: Acetivibrio straminisolvens JCM 21531 (assembly GCF_000521465.1). Taxonomy (GTDB): domain Bacteria; phylum Bacillota; class Clostridia; order Acetivibrionales; family Acetivibrionaceae; genus Hungateiclostridium; species Hungateiclostridium straminisolvens. The sequence goes on from NZ_BAVR01000009.1 coordinate 42,003, forward strand.
AATATTTGACAGTGAAGACATAAAAGTTAATAATGAAGATTATAAGGGTACCGGAAACAGAGTGATGTTCAAAGCCAGCAAACTGGGAAGAACAAGCTTGAGTTTGAAGCTTTTAGGGCTTATTCCCTTAAAGACGATGTATGTTGACGTTGTTCCGTATAAAGAGGTTGTTGCCTGCGGAAATACTGTAGGAGTAAAAATTAAAGTAGACGGAATATTGGTTATTGGATTGTCGGATGTTGAAACCCCCGATGGAAAGAAGCTTCTTCCGGCCAGGGATTCCGGGCTCAAACCCGGGGATCTCATAGTTGAAGTGAACAACAACCGTGTTGATACTGCCTATGATTTGATAAATGAAGTGGAAAAAAGCATGGGGGGAACATATGGGTAAAATATAAAAGGGGAAACAGCTATAACAATGCAAAAATGACGCCGGTTAAATCGGTTGAAGATAATAAGTACCATGTAGGGATGTGGGTCAGAGACAGCACGGCAGGTATTGGAACGCTTACATTTTACGACCCGGTGACTAAAGGTTTCGGAGCCTTAGGACACGGTATTACGGATATTGATACGGGAGCAATTATGCCCGTTGAAAGAGGGGAACTCATAGAATCAAATATTCTTACTATAAAAAAGGGCACTAAAGGCAACCCGGGAGAGCTTAAGGGTGTATTGATAGAAGACGGTGGTGCCTTGGGAAAAATAATAAAAAACAGTCATTATGGCATATACGGTACTTTGAATGATACGGCTTTGGATAAGTTTTCAAACGTAAGATATCCTATAGCTTTGAGAAATGATATAAAGGTAGGGCCTGCCACTATACTCGCCAATATTGACGGAAAAAATGTTGAAGAATACAGTATTGAAATTGAAAAGGTTTCAAGGAAAAGTGCCAATGGTTTGAAAGGAATGATTATAAGGGTAACTGACCAAAGACTTCTTGAAGCAACGGGAGGTATTGTTCAGGGAATGTCAGGCAGTCCCATTTTACAGGACGGCAAACTGGTAGGAGCTGTAACCCACGTACTGGTGAATGATCCGGCAAGGGGATATGGTATATTGATCGAGTGGATGGTAAAAAATATGGCGGATGCAAATTTACAAAGTGTTGAAATGGCCAATGCTTCTTAAAATAAATATTTACTTCAAACATAATTTGTAACAAACATTAAAATATGTGTATTTTCGTAGGGAGGATACACATATTTTACATAAATTGCATATTTCCCGGAATTTTGCATATTTCCGAGTTTTTTAAAATATTCTTTTTAGATTAAAAAATATCATAAAAGGTTTTATTGTGCCGGAAAATCCACAAATACCAGTACTTACAGTAAATGAATATGCAGTATTATATATGTAAATATAGTTATATAAAGATTAATTTCATTACCCAGTATATTGAAATTTTGTCGAATAGACAATATAATAATGCTATAAATTTACTAACAGTCTTTTACAAAAAATTAAGGGGGAGTCAATTTGACGTCAAATAAGATTCGGGTTGTAATCGCAGATGATAATAGGGAGTTTGGTGATATTTTATATGAATACCTCAATAATCAGGAAGATATTGAAGTAGTCGGCGTAGCAGAGACGGTATCGAAGCTTATGATCTTATAGTTGAAAAACTTCCTGACATTGCGATACTTGATATCATTATGCCCCATTTAGACGGATTGGGAGTTTTGGAAAAAATAGGGGCAACTGCAATCAGTAAGAGACCGCTGTTTATTATTCTTTCCGCGGTAGGCCAGGACAAGATAACACAAAGAGCACTGGCACTGGGAGCGGAATACTATGTTGTAAAACCTTTTGATATGGAAGTTTTGATTTCAAGAATAAGGCAACTGAAGAATGTAGGCCAATCCAATGTTATAAGGCAGGAGAATATCGCAAGCGAAATCAAAGCATCCTATCACCTGCCACAGCCAAAGAATCTTGAAGCTGAAGTAACGAATATTATGCATGAAATAGGCGTGCCGGCACATATAAAAGGTTATCAGTATCTAAGGGATGCCATCATAATGGTTGTCAAGGACCTTGACGTGATAAATTCAATTACAAAGCAGTTATATCCTTCGATAGCAAAGGAATACAATACGACGCCCAGCAGGGTTGAAAGGGCAATAAGGCATGCAATCGAAGTTGCATGGAGCAGAGGACAGATTGATACAATAGATTCCCTGTTTGGCTATACGATAAATATCGGAAAGGGTAAGCCCACAAACTCCGAATTTATAGCTATGGTAGCCGATAAGCTGAGATTGGAAATGAAGATGGCGACATAAAAAACATGGAATAGGCATGGGGCGGTAATAAATTTTAAGACAAAATCTTAGAATTTATTACTGCTTTTATTTTACTGCTTCCACTACATTAAAGCCAAGCTCTAATGCCTCGTCCCTGTTGAATTCCGGGTCAATATGCATGCAATACACTTTATGCCTAAGCTCCGGCTTTATCAGTTTTGCAAGTCTCCCGAGGTAAAAATGGGGATTTTCGCTGTAGTCGATTCCGCAGGTATCTTGATACAAGAAATCAATACTGCCTTTTTCCAGACCTTCCAGCACAAAATTGCTGATGGAATTGGAATCTCCGCTGTAATATAATGTAGAGCCGTCCAATTTAAAGAGTACTCCATAGGATGGAATTGAATCCACATGGGAACATTTCCTAAAAGAAACTTCCATATTAAAATCATTATTTTTAATTACTGTATCCACAGAGCTCAGAACTTCATAGAAATTGGTTCTTACACCCATGCTGCCCAAAATCACGTCTATAAGATTCTTATCGGGAAAAAGAATTTTTGGTCTCAAATTTTTGATATAGTAAGAATAAAAAACCAATTCACCGAGGCTTCCTATATGATCGGGGTGAGTATGGGTTATAATGATATACAGTTCCGAAACGTCGTCTATAAGATTTAGGCTGCGGAGCCTACCGAATACGGTACTGCCGCAGTCGAACAAAATAAAATATTTCTCTTTTTTTATATATGCACTGTTATTGCCCAATTGGGTGTTAAAAGCACTGCCAATACCAAGAAAATTTATCATTCATCCAACCTCGACTCAGCTTAAGTATTTAAAAAAATAAAAATTAACTGTTAATAATAGTATAATAGAATTCGATATAAACATCAAACACATATTTTTTTACTTGATTTTGTGGAAAAATAATGCAATAATATTTATACAATGTATTTTATGGTTTTTTAATACATATCTTGACTTGATCATCATATAAGGAAACACCAATCTTTGATTAATCTAAAGTTCCAAGATGCTAGGGGAAGTAACAAACTCTAATCCATGGTATTGTGTATGCAACAAACTAAAAAACGTGGGAGTGTGAAGAAATGAAGAGAATCTTAATAGTCGACGATGCTGGATTTATGAGGGCATCACTCAAAATGATGCTGGAAAGACATGGACATGAGGTGGTTGGAGAAGCAGAAAACGGCCTGGTTGCTGTCACCAAGTATAAGGAAATCAAGCCGGATATAGTTACGATGGATATAACTATGCCTGTATGTGACGGGATAAAGGCGGTCAAAATGATTAAAGAGTTTGACCCCGATGCAAAAGTTATAATGATTTCCTCAATGGGCCAGGAGTGTTTTGTAAAGGATGCAATTTTAGCAGGCGCAAAAGGATTCATTGTAAAGCCATTCAAAGAAGATTATGTTATACAAGCCATTGAAAAATTGTAATAGCTGGGAAGTAGCAATAAATACACACACGGAGGTGGTAGAAGTTGGCTGATAACGTTAGTCGTGAGCCTATGCTGGATATGTTTATATTTGAAACACTCCAGTTATTGGATCAATTAGAGCAATCCCTAATTAGCAGTGAAAAGGAAAGCGGTTTTGAATCTTCGATAGATGAGATTTTCAGAATCATGCACACAATAAAGGGCTCAGCAGCTATGATGCTCTTTGATGATATATCAAAACTTGCCCATTCTATTGAAGACTTGTTTTTTTATCTGCGTGAGGAAAAGCCCGAAAATATTAATTCGACAGAAATTACAGATATTGTGCTAAACGGAGTTGACTTTATTAAGAACGAGACTGCCAAGATTGAAAACGGGCAGAAACCCGATGGTGATGCCACTGACCTTATAAAAGAAATAAGGGACTACTTAAGCAATTTGAAAAGTGTGAACAGTGGCGACAGCAATTCCACTGATTCTGAATCATCTGGTACTTTGGAGGTTGAGAAAGATCAGAAGTACTATATCAGCTCAAATAGATCGGTATCGACCCCAAAGAGTCATAAATACGAGGCTGTTCTTAAATTTGAGGATCAGTGCGGCATGGAAAACATCAGGCATTTTCTGTAATTCACGATTTAAAGGAAATAGCCGATGTAAATTATTTCTATCCTGAGGATGTTATTGAGGGCGGCGGAGACAGTGAGATCATTCAAAAGGAAGGCTTTAGGGTAGTATTCAGTACTGATTTGGGACTTGACGAGGTAAAAGAAAGGTTATCCCATACCCTGCTTCTTAAGAGTCTTGATGTATATGTAATAAATGAAGATCTTGAAGATGTAATAGGAGATATGGAAGGTACTGGGGAAGACGAACCGAAAGAAGAGAATAGACAGTCCCGAAAAGATATTGTTTTGAACGATACTTTGCAAGCTTCCGAGCAAAACGGGAATTCTTCCGACAGGCAGCCTTTACAAGAGAAAAAAGCAAGTCCGTCGGGTGAGAATGTTGCAGCTTCAAGCAAGCAAAGTGTTATAAGTGTCAACATAGCAAAACTTGACAAGCTAATGGATCTGGTTGGGGAAATAGTTATTTCCGAAGCATGGTAACGCAGAATCCCGACCTTGAAGGACTTCAACTCGACAATTTTCACAAGGCCGCAAGACAGCTCAACAAGTTGACAAATGAACTGCAGGATGTGGTGATGTCAATCCGTATGGTTCCTCTATCAATGACTTTCCAAAAGATGAACAGGATAGTCAGGGATATGGGCAAAAAATTGAATAAGTCAATAGAGCTGGAGATAATAGGAGAGGAAACCGAAGTTGACAAAAATATTATTGAACGGATATCCGACCCGCTTATTCACCTTATAAGAAATGCTGTAGACCACGGACTTGAAGATGCGGAGGAAAGAGTGGCAAAGGGAAAACCTCCGGCAGGAAAGATTACTCTTGAAGCTAAAAATGCGGGAGGAGATGTATGGATATTCGTAAAGGATGACGGAAGAGGACTCAACCGGGAAAAAATACTTAAAAAAGCGAGAGTGGCAGGTCTTATACACAAGCCTGAAAACGAGCTTACGGATAAAGAAATATATTCATTTATTTTCACGCCGGGTTTCTCTACAAAGGATAATGTCACTGAATTCTCCGGGCGCGGTGTGGGAATGGATATCGTAAGCAACAACATTTCCATGGTGGGCGGAACGATTTTTGTTGACAGTGTACCGGATAACGGAACGATAATCTCTATAAAATTGCCTTTGACCTTGGCAATTATCAACGGTATGAGTATTAAAGTCGGAAAATCCAGATATACAATACCGACTATATCAATCAAGGAATCCTTTAAAGTAAAAAATGAAGCAATCATCACAGACTCCGAAGGAAATGAAATGATTATGGTAAGAGGTGAAGTTTATCCTATAGTAAGACTTCACAGGTTCTACAAAATCGATACCGCAGTTACGGATATAAATGACGGAATAATTGTTATGGTTGAAAATGACTCCAAAGTAATATGCATATTTGCGGATGAGCTTTTGGGCGAACAACAGGTAGTAGTCAAGGCACTGCCCAAGTATATTAAGAAGGTAAAGGGCATAGGAGGCTGTACGCTTTTAGGTGACGGAAGCATAAGTCTAATATTGGATATTGCTGGATTAGTAGATATAAATTAGGAGGGTTTTTAATTATGAGTGAAGCATTGGAAAATGTTTTAGAATACGAAGAAGATACTCAAAAAGGCAAATACCTCACGTTTCTTATCGGAAAAGAGGTATACGGCATAGAGATTAAGTACGTTACCGAGATAATCGGCATACAGCAGATAACTGAAGTTCCCGAGTTGCCGGAATATATCAAAGGAATAATAAACTTAAGAGGTAAGATTATACCTGTTTTGGATGTAAGGCTTAGATTTAAAAAAGAGCCAATGGAGTACAATGACAGGACATGCATTGTGGTTGTTGATATTAATGATGTTTCTGTTGGGCTTATTGTGGATAGTGTTGCAGAAGTAATATCCATTCCGGAAGAGAATATAGTACCTCCTCCGGAAGCGAATACCGGTTTTAGCAACCGTTACATTAAGGAAATCGGCAAGGTCGGAGATGAAGTTAAGCTGCTGCTTGACTGCAATAAGCTGTTGAACGATGAAGAGTGTGAAAATTTACTCAACATTTAAAAAATATGTTTGATTGGTGAGATTGATGTTGAACATTACCAAAAAAGAGTTTGACAAGCTTGCAGCATATGTTAAAAGCAACTATGGTATAAACTTAACGGAAAAGAAAAAGACATTAGTTGTGGGAAGGCTCCATAATATTCTGCAACAGATGAATTTCAAAAGTTTTTCGGATTACTATGATTATGTGATATCCGATACAACCGGCGAAGCACTGACAACCCTTATAAACAAGATAACCACAAATCATACTTTCTTTATGAGGGAGCCAGATCACTTTGAGTTTTTTGCTTCAACTGTTTTACCGTACCTTACTGCAACGATAAAAGGCTCCATGGATCTTAGAATATGGAGCGCAGGCTGTTCAAGCGGTGAGGAACCCTATACTCTGGCGATGATAATCGCAGACTTTTTCGGTGCGCAAAAAGCGTTCTGGGACACGAGAATTTTGGCAACAGATATCTCAATGAATGTGATCCAAAAAGCCAAACGGGGCATTTATTCAAGTGAACGTATTGAAGGGGTTCCCGATTCATGGAGAAGAAAGTATTTTAGAAAGATTGATGAGAGTAACTGGGCTGTGGCGGACAGTATTCGAAATGAGGTTATATTCAGGATTTTCAATCTTATGAATACTGCCTTTCCCTTCAAAAAAAAGTTTCATGTTATATTTTGCAGAAATGTAATGATATATTTTGATCAACAGACAAAAATGGAACTGGTAAACAGGTTCTACGAATTTACTGAGCCGGGAGGATATTTGTTTATTGGACATTCGGAGTCTTTAAACCGCGAAGAAACCGGATACAAATATATAATGCCGGCAGTATACAGAAAGGAATAGATAGAGCTTGAATACTATAAGAACCAGCATTAGAAAAAAAATCAGAGTCTTGGTAGTTGATGACTCTCTTTTGTTCAGGGAAAAAATTTCAAAGGGAATAGCACAAGATTCAGCAATTGAGGTAGTCGCAACGGCATCGGACCCTTATGAGGCCAGAGACAAGATTATTGAGTTTAAACCGGATGTTATGACTCTGGATGTTGAAATGCCGAGAATGAACGGAATTGAGTTCTTAAGGCGGCTGATGCCTCAATATCCTATTCCTGTTGTGGTGGTAAGTGCTGTAAGCAATAATGTATTTGATGCTCTAAATGCCGGTGCTGTGGATTTCGTAACAAAACCGGATTTATCGAGCCAAAGAGGATTTGACTTTTTAATAAATGAATTGATTATAAAGATAAAAATTGCTTCAACGGCAAAAGTGGGGCACTGGAAAAGAGAATATGCCGATTCAAAAAACGTGGGAAGCATAAATACCAGAACCTCAAATAAAATCATTGCTATTGGTGCATCTACCGGAGGTACTGAAGCGATATTCAACCTTTTAAAATCATTTCCGAGGGATATACCGGGAACGGTTATTGTTCAGCATATGCCACCGGTATTTACCAGAATGTATGCGGAGAGGCTCAATAACTCGTGTCTTATGGAAGTCAGAGAAGCTAAAAACGGAGACAGGGTTTGTCAGGGAACGGTATTGATTGCACCAGGGGATTATCATATGACACTTAAAAGAAGCGGAGCAGGTTATATAGTGGAGTGCACAAAAGGAGAAAAGGTCAGTGGACATTGTCCGTCGGTGGATGTGCTTTTTAATTCCGTTGCCCAGGTAGCCGGCAAAAATGCCATAGGGATAATACTTACAGGAATGGGCCGAGACGGTGCAAAAGGGCTTTTGGCTATGAGGCAAAAAGGAGCCCGAACGTTGGGACAGGATGAAAAATCCTGCGTTGTATACGGAATGCCGAAAGTTGCCTTTGAAATCGGTGCCGTTGAAAAGCAGGCATCTTTAGAAGCTATACCGCAATTGGTATATTCAATGCTGTAAAAAGCTACAGGCGTATACCGATTAACAAGATAAAAACGAGGTGGGGACGATTTGAATGAGGACCTCGAAGTACTGGTAGCAGGAGATGACATAGAGCATATAGCAACCATAGAAAATATACTTTCGGATATGGGGTACAAGTATTTCATTAGAAATGTCAGGACACTTAGTGAATTCAAATATAATTTGATGAAGAATACCTTTCACATCGTGTTTTTTGACTATTGTTCGGATATTTCTTTTACCGATGCGATTGAGCCGCTTAAAGGACTTAAAGAAGAAGCTCCGGTTGTTGTGCTTTTGGAAGACGGTGACAATGGACAAGGTCTTGAAATGATAAAATTAGGAGCTTACGATTATTGCGAAAAGAAAGATATTGTAAGGCTGAAATCCATTATATTTAAAAAATGCCGGGATCTCGAGCAAAAAAGAGAGCAGAAAAGATTTGAAAAGGAGTTAGTCGAGGAAAACGAAAAACTGGTAGTAACTTTGGAGAGTATAGGAGACGGGGTAATTGTTACCGATGAAAAGGGATGTGTAATTATGATGAACAAAGCAGCTCAAGAGCTGACAGGCTATTTGACTTGCTGCTCAATAGGAAAACCGCTCTCTGAAGTTTTTGTGATAATAAACGGCTTGAGCAATGAGCCTGAGCCGAGTCCCTATGAAAGGGTATTGACGGAGCGCAAATCCGTAGGGCTTAGAAAAGATACCGTGTTGGTGTCAAAAGACGGGACTTTAAGATATGTTTCGGCAAGCACTGCCCCCATAAAAAACTCTGACCAAAAAATAATGGGTGTGGTTGTGGTTTTCAGGGATATAACAAGAATTAAAAAGGCGGAAGAAAAACTTCAGAAGCTGTCCCAGGCGGTCGAACAAAGTCCCGGTATTATTGTAATATCAGATACCAATGGAAATATTGAATATGTAAATCCCCAGTTCACTCAGGTGACTGGTTACAGCATTGATGAAGTAATTGGAAAAAGCCTTTTCTTCATGGAGATGCAGGAAGACAACAAAGAAAAATACAGTGAAATGATTGAGGCAATGGCTTCAGGTAAAGAATGGAGGGGAGAAATCAGGCATAAATCAAAAAACAATGTGGTATTTTGGGAATATGTATGCTATTCTCCCATAATAAACTCAGAGGGGGTCATAACCAATTATCTGAGAGTTTCAGAAGACATTACCGAAAGAAAGTTAATGTCGGAAAATCTTTTTAGGGCAAAGGAGGCAGCTGAGGCTGCAAACCGGGCAAAGAGCGAATTTCTTGCAAATATGAGTCATGAAATTAGAACTCCTTTAAATGGAATAATCGGAATGACCAATCTTACTTTACAGACGGAATTGACCGAAGATCAGAGGGAAAATCTCAATATTATAAACTCGTGCGCAGAACTTTTACTCAGGGTTATAAACGATATTCTGGACTATTCGAAGATAGAAGCCGGAAAAATGATTTTGGAAAATGTCAAGTTTGACTTTTTGAACCTTTTGGAAAAGACATACAAATCCCATGTTGTACATGCAGATGAAAAAGGGCTGAGACTTAGCTATACTGTACAAAAAGGCATACCGAGAATTCTGGTGGGGGATCCCGGACGGCTTCAGCAGGTTTTAAACAACCTTATTTCCAATGCCATAAAATTTACTGATGTTGGCGAGGTAAAGATAACTGCGGATATTGTTGAAATAAGAGATGATTCAGTGAAGTTAAAATTCAGCGTGTCGGACACGGGAATAGGCATAGACAGGGAAAAAATCGGCTTGCTGTTTAAAAGCTTCAGCCAGGTCGACAGTTCCATTACCAGAAGGTATGGAGGCACAGGTCTTGGACTTGCGATTTCAAGGCAGCTTGTGGAGATGATGGGGGGTGAAATCTGGGTCCAGAGCAAAAAGGAAAAAGGAAGCACTTTCTATTTTACGGCAAGTTTTAAGAGGAAGGATAAAGATGGCGTTAGGGCAGAATGTTTTTCAAACGTGAGAGGGAAATTGCCCGGTCGAAGTCTTAGAATACTGCTTGCCGAGGATGACAAGGTCAATCAGCAGGTTATAGCCGGTATGCTGAAAAATGAACAGTATTCTCTCGTAATTGCTGAGAATGGTTTTGAGGCAATTAAGCTATTCGAGGAGAATGAGTTTGACCTTATACTGATGGATATTCAGATGCCTAAGCTAGATGGTATTGAGGCGACGAAGAGAATAAGAAAGATGGAGGAAGGAACCTTCAGGCACATTCCCATTATTGCAGTTACTGCATATGCTTTTCAGAATGAGAGGGAAAAGTTTTTAGAAGCGGGAATGGATGATTATATTTCCAAGCCCTTTTCCTTTGACGACATTTATGCAGCAATAAACAGGGCGTTGTACCGAGATGAGCAACCCAGTGATAAAATGCAGGAAAGAAAAGAAGATGATGGGGTAAATTTGGAACCGGGTAAAAAAATCGATGAGTCTTTATCTGTAAATGAAACCGGGCCGGATATTAGCTTGGAAGAAATAATGAAAAGACTGAATCTTTCCGTATTGAATGAAAACTTAGCGGCAATTGACAAAAGTGCTCTTATAGTAAAAGAGTTTGCACAGAGCAAGGGATATGACAAAGTAAAAAGTCTTGCTTTTAAGATACAGCTTTTAGCAAGGAAAAATCAGCTGCAGGATGTTAAAAAGCTTTATGAGGAGCTAAAGCGGGAGGTCAAAGAACTTCATTAAGAAAAATTAAACATATACAATAATATCTATGGAAAGGGGTTTTAAAATGAGGATACTAATTGCAGAAGACGATTATGCAAGCAGGAAGTTTTTGTACAAGTTTCTTTCTTGCTATGGGGAATGCGACATTACTATAGACGGAATTGAAGCAGTCGACGCATTTATGATTGCTCTTGACGAAGGAAAACCCTATGACTTGGTATGCCTCGATATCATGATGCCGAAGCTCGACGGAACAAAGGCTTTAAAGGCAATAAGAGATGTGGAAAAGCAAAAGGGAATTGAAGGAGACAATCGGGTGAAGGTCATAATGACAACAGCTTTAAACGATACAACCAATGTCTACACCGCCTTTGAATCGGGATGCGAAGCTTATGCGGCAAAGCCCATAGATACGGAGAAGTTTGCCGAAGTTTTGAAAAAAATAGGGTTAATCAGCAGCGTTGAAGTAAAATAGTACAAAAAAATAGCACTTGAAAGCAAAAGGGGCAGTAAGTCCCTTTTTGCTTGATTTGGCCTCTTGGAATGAAATGAAAGAGGCAAAAGCGAAGGGACTCGATGTCCCGAGCTTTTAGTGCTTATTTTTCATAATCTGAAAACCTTTTTCCTGAGACGTTTAAACAGACCGTCTTTGTTTTTTTCTCTCCACATTCCTATGGAACGGTCGACATTTTCAAAATGCTTGTCCAGCTTGCTTTCAAGTCTTCTTACATTATTTTCAAAACAGGCACCAAGCTCAAGCTTTGTCTTGTTGAGTTCGTTGGTCATATGCTCTTTTGCCAATTCCACCTCTTGAGAAAAGCTGTTGGTCAGTTGCTTCTCAAACTCCTGGAAGAATGTTTTTATATCAAGGATGCTTTCGCTGTGATTTCGTTTTGGGACAGGCACACTAATATCCCCGGTTACAACCGGAGGAGGCTCTGTTATAATATTTTCCGACTGGAGAATTTTTTTATGGCTTTTATCTCAAGTCCATCATCCCTCATGGCCTTAATCTTGTACATAATATTGGCAAGTTCCGGAGTGTAGCATCTCCTGCCCCTTTTGTCCTTTGGGACATACAGATTGAACTCTCTTTCATAATATCTTAAAGTATGATCGGTTACATTGAGATATTCGCTAAGTTCTGTGATAGAATAACGGTCTTTCATAACTTCCACGTAAATACCTCCATTTCTTTTTGAAGCATATTTAAAGCAGGTTAGAATTACACATTCCAGAAATAAACGGTTCAACACTCTTTGATATATAGCCAATGAGGTTTTAGGACAAAAAGGCTAAAAACCGATGCCTTTGCCTTACACCTTTGCAATGAAGGCAAGTACTATAATAACATCAATAGTTTATTGTGTAAATGTTTGGATGATTATTTTCTCAATATTTCCAAAACGGATTTCATGTCATCGGGTATCGGCGCAGTAATTTCAAGGGTTTTTTCGTGAAAGGATGCACAAAGACAGCTCTTTGGGAGTGGAGGGCTTGTCTTCCAAGAATTTCGCAAGTTACAGGAGGAATATTGCTTTGGGGAATACGGGATTTATTGCCCAAAAGAGAGTAGGGAGTGTCGGTAAAAGGGTATAGGGTATCCCCGACAAGAGGATGACCGATTGCTTGGCAATGCACTCTTATCTGATGGGTTCTTCCGGTCTCTAACCGGAATTTTACCAAGGTGGCGTTATTTAGACGCTCAAGTACCGTGTAATGCGTCACGGCATTATCCCCATCAGGGGAAATGTGCCTTAGCATAATGCTCCCGGGTTTCGGGCTATGGGAAGGTCTATAGTTCCGTTGTCATTTTCCAATACATTGTGCACAATGCCGATGTATTCTTTGAGAAAGGTTTTGTCATTCATCTGCTGAATAAGAATTTCTTGAGTATAAGGATTTTTTGCAAATATAATAATGCCGGAGGTATCTCTGTCCAGTCTTATAACCGGGCGAACCTTTTTTACAATTCCCTTTTTCTGAAGATGAAACGATACGGCATTGGCAAGGGTACCGCTGGGGTGTGAGCATGTAGGATGAACCACGATGCCGGGCTGTTTGTTTAAAGCAATAAGAAATTCATCTTCATAGATTATGTCTATGGGTATGTCTTCGGGTTCAAGAAAGATACCTGACTCATCAAAGTCGAGATCTGCTTCGATTATGTCGTTTTCGCACACAAGGCATTTACATAAACAGGATGGCCGTTGCACAGAATTTTGCCTGGTGCTTTAACTTTTTAATAAGCCTTTCTGAAAGATTAAGCTGTTTTTTCAATATATATTTTACGGTTTTGCCCGTAGTTTCCTTATCAACTGTATATTTTAAATTCAAATGTTATCACCATATAAATATTATTACAGCATCCTCAAAAATTCAAGGCCCTTGAGACGGAGAAAACTTAAGTGCTTTATCAATGGTTTTGCATAAAAACCGTTTTTCATATAAAATAAAAATAAGGGGAAAAAACGATTAAAAAGGGGGCAAAAAATGTATTTTAATAAAAGGCTCTCTGTGTTGTTGCTCTGTTTGGTGATGTCAGTTTTTATGTTTACCGGATGTCAAAAAGATATAAAGACTGGTGACAATACCTCGGATAAAAGGGTAAAGCTCACATTCTGCATGTCCCAGACAGGCTGGGGAGGAGAAGCAGTCGATCCGGAATTAATGAAAGAAGTTGAGAAGTATATTGAAGAGAAGACAAATACTGATTTGGAAATTATTGCACCGCCTCAGAGCAGTTATAATGACAGGCTGAATGTCATGCTTACCACAGGTGAGATACCGGATATATTTGTTGTAAGAAAAGCAATGGATAATCTTCAGGTTATAGCTTCAAGGGGCTATACAATACCTATGGATAATCTTATTGAAAATGTTCCGGAGATTACATCATTGGTTGACCCTGAGTATCTGGATTATCTTAGAGTAAATGGAAGCCTTCACGCTGTGCCTATGTATGTGCCGCTTTCAAAAATCCTTTGGATTAGGAAAGACTATATGGATAAATATGAGTTAAACTTGTCCGAAATTCCTACCACCGAAGAGTTTTACAATGAAATGAAGAAATTGAGCGGCAAGGGAATTATACCTTTCACTTTCCCGAAGTTCCTTGACAATCTGCCGTTTTTCTTTAATCCTTTCGGTGCTTATTATGGAATCGGAATAGATGAAAATGGTAAATACTATGATGGATTTAATACGCCTGAGGCGAGAGAGGCACTTTTATATGTTGCAAAGCTTTATCAGGAGAAGATTTTGGATCAGGAATTTCTGACAAATGAAAATGCAACTATTCGGGAAAAATTGATTTCGGGAAAAGCGGCGTCCGCTATAGATTATTTCAACAGGTACATATATTTTGTTAATGAGAGCGGAAAGGTTAATGAATCTACGGATTTTATCCCCATATACGAGCTGAAAGGTCCTAATGGACATGGCGGAAATCTCAATGAAGCCATTCAGGATGTTATCTGTATTTCTTCAAAGACAAAATATCCTGAGAAGGCAATGGAGGTAATCAAGTTTTATTTCTACTCCCAGGAAGGGGTCAAATTGAGATGCCTTGGAGTAGAGGACAAGCATTACACTATTGAGGACGGCTTTATCAAGCCCACAGAAAAGGCTAAAAATTCAGGTTATAAATATGACATATATCAGTTTATGTTTTATTATCCCCAAATTTCAGATTTTGAATTCAGGTGGGATGAAAAAACGGAAAGCTTGCTGCCAAGTCAGCTAAAATTTGCACAAGAGGCAAACAAACATCTAGGTCCAAAGTATTTGGTGCCCGGAGGAAAATCCGAGCTATATGATAAAAACATATCTACGTACAAGAAAAAAATTGATGAGATTTCATCAAAGATTATATTGGGAACAGTTACTGTGGATGAGGGTTATAAAGAGTATGAAGAATTTTGGAGAAGCATAAAAGGAGATAAAATGCTTGAGGAATTAAACAATTAGACTTTTATTATGGGGTTGGGGTATTTGATTTATGAAACATAGTAGTCGTGAGGTTAATCAAATCAAATCTAACTATAGAATATACACAACGAAGAAAAAGGTTTTCTTATATTTTTTTATTGCTGCTATCGCTATTTTTCTTGTTTTCAACTGGCTGTTTTACAGGCTGTACTCAGCGAATATCGAACAAATTTTAATCACGGAAAGCAAAAACGGATTAAGCAAGACAATGGAATACGTGGACATGATTTTAAGCAACATGGAATATACTGCCGATGTGGTGCAAAGCAATCTTCAAATACAAAGCAAACTTGAGTTTGGGGACTTTAGCGAACCCAATGACTATATTGTTGACAGGGAAATCGTGGACACCCTTAAAAGTATCATTACATATTCTTCAAACAGTGCCGCTTCCATTGACTTGTATCTATATAAAAACAAGAAATTGTATACCAGCGATTACGGAGTGTATTCAAATCAGCCGGGGGGAGTTTCTGATTATTATTATGAGATTGGAAAAGAAGACAAAAAATTTGCTTTAACAGACGAGTACAGAAAAAAGCTTAGCTTTTTGCTCGACAGAAACTATGAGCAGATTACAATGGTAAGGCCCTTATATGTATTGTCTACTGGCGTAAAATCCGGAGTACTTGCTGTAAATTTTGATAAGTATTATATCCAAAACATCATTCAGGGAAAATCCAATTATAGCAATATGATTTTAGACGCAGCGGTAATACTGTTATCAGTACTTTTGCCGAGAAGAATCCTTTTCCAAGGAAGAGACAGAAGAGATAAAATCCTATGTCGTAGGGGAAAGAGGAGAAAAACTGTGCAAGTTTTCCGGGGAGAAGTATGTTTTGGTGTATGATACGTCGAAATATTCCGGCTGGAAGTATGTAACTATCGTTCCGGCTTCTTCGTCAATGCAGCAGATGACAGAGCTTAGGAACTCCATATTTCTTTTATTTCTAATAATGAATGTGGCAACTGCGGTTACTCTTATTTTTCTTTTATCAAAGACTGTTTACAGAAAACTAAACAAGCTTATTGTTTCCATGAAGAAAGTGGAGGAGGGGAATTTTGACGTATATATCCGGCACAAAGATACCGATGAGTTCGGTTTCATGTATTCCAGATTTAACGATATGGTGGAAAAAATACGTTATCTTTTCAAGGAGCTCTATACCCAGAAACTTTTGCAGAAGGATGCGGAATTAAAGCTCTTGCAGTCAAAAATCAATCCCCACTTTATATACAATATTTTTGACAATATGAACTGGCTGATTCAACTGGAGCGTTATGAGGAGCTTGAAGTTTTGGTAGATTCGGTGTCCACTTATTTTAAACGCAGTCTTAACGCAGGAAAAGATTTTATCACAGTGGCGGACACAATGAAGCAGTTGGAGAGTTATGTCAAGATTCAAAAAATCCGGTTTAAAGACCGTTTTGAATGTGCTTTCGATTTTGATGACGAGATTATTGATATGATGATACCAAATTTCATACTGCAGCCTTTGCTGGAAAATGCCATTTGCCATGGAATAGAGCCAAAGACAGAGAAAAGCTTTATTCAAGTTAAAGGAGTAAAAGATGATGATAAAGTGGTCTTTACTGTCGAAGATGACGGTGTGGGCATAAGTTCCGAGGCACTAAAAAAATCACCGACTTTCTTGCAAGCGACAAGACGGATGAAGAGAATTATTTTGCCCTTGCAAATATCAATAAAAGGATAAAGCTTTATTACGGTGAGAAGTACGGTCTTACCGTCAGCAGTGCGGAGGGTATTGGGACTAAAGTAACGGTAATTATACCTTTTAATGCGGACAAGGTTTTGGGGGTAATTTATGCTAAAGATGATTATAGCCGATGATGAGCAGATTATTTTGGACGGAATAAAAGAAAGTATCGATTGGAAGAGTTATGACATAGAAGTTGCAGGGACAGCAAGAAACGGTATAGAAGCACTCAAACTGGTAAATTCCACAGAAGCTGATATCCTCGTTACCGATATCAGAATGCCGGGATTAAGCGGTCTTGAGCTTGTAAAGGAGATTCGCAAAGCCAGGCAGGATATCCGGATTATACTCATCAGTGCCTATGAAGAGTTTGAGTTTGCACAGGAAGCCATTTCCCTTGGGGTGCAATCTTACATTTCCAAGCCCTTAAAAAAGCAAAAGATAGTTGATGAGGTATCAAAAGCACGGGATGCCATTTTGAAAGAGAAACTGGAAAAGGAGAACCAAACACGGTTGGAAGAGATGTATAAAAATAATCTTCCGATTTTAAGAGAGTATTTTCATAACAATTTGATTATGGGCAGATTAAAATCTATGGGGGATTTAACCAAACAGTTTGATCTTTATGAAATTGACCTTGAAGAGTCCAATGTGGGTGTAGTGGTGCTTACCGTAGATAATAGGACGGAGAATTTAAAGGATTTGCTTGATAAGAGCTTTCAGCTTGTAAATATAAGGATTGCTGAAATGGCAAGGGACTTTATGCCTTCCTGTTACAAAAAAATTATTTTTCAGAGTTACAACAACGAAGTAGTTGTTGTATATAATGCCGGAAGTAATTTTGCTGCTGCTATAAAGGATGCAACTTTCATGGCTGAAAAAATCAAGAATACGATTTTTCATGAGATACAAGTTTCTGTCAGTGCGGGAATCGGAAGAATTTATCCCTATCTAAGGGATACTTATCTTTCATATCAGGAAGCGGTAAAAGCGCTTAATTACCGGCTGGTTTACGGAAATAACACTGTTTTGTATATTGACAATGTCGAGATAAAAGAAATGAAACATGCGCATTTTTTCAATGACCTTAGTGAAACGCTTGTGAATTTTCAGAACACTCTTTCCACAGGAATGGCCGATGAAGTTATGAAGCTTATTAAAACTAAAATTTATCAGATAGTCGGTTGCACAAGCATTCCCTATTACTATGTACAGCAGGTATACTGCCAGCTTTTGTCCACGCTGCTAAAGACGCTGTATGAAATGAACATAACGCCGGAGCAATTGTATGATACTCCTGTGAATCTCTATGGAGAAGTATTCAGTAAAAATACTCTTGATGAGATTGAAAAATGGTATGATGACCTGGTGGAGCGGGCATGCGCGGTTATCAATCAAAAAAAGGCCGAAAAGGTAAGTGGGGTAATAAGCTCTGCAGTGAACTATATCAAAGAAAACTGCAAAAGGGATATATCCCTTGGAGAAGTAGCTGAGTTTGTCAATCTCAATCCTTCATACTTAAGCAGACTTTTTAAAGAAGAAAAGGGCATTCAGTTTGTGGAGTATGTAAGAAACATAAAGATGGAGATGGCAAAGGAAATGCTGAAAAACAGCAATAAAAAAATCTATCAGATTTGCGAGGAGCTGGGATATCAAAGTGTGCAGTATTTTTCCACAATTTTCAAAAATACTGTTGGAATGACTCCTATTGAATACAGAAAAATATGTAAGACTAAATGATTGAAAAATGAAAAAGTTATGTAGTGTTAATTTTTATGTTGGCATTATATGTTCCGGTGAAAAAAGCATTTGGGAAAATTAAAATATAAATTCTAATTCTGGGGTGCTTTATACGGCAGAGATACTGTAAATTTCGTTCCTTCGGACACTACACTGGAAACGTTGATGTTGCCTTTGTGCTCATTTACTATGCATTTTGCAATGGCCAAGCCTAGCCCTGCGCCTCCGTGATTTCTTGAACGGGATTTGTCTACTCTGTAAAACCTGTCAAAAATCTTGTCAATATGTTCTTTCGGAATGCCTTCACCCGTATCGCTTACAGACAGTTGAACTGTGCTTGTATGCGATTCCAGCTTCAGTTCGACTTTTCCTTCTTCGCCGGTATACTTTATAGCATTGTCCAATAATATTGTAATAAGCTGTTTTATTCGAAATTCGTTACCGTAAAAAATAATATTATCTTTAGTATCTAAAAGAAATTCTATGTCTTTCTTTTGGCAAAGAGGTGTAAACTCATCAAAAATTTTATGCACAAGTGAGCTTAAATCAAAGTACTCTTTAGGCATTTCATCTTCTGCATCCGCCCTTGCCAAAAACAATAAATCGTCAACAAGTTTTTTCATGCGTTCCAATTCGCTTTGAATGTTGTTTAGCCACTTCATTTGGCTTTCGATAGTTTCATTTTCGTTTTCCATTACTATTTCCAAATTGGAATTTACTACCGCAAGGGGAGTCCTCAGTTCATGGGATGCATCGGCAATAAAGGCCATCTGTTTTTCCCAAGATGTTTTTATAGGTTTGATGGCTCTGCTTGCGAGGAAAAGACTTGTTGAAAAAACCAGTACGACAGATAGCAAAACAATGAAGGTACTGATAGAAATAAGCGGTTTGAACATTTTTTCTTCAACACTGTAATCGAGAAATACAATTATATATCCATATGCCTTGGGAATCTTCAAAAATTTAAATTTGAAATTGCCATTTGCAATTTTTCCGTTTGTTACTCCTTTTTCCATTGCTTTTTCTTTAAAGCTTTCCATATCTTCTTTGGAGATATTGATATTCATCAAATACCCGATAATTTCATTGGAAGTATCTACTTTTATATAAAAGAATCTTACCAGTCCGGAATCAAAATTTGAATTTAGCCGTTCTTCGTTTGCAATGGTATACAATATTATATCAGCCTGAAATTTTAGAAAACCCTTTATCGACAGATATATACCGAAAAAAATGATAAGAAGGATCATTGTTATGCTGACAATATTCGTCATGACAAATTTGATTTTTAGCTTTCGAAACATATCATAATGCCTCCTTAAGGCAATAACCTCTTGCTCTGATGGTCTGAATTACAATTCCGCAGTTTGCTTTTGCAAGCTTTTTTCTAAGATATGAGAGGTAAACCTCTATATTGTTAAGCTCTATATCTGTTTGAAACCCCCAAATTTTCTCTAGGAGTTGTTCTTTTGAAACAACTATGTTTTTATTTTTTATGAGTATTTCGAGAATTTGGGATTCTTTTGACGTAAGCTTTATGATTTGCCCGTTTACTTTTACTTCTCCCTTCATACAGTTAAAGCTCATATTTCCTATATTAATTTCTTCATTTATCAATATTTCACATTGCCTTCTACCTAAAGCGCGTATTCTTGCAAGTAATTCGCTTTTTGAAAAAGGCTTTGTAAGATAATCATCGGCACCGCTGTCAAGGCCTTCAACCCTGTCTTTTACCGAATCTTTTGCTGTCAGAATGAGAACAGGAGTCGTAATTCCTTGTTTTCTAAGATCTATAAGAACATCAAGGCCATCCTTTCCGGGCAGCATTCTATCAAGGATAATAATATTGTACATCCTTGTCTCGGCCATTTGCTGACCTGATATTCCGTCAAAAGCAGTATCAACTATATAATTGTTCTTTTTTAGAGTATGTACAAGTGCTTCGGAAAGGCGTAATTCATCTTCTACAAGAAGTATTCGCATTTTTATTCATTCCTTTCCCAAAATCGAAAGACTCTTGTCTTCTGTTTTAGAGGAAGTATTATATTCCCATGCACTATTTTATCATAAGATACCGCATTTTTATATTGTTTCTATGATTTTTACGAAAAATGTTTTTTTATGCTTTTTTTAAGAAAAGATTAAGATTAGTTTTTTAGAATGGTGTTGAATCAAAAATTACATTTTTTGATAGGGAGGAGATAAGATGTTCAAATTCAAGAATCCGGCAACAAAGGCATTATCAATCCTATTGGTCTTCTTTATAGTTATAGGGTTAATAAGCACCAAGGCGCCGGCTGCGACAAAAACGATAAAGATTATGCCGGTTGGGGATTCCTGTACCGAAGGTATGGGAGGAGGAGATATGGGGTCTTATCGTACCGATTTATACAAACTTTTAACGGATGCAGGGCTTAGCATTGACTTTGTCGGTTCTCAAAGGAGCGGACCGAATAATTTACCTGATAAAGACCATGAAGGACACTCCGGATGGACGATACCCCAGGTAGCAAGCAATATTAACAACTGGCTCAACACCCATAATCCCGATGTGGTATTTCTTTGGATTGGCGGAAATGACCTGCTTTTAAACAACAATTTAAACGCAACAGGTCTTAGCAATTTGATAGACCAGATTTTTACTGTAAAACCTAATGTAACATTGTTTGTAGCAGATTATTATCCATGGCCTGATGCTATTAAGCAATACAATGCGGTAATTCCTGGAATAGTTCAACAGAAGGCCAATGCCGGCAAGAAGGTTTATTTTGTCAAATTAAGCGATATCCAATTTAACAGAAACACCGATATTTCTTGGGACGGTTTGCATTTGAGTGCAACAGGGTATACAAAAATTGCACAACTTTGGTACAAATACACCATCGACGTGTTGAGAGCTTTGGCAGGTGGAACGCAGCCAACACCTACTCCAATACCTACTCCAACGCCGAGTACAACACCGGGCACAACACCAGGCATAACACCGGGCACGACAAAAACGATAAAGATTATGCCGGTTGGGGATTCCTGTACCGAAGGTATGGGAGAAGGAGAAATGGGAGCTTACCGCACCGATTTATACAGACTTTTAACGGATGCAGGGCTTAGCATTGATTTTGTCGGTTCTCAGAGGAGCGGACCGAATAGTTTACCTGACAAAGACCATGAAGGACACTCCGGATGGACGATACCTCAGGTAGCAAGCAATATTAACAACTGGCTTAATACCTATGACCCTGATGTAGTGTTCCTTTGGATTGGTGGAAATGATATGTTTGTAAGCGGCGGTAATCCGAATCCGACAGGTCTTAGCAACTTGATAGACCAGATTTTCACTGTCAAACCCAATATAACATTGTTTGTGTCCGATTATTATCCGTGGCCTGAAATGGTTAAGCAATATAATGCGTTAATTCCTGGAATAGTTCAACAGAAGGCCAATGAAGGTAAGAACGTTTATTTTGTCAAATTAAGCGATATCCAATTTGACAGAAACACCGATATTTCTTGGGACGGTTTGCATTTGACCACTATAGGATATACAAAAATTGCACAACTTTGGTACAAATATACTATCGGCATATTGAAAGAATTGGCGGGACAAACACAGCCAACTCCAACCCCTGTACCAACTCCGACAAACACACCTCAAGGTAAAAAAGGTGACGTAAATTCGGACGGTAAAGTGAACTCAACAGATTATAGTCTTTTAAAAAGATATATTTTAAAAGTTGTTGGCGCAGATGCAATAAATGCAGCAAATGCGGATATAAACAACGATGGCAATGTCAATTCTACAGATGCTACAGCCTTAAAGAGAATGCTTCTTGGGAATTAGAAAATATTAGGTTTTTAAAGCATTAACAACTGAATAAATCTTTAGTAGCCAAACATTTAAAGAAGCTCTTTCCTCTAGAGCTTCTTTTTATATCCGGATCTAGAAAATGCCAAAGTATATGAAAAAACTCAAGATAGTGTCAATTTCCTGGTTCAATTCCCCATTTCAATTTACCGGAAATATAACCTGTAATATATTCCCAACTGCTAAAAGTTTTTGTATCCGAATACTTATATGAATATATAATACTGTATTTTTATCGCAGCATTAGATGCGGCAGAGTCTTTTAAAGTAGCAGATGGCTTTGCCTCTCAGGTGTAGAGGGAGATTTGGATGCAGCAGGCTTCGATAATTTTTGATTTTCAGCAGAGATGATAATGTTTTAAATAATTTTTTATTTTGGCATGCTCAAAAAAAGTGATTTTTCGAATTAATATAATAAATAGTAACATTACTATTTGTTATATAATAGTTTATTTTTATTTTAAACCAAATGAGAGGGGGGAGCTGTAAGAATAAATTAGTTGAACGAAAAAAGAGGGTTTTGAGAAAAAAATTATCAATTTTTGCAAAGGAGAGGGTAAAGTGAAAAAAGTTGTTTCCTTAGTTTGTATGCTTGTGATGCTGGTAAGTATGCTAGGTTCATTTTCAGTTGGAGCAGCATCACCGGTAAATGGTTTTCAAGTATCGGGGACGAAGCTTTTGGATGCAAACGGAAATGAGTTTGTAATGAGGGGCGTAAATCATGCCCACACATGGTACAAGAATCAGTTGCAAACCGTCATACCTGCATTGGCAAAGGCGGGCTGCAATACTGTAAGAATCGTACTTTCCAACGGTGAGCAATGGACAAAGGATACTGCAAGCGAAGTAAGCCAAATCATATCCCTGTGCGAGCAGAATAAACTGATAACCGTTTTGGAAGTGCACGATGCCACAGGGTATAATGATGAAGAATCGTTACTTGCTGCAGCAAATTATTTTGTTGAAATTAAGAATGCGTTGATTGGAAAAGAAGATACTGTAATTATAAATATAGCTAACGAATGGGGCGGTACATGGGACAGTGCCGCATGGGCAAATGCATACAAAAAGGCAATTCCGGTAATAAGAAACGCCGGTCTTACCCATACCATTTTGGTTGATTCAACAGGATGGGGACAATACGGAACTTGTATAAAAGAGAGAGGAAAAGAAGTATTTGAAGCAGACGTACTTAAAAACACAATGTTTGCCGTACATATGTATGGATATGCCGGCAAGGATGAAGCAACCATAAAATCAATGATTGACGGAGCACACAGTCAAGGATTGGCTGTATGTGTAGGAGAATTTGGCTGGAACCATTCCGACGGAGATGTTGATGAAGAAGCAATTATGCGTTATTGTCAACAGAAAAATGTGGGATGGTTGGCTTGGTCATGGAAAGGT
The DNA here is from genome assembly GCF_000521465.1 of Acetivibrio straminisolvens JCM 21531. Taxonomy (GTDB): domain Bacteria; phylum Bacillota; class Clostridia; order Acetivibrionales; family Acetivibrionaceae; genus Hungateiclostridium; species Hungateiclostridium straminisolvens. Next base: position 65,720 of record NZ_BAVR01000009.1, read on the forward strand.
AACGGCGGAGGAGTAGAATACCTTGACATGGCATATGACTGGTCCGGAAACAGCTTGAGCGAATGGGGAAATAATGTTGTAAACGGAACATACGGCCTTAAAAAGACCTCCCAAATATGCTCAGTATTTACCGGAGAGACTCCAAATCCAACTCCAATAGTAACATTACCGCCTACACCGCCTCCGACTTCAAATCCTCAAACCGGAATGCGAGACATTTCAGCGATAGATTTGGTTAAAGAAATAAGAATCGGTTGGAATTTAGGTAACACTTTAGATGCTCCTACTGAGACCGCTTGGGGAAATCCACGTACAACCAAGGCAATGATAGACAAGGTAAAGGAGATGGCTTTAATGCCGTTAGAGTGCCTGTAACCTGGAATACACATATTGGACCTGCTCCAAGTTATATAATTGATCAAACATGGCTTAACAGGGTACAGGAAGTAGTAAACTATGTTATTGAGAATGACATGTATGCTATTATAAATGTTCATCATGACAATTCATGGATTATACCTACCTATGCCAATGAGCAACAGAGTAAAGAAAAACTTATAAAAGTTTGGGAACAGATTGCATACCGTTTTAAACATTATAATGACTATTTGCTTTTTGAAACAATGAACGAGCCAAGAGTAGAGGGATCACCATTGGAATGGATGGGTGGAACGTATGAAAACCGCGATGTAATAAATAAATTTAACTTGGCCGTTGTTAACACAATCAGGCAAGCGGCGGAAACAACGATAAGAGGTTTATACTTGTTCCTACCAATGCCGCAACAAGCCTTGATGTTGCACTAGATGATCTTATCATTCCAAACAACGACAGCAGAGTTATTGTATCCATACATGCTTATTCACCGTATTTCTTTGCTATGGATATTAACGGAACTTCGTATTGGGGAAGTGATAATGACAAGGCTTCTCTTACATATGAACTTGATGCACTTTACAATAGATTTGTAAAAAACGGCAGGGCTGTAATTATTGGAGAATTCGGAACTATTGACAAGAAAAACCTTTCTTCAAGGGTTGCCCATGCGGAGCATTATGCCAAAGAAGCAGCTGCAAGAGGAATTGCGGTCTTCTGGTGGGACAACGGTTATTATAATCCGGGTGATTCAGAGACTTACGCTTTGCTGGACAGACGTAATCTCAGATGGTATTATCCTGAAATTGCCGAGGCTCTTATTAGAGGTGCCGGCGGTAATCCTTCAGTTACCCCGACTCCGACACCAACACCAACATTAAAGCCAACGCCGACACCTACTCAGACAGCATCTGTTTTATACGGTGATGTAAATGGAGACGGAAAAGTAAATTCTACAGACTATTCGGCAGTAAGAAGATATATTTTGCGTATGATAACTGAATTCCCAAGTCCAAACGGAAGTATTGCCGCTGACGTGAATGCAGACAAAAAAATAAATTCTACGGACTTGTCGCTGATAAATAAATACATATTGAAAGTAATAAGCAAGTTCCCTGCAGAAGATGCCGAAATACCCGACCCAAGCAATCCGGGCATTTTGTATAACGGAAGATTCGATTTTTCCGATCCGAACGGTGCAAAATGTGCATGGTCCGGAAGCAATGTTGAACTGAATTTCTACGGAACAGAGGCTAGTGTCACAATCAAATCCGGAGGTGAGAACTGGTTCCAGGCTTTTGTAGACGGTGAACCTCTTCCTCCTTTCTCGGTTAACACCACCACTTCAACCGTAAAACTTGTAAGCGGTCTTACCGAGGGAGTACATCATCTTGTTTTGTGGAAGAGAACAGAGGCGTCATTGGGAGAAGTTCAGTTCCTTGGATTTGATTTCGGTTCGGGAAAACTTCTTTCACCACCTAGTCCTTTGGAAAGAAAAATAGAGTTTATCGGAGACTCAATTACATGTGGATACGGAAATGAAGGAGCAAGCAAGGAGCAGTCCTTTACACCGAAAAATGAGAACAGTTATTTAACTTATGCGGCAATTACAGCCCGTAATTTGAATGCAAGTTCAAACATAATTGCATGGTCGGGAATCGGACTTACTATGAACTATGGCGGTGCCGGTGGACCTCTTATAATGGACCGTTACGGCTATACTCTTCCTTACAGTGGAGCTAAATGGGATTTTAGCAAATATGTGCCTCAGGTTGTTGTAATCAACCTTGGAACAAATGATTTTTCAACATTGACTGCGGATAAAACAAAATTTATAACAGCATACAAAAACCTTATCAATGAAGTTCGCAAGAACTATCCGGATGCCCATGTATTCTGCTGCGTTGGTCCGATGCTTTGGGGAACAGGTTTGGATTTGTGCCGCAGTTATGTTACGGAAGTTGTGAACGATTATAACAGAAACGGAGATTCAAAGGTGTATTTTGTTGAGTTCCCGCAACAGGACGGAAGTACCGGATATGGAGAAGATTGGCACCCGAGCCTTGCTACTCACCAGTTAATGGCTGATCAGCTTACTGAAGAAATAAGAAGCAAGCTTGGATGGTAAAAAGCTTTAAAAAGATGGCCTCTACTTAAAAGTAGGGGTCATTTTTTGCCTCTTGAAATGAAAGGGGCAAAAGCGAAAGGAATCGATGTGCCAAGCTTTTTTGATATGGATTGGTACTTTAAGTTAAAGGATGAGACAAAGTAAATACAGTTAAATTTAACTGTGAAATATGGTATCATAGTATTATACGACATATCTTATATTTCATGGAGCTGTTTTTCGAAAAGGAAACCTGCTGAAAGTTATATCAAACTTAGAAATGGGGTATCCGTTAATGAAGCTTGAGGCAATATATCACAAACCTTATAGCGAGTTTGCATTTCCTATTGATCCCGATACTCTGGTAATAAGACTTAGGACGGCTAAAAACGATATAAATACCTGTATTCTCATCTACCATGAAAAATATGACTCGACACAGCGGGGAAAAGTAAAGATGGATAAAGTCGCAAGCGATCAAATGTTTGACTATTATGAGGTAGAACTTAATGCAGGTATGAAGAGAATTAAGTATATGTTTTATCTTGAGGATAATTATTCGATAAAATGGTACAGCAGCGACGGCTTCTTCGATTATATGCCTCAATGGGGATTTTTTAGCTATTCTTATATATGCAAAGATGACATTTTACAAGAGGTTCAATGGTTTCGCAATTCAGTAATATACCAGATATTCCCCGACAGGTTTGCCAAGCTTCCGCCGGATACAAGCAATTCGGGCAACAGAACGGTACATGGAGGCAATATTAAAGGGATAATAGAAAGGTTTGATTATTTAGTCCGGCTTGGAGTTGATGCAATTTACTTAAATCCCATATTCAAATCGGAATCTTACCACCGCTATGACGTTATCGATTATTATGAAATTGACCCTGTGTTCGGTAATAAAAGAGAGCTAAAGGAATTGATTGACCTGTGCCACAAAAACGGCATAAAAGTAATATTTGACGGAGTTTTAATCATTCCGGGGATAAGTTTTTTGTTTTTAGAGATATTGTTGAAAAGGGAGAGAAATCAAAATATGTAAACTGGTATTTCATAAATTCGTTTCCGGTTGAAGGATATCCAAGACCCAACTATGAATGCTTTTCCTTTTATGGGGGAATGCCGAAGTTTAATACCTCAAATCCTGAGACGACGAAATACCTTCTTGATGTGGTAAAGTATTGGACAGTGGAGTTTGGTGTGGATGGCTGGAGGCTTGATGCGGCAGATGAGGTGGACCGAAAGTTTTGGAGAAAGCTTAGGGATATGCTGAAAGATATAAACAAGGATGTAGTGCTGGTTGGCGAAATATTTGACGAGGCTTCTTCATGGCTTTGGGGAGACCAGTTTGACTCGGTGATGAATTATCCGTTAAAAGCTATGATAAATGACCTTTTTGCCTATAGGTCCATTGATACGGAGATTTTTAGAATGAGAATCAACAGCTATATAATGAAGCTTCATAAAAAGGTGCTCAACAGCCTGGTAAACATAATAAGCACCCATGATACACCGAGGTTTTTGACGCTTTGCGATGGTGATGAGAAGAGGTTTGAGTTGCAGCGGTATTTCAATTTACCTTTCCGGGAATCCCCCTCATATACTACGGTGATGAAATTGGGATGGAAGGCGAAGGAGATCCCGATTGCCGAAGGCCAATGATATGGGACGAAGCAAAATGGAACAGAAAAATTTTTGAGTTGTACCGGTTTTTGATTGACTTGAGAAAGAAGTTCTATGCTTTGAGAACGGGGGAATATGGCGAGCTTAATGTAACAGGAAGTAAGGGAATACTGGCATACAGAAGAGGACGGGGAGAAGACGGAATTCTTGTCGTTATGAATACATTGGACCGGAAGGAAAATATTGTGGTGAAGACAGGGGAGTTTTTCGATGGTGTGAAAGCCTTCGAATCCTTGAAGGACAGTGAGGTGGTGAAAGTCGAGCGAAAAAGAATTAACATATGCTTAAAGCCATTTGAATGGAGGATTTACAAAGCATGTGGCGAAATATAAACAGTATAAAAAAGTGCGATGTTCTTTTGTATTTTTGTAATTGGATATTATTGAAATTAAAGGCGAATGTGTTAGAATTATATGTATGGTTAAAGGGAAAGCCTTTGACGATAAGAATATATAGGATTTGAGGGAAAAAGATGAATTTTCAGTCGAAAAGTTATTTAAAAAATGAATTTGGAATTGATGATAGAGTACTTAAAATTGCCGAATCGGTAATAGAAGAGATAACTCCTGCGTTTCAAAGGATTGACTCTATCCGGGAGTTCAACCAGTATAAAGTAATCAAAGCAATGCAGAACAACAACTTGAGTGATTCCCATTTCGGGGGTACTACAGGGTATGGCTATGATGACAGAGGCAGAGAGGTTTTGGATGATGTTTACAGGGATGTTTTTAAGGCAGAGGATGCAATGGTAAGACATCAAATCGTATCCGGTACTCATGCTCTGGCTATATGCCTTTTTGGAAATCTCAGGCCACAAGATGAGCTTTTGGCGGTTACAGGAAAGCCTATGACACATTGGAAGAGGTTATTGGCTTACGGGGAGAAGGGGGAGGTTCTTTAAAGGAATTTGGAGTGTCGTACCGTCAATTGGATTTACTGAAAGATGGCAGTATTGATTACCAAGCAATCGACAGTGCAATAAATCAAAGGACTGCGATGGTTTTAATCCAAAGGTCAAGAGGTTATGAATGGAGGCCGGCGCTGTCCATAGATGAGATTGAAAAGGCTATCAAAATTATAAAAAGCAAAAAAAGGGATATAGTGGTCCTTGTGGACAACTGCTATGGAGAGTTTGTTGAAGACAGGGAGCCGGTGGAGGTTGGAGCAGACCTTGTGGCAGGTTCCCTTATAAAAAATCCCGGGGGCGGCCTTGCTCCTACGGGCGGCTATATTGCCGGAAAGAAGGAATGTGTTGAAAAAGCAGCATACAGGCTTACGACTCCAGGGCTTGGCAAGCATGTGGGTGCGTCTTTGGGACATAACAGACAGATGTTTCAGGGATTGTTCATGGCGCCCCATGTGGTGGCAGAAAGCCTTAAGGGAGCGGTATTCTGCGCTGCGGTTATGGAAGCATTGGGGTTTGAAACAAGTCCTAAAGTGAACGACAGAAGGGGAGACATTATTCAGGCTGTCAGATTTAATGAGCCAGATAGTCTTATAGCATTTTGTCAGGGAATACAAAAGGGTTCTCCTGTGGATTCTTTTGTTACACCGGAGCCTTGGGACATGCCCGGCTACGATTGTCCGGTAATAATGGCTGCCGGAGCTTTTGTTCAAGGTTCGTCCATTGAGCTTAGTGCCGATGCTCCAATCAAACCTCCTTATACTGCTTATATGCAGGGTGGATTGGTTTTTGAGCATGTAAAGCTTGGAATTATGATATCCATACAAAAAATGCTTGAAAAGGGAATAATAAAAATCTAATGCCGGAAGGTGAATAAAGATGCCGGAGGAAAGCAAAAGAAAAATCAATGGAAGGATAAAGCTGGGAGGACTTTTGGTTGTCCTGTTCTTATTGCTATATATTCCGTCCTTTATATTTTGGATTTACGGCAAGAATATTCACACAGATATAATAAGAATGGGAGCACTGGAAGACTATGTAACAACTGATGCCTACATTGTAAGGGATGAAACTGTAATCAATTCTCCTTCTGACGGAATTAGTATAAGGAATGTGGAAGAAGGAGAAAAGGTGGGAGCTGCAGATACCATTGCCACAATATTGAACAAGTCTTCGGAAAAACTTTTGGAGGATTTGAAGACTCTTGATTTGAGAATAATTCAGGCAAAAAGAGAAAAGACCAAAAACGACAATTTCTTTTCCGAGGATATAAAAAAGCTTGATCAAGAGATACAGCGAAAGCTGTTGCTTATAATTAAGCAGAGCAACAGAAACAGCATTTCGGAGGCTAAACAAATAAAGAATGATATTGACGAACTTATTAAAAAGAAAGCTACCATTTCAGGGGACTTAAGCTATACCGATGCGACCATAAAAGCCCTTGAAAACGAGAAAAAGATACTGCAGGAAAGTATAAATGCCAGCAAACGAAATATTGTTTCGAATTCATCCGGGATAGTTTCTTATGTAATTGACGGATATGAAGGAATTCTCAATTCGGAAAAAATACCGGAAATTACTCCGGAAATGCTGGGAATGATAAAAGCTGTAGAAAACAACGGAATGGCAAATGACTTAAATACACAGTACAATAAGCCATTTGTCAAGGTAATTGGAGGGTTGGACTATTATATAGTGTTTGCCATGGCCAAAGAAGAGGCTGACGATTTTAAGGTGGATGATTACCTGAATATACGGATTAACGATATTGGCAGAGTTGTTGACGGCACGATTGCATACAAGTCCAATGAAATAGACGGTAAATTTGTTATTGCAGTTCGGACTGACAAGGCCCTAAGTGACACAGCAAGTTTGAGGGTGATTAATGTCGATCTTATCAAGAGCCGTTATGAAGGGTTGATTGTTCCCGTTAAAAGCCTTGTCAATATCGATACGGACAGGATGCAGGCAAAAATCGCACTGGTTAGAGCAAGAAGGGCAAATTTCGTTCCTGTTAAGATTGTTGGAAGAAATAACAATTTTGCAGTTATTGACAATATAGAAGATTATAAAGACGGCGGCGTTAGCTTGTATTCAAGCTACATTATAAATCCAAAAAATATAGAGGAAGGACAGGTCATAAATTGATGAGTGGGGAGTTTGATTATATCAAAAGAAATCTTTATTCTGTTATGGAGAAAATAGAAAAGGCTGCTTTAAAAAGCGGAAGAACTGCAAAAGACATTAAGCTTGTTGCGGTGACAAAAACTGTTGAACCGGAACGAATTATGAAAATTCTTGACGAAGGTATTCTGGATTTGGGTGAAAATAGGGTTCAGGAATTGACAAAAAAGTACGATATATTAAACAGCAGGGAATGTAAATGGCACCTAATCGGGCATCTTCAGACAAATAAGGTAAAATATATTGTGGATAAAGTCTCCCTGATACACTCTGTTGACAGGATTGAATTGGCAAAGGAAATTCAAAAAAGAGCAGAAGCTATTGGGAAAATTATAGACGTTCTGGTTCAGGTGAATGTTTCCGGGGAAGAAAGCAAGTTCGGCATTTCTGTGGAGGATGCATACGGCCTTGTAAGGGAAATAAGCTCCATGCCCAATTTAAGGGTGAAGGGTCTAATGACAATGGCTCCATATGCTGAAAATCCTGAGAGTGTTCGATATGTTTTTAGTAAATTAAGGGACTTATCTATTGACATTGGCAAAGAAAAGCTTGATAATAGTAATATGGAGATTTTGTCCATGGGAATGAGTAACGATTTTGAAGTTGCAATTGAAGAAGGAGCGAGCTTGGTTCGAATCGGTACTGCTTTGTTTGGAAAAAGAAACTGAAGTTTTTTAAAGGCTGATATTGACAATTAATATATTTCACAAAAGATAAATAGCAAATAGGAGGGAGAAACATGTCAACAATATTAAACAAGGTTTTGAATTTTGTTGGTTGGGAAACAGAGGACGAAGAGGAGGATGTTGAAACCGTTGATGAGTCCTTAGAGATTGAGGAGGATTTGAAGAGGCCCCAATTTCAACCGATAAGCAGAAGGACTCAGAACAAGGTTGTGAATATTCACTCTGCGTCACAATTTAAAGTAATTGTTATGCAGCCTGAGAGTTTTAATGATGCTAAGGATGTTTGCGACCATTTGAAGAGCAAAAGCCGGTAGTTGTAAATCTTGGAAGCGTACAAAAGGAAACTGCCCAGAGGATAGTTGACTTTTTGAGCGGCGCCATATATGCTCTTGACGGAAATATACAGAAGGTTTCAAGCGATATATTTATTGTTGCTCCACATAATGTAGATATTATGGGGGATTTAAAAGGAGATATAACAGCAAAAGCTGTTTTTCCGTGGTCAAAATAGTTGGAGGATAGAGAAATAAATGGAGGGTGACAATCTGACCATTACGGCACTTAAAGCTTTGGGACTTTTGTTTGAAATTATTCAATGGTCCATTGTTATACGTGCTATATTATCGTGGTTTCCGATACCAAAGAATAATATATTTGTAAAACTTATACTGCAGATTACAGAGCCGATATTGTCGCCTATTCGTAGTCTGCTTGAGAACACCTCCTTCGGAAGGAACTCCATGATTGATTTTTCCCCAATGATTGCGTTACTGATATTTTGGATTATGGCAAGTTTGATAGATATTATGATATAGGCAGGAATTAAGGTGTATTGGATAATATGAATAAAGAAGCGGTATTAAAAGGGATTCAAAAGCTTGAAGACAAGCTTTTGGTAGCTAAAATTTTAGACAAGTATACCTTATCCCGGAAAATTATGAGTGATACCCATTCGGATTTTTTGGACCCTTATCAGCAAAATATAGTGAGAAAATGCCTTGAAATGAGCGGTATAAGGGACTATATCTTCTTTGGGGGATTTGGTGGGGCAGAGAGAACAGTAGTGGTTTTCTGCCCTTATTATATGCCTGAAAACGCAGACAGTGAGTTCTCCGAGCTTTTTGAAATACTTAAAATAAAGCCAAACACTAGGGAGAACTTTTCCCACAGAGATTATTTGGGCTCATTGATGGGATTAGGTATTAAAAGAGAAAAAATTGGAGATATTCTTGTTAGGGAAGATTTTGCTTTTGTGGTTGTATTAAAGGATATTGCAGATTATATAAAGATAAATTTGACAAAAGTCGGCAACGCCCGCGTTGAAATTGATATTGCAAATAACGATGAGCTTGAGATGTTGGAGCCTAAGGTAAAAGAGATAAGCTCCACAGTTGCGTCCTTGAGGTTGATTCTGTGGCAAGTGCCGGATTTGGCATATCCAGAAGCAAGATTGCCGATTTGATACGGGCCGAGAGAGTGTCTGTCAACTGGGAAACAACCAGCAGTCTTACAAAGCTTATCAATGAAGGAGATACAATTTCAATCCGGGGAAAAGGCAGAGTAGTTCTTGAGAAAATAGGCAATACAACCAAAAAAGACAGAATCCACGTTTTACTAAAGAAATTTATATGACGAGGTGTTTGCTATGAACTATACGCCTAATGAGTTGGAGAATTTGACATTTAAGAGAAGTGTTGTTGGCGGCTACAGTGAAGATATGGTAAATGAAGTGTTGGATAAAATAATTGAAGATTATACCGCATACATACGCGAGAATATCGAGTTAAAGGACAAAGTGGCAGTGCTCAATGAGGCAATCTTGCACTATAAGAATATAGAGGAATCTTTGCAGAATACTTTGCTGGTGGCACAGCAGACGAGCGAGGAGATAAAAAAGAATGGCTACCAGAAGGCAGAAAATATTATAAAAGAAGCTGAAATTAAAGCTCAGAAGATAATAGACGAGGCAAATCAGGAAGTCCTTAAAATAAGGTTTGAATATGAAGAATTGAAAAGAAAGCTCCATTCCTACAAGAGCAAGGTGGAGTCTCTTCTTCTTTCCCAATTGGAAATACTAAAGCCCATGGTTGAGGAAGAAGGAGTGGAGTAAAACATTAAAATATTAATTGGATTTCTTGACATTAAAACGTTATATATTGTATAATTCTTTTAATTGAACAGTGGCAAAAACGATGAGTAGAACGAGTAGAGGGCGAAACTTTTGAAGAGAGCAGGTGGTTGGTGCGAATCCTGTAAAGCCAGCCTTTGAAAATCATCTACGAGTTGCCGGCTGAAAGGTATGAGAAGTTTCCAAGTAAGCTGGGCCGGCGGTGAGCCGTTATTTTAATTAAGTGATTAGGAATATATATTTTGATATATATTCTATAATAAATATGGGTGGTACCGCGTGAGGATTCTCTCGTCCTTTTGATGAGAGTTTTTTAGTTTTACATAATTTATATGAAATTTATATTATTCAAATAAATATCACTGATGGAGGTTTGAAAATGTCAGAAGATTACGGAAAAACTTTAAATCTACCAAGTACGGAGTTTCCTATGAGGGCAAATCTTCCTCAAAGAGAGCCGGAGTTTCTGAAAAAGTGGGAAGAAATGGATATTTATAACAAACAGCTTGCGAAAAATGCCGGAAAACCGAAGTTTGTACTCCACGATGGTCCTCCATATGCAAATGGCGGAATTCATCTGGGAACTGCTCTTAATAAAATATTAAAAGATATTATTGTGAAATATTACAGCATGAAGGGCTATGAGACACCCTATGTTCCCGGATGGGATACCCATGGACTTCCGATTGAACAGAGGGCCATAAAGGAATTTGGACTTAAAAGACATGAAGTTGGTCCTGTAGAGTTTAGGCAGGCATGCAAGAAATTTGCCTTAAAGTACTTGGATGTGCAAAGAGAAGCTTTTAAAAGACTTGGGGTAAGAGCAGATTGGGAACATCCTTATATTACATTAAACAAAGAATTTGAAGCCAAACAGATAGAAGTATTCGGTGAAATGGCTAAAAAAGGTTATATATACAAAGGGTTAAGACCTGTGTACTGGTGCCCCGATTGTGAAACTGCCCTTGCGGAAGCGGAAATTGAATATGCGGAAGACACCACTCTTTCGATATACGTTAAGTTTGAGGTAAAAGACGACAAGGGTAAGTTCAAGGATTTGGTGGACAGCCTTGAAAACACATATTTCGTAATATGGACCACTACCACCTGGACACTTCCCGGAAACCTTGCCATCAGCTTGAACGCAGAGTTTGAGTATGGATTGGTTAAGGCAAACGGTGAGTATTATATAGTTGCGGTAGAGCTCCTTGAAAACGTTATGAAGGTTGCAGGAATAGAAGAATACGAGATAAAGGCGAAATTTACCGGAGAGGAACTTGAAGGCATGCTTTGCAAGCATCCGTTCCTTGACAGGGATTCTGTGATTATAACCGGAGACCATGTTACTGCCGAAGCGGGTACAGGTTGTGTTCATACTGCTCCGGGACATGGTGCGGAAGACTTTGAAGTATGTAAAAAGTATGACATACCTGTAATAGTACCGGTGGATGATAAAGGTTATCTGACTTCTGAAGCAGGACAATTTGCAGGAATGTATTATGAAAAGTCAAATGCTGCAATTATTGAGCAGCTCAAGTCAACCAATAATCTTTTGGCATCGGAAAAGATTGTTCACCAGTATCCTCACTGTTGGAGATGCAAGGATCCGATAATATTCAGGGCTACAGAGCAGTGGTTTGCATCAATAGAAGGTTTCAGAAAGGAAGCGATTGATGCCATCTCAACTGTAAAGTGGATTCCCGACTGGGGCCAGGAGAGAATTACAAACATGGTAAAAGACCGCGGCGACTGGTGTATTTCCAGACAGAGAATATGGGGAGTTCCGATTCCGATATTCTACTGCAAGGATTGCAAGAAGGAACTTATAAATGACGATACAATTAAAGCAGTAGTAAAGCTGTTTGCGGAAAAAGGTTCCGATGCTTGGTACGAGTACGACGCAAAGGACATTCTGCCCGAAGGTACAAAATGTGAGTGCGGATGCTCGGAGTTTACCAAGGAAAAGGACATTATGGATGTATGGTTTGATTCCGGTTCCAGCCATGCTGCTGTTCTTGAGACAACAGAAGGGTTAAGATGGCCTGCGGACATGTACTTGGAAGGAAGTGACCAGCATAGAGGATGGTTCCAGTCTTCGCTCCTTACTGCAGTTGCCACAAGAGGCACTGCTCCTTACAAGACAGTGCTGACCCACGGTTATGTGGTTGACGGTGAAGGAAGAAAGATGTCCAAGTCTTTGGGTAACGGAATTGATCCGGAGGATGTAATAAAAGAATACGGAGCGGACATACTAAGGCTCTGGGTTGCATCTTCAGACTACAGGACGGATATCAGAATATCCAAGGATATATTAAAGCAGCTTTCCGAAGTATACAGAAAGATTAGAAATACTTGCAGATATATTCTGGGCAACATATATGATTTTGACCCAAATAAAGACATGGTAAGCTATGAAGAGATGAACGAGCTTGACAAATGGGCGCTTATGAAACTCAACGGACTTATAAAGAAAGTTAACGATGCTTATGAAAAATATGAGTTCCATTTGATGTTCCATGCAATACACAATTTCTGTGTTGTAGATATGAGTAACTTCTATCTTGATATTATAAAAGACAGACTCTATACCAGCAGGCCTGATTCAAAGGAAAGAAGAGCGGCGCAAACTGTAATGTATGAAATATTGGAATCTCTTGTGAAAATGCTGGCGCCGGTACTGGCGTTTACCAGTGAGGAAGTTTGGCAGTTTATGCCTCACAGGAGCACAAATGATCCTGAAAGCGTGCAGCTTAATTTCTGGCCTGAACTTAATGAAAAGTATGAAAATTCAGAGCTTAAGGAAAAATGGGATAGGATAATCGAAATCCGTGATGTGGTATCCAAGGCCCTTGAAATTGCAAGAACAGAAAAAATCATAGGTCACTCTTTAAATGCAAAGGTTACTATCTTTGCCGACGAGTCAAACTATGACTTTATAGATTCTATAAAGAAGGATCTTGTTACGGTTTTCATAGTTTCGGATTTTGAGCTCAGAAAATTTGATGAGGCTTCCGACAAGTATTATGAAGACCCGGATGTAAAGGGATTGAGGGTTAGTATTTCTACAGCTTCCGGTAATAAGTGCGAAAGATGCTGGATGATTAGCGAGTCGGTTGGAAAGAATGAAAAACATGCCACTCTTTGCGACAGGTGTGCAGAAGTAGTTGGTTGATTTTACGGTTAATTTTATGGGCTAAAAGGTTTATCCTTTTAGCCTGATATAATACCGAAGGGTGGGATGATTGGCAGATGATAAAAGTAAATGTCGATTTACAAGAAAGGAGCTATCCGATTTATATAAACACGGACTATTCCCAAATAGGTAAATGCATTCATAGTGCAAAACTTACGGGTAAAATGGTTTTGATAACCGATACCAATGTGGACAAATATCAGGCCGATGAATGTGTAAAAGCCTTTGTAGAAGCAGGTTGTGAAGTAAATAAATTTGTTATTCCGGCAGGCGAGGAAAACAAGAACCTCGATACTATGAGGGATATTTACAAGTTCCTGCTTGGTTTAAAGCTGGATAGAAGCGCTACGTTGATAGCGCTCGGCGGTGGAGTTGTTGGAGATATAACCGGTTTTGCCGCTGCGACTTTTCTTCGGGGGATAAATTTCGTCCAGATACCTACTACTCTTCTTGCACAGTCGGACAGCAGTGTAGGGGGAAAGGTGGGAGTTGACTTTGAAGGAAGCAAAAACATTGTGGGAGCTTTCTATCAGCCCAAATTCGTGTATATAAATGTCAGTACACTAAAAACCCTTCCCGAAAGGGAACTTAGGGCAGGGCTTGCAGAAGTAGTCAAGCATGGCATAATCCTGGATGAAGAATTTTATGAATATGTAGACTATAATGTTCTCAAGATATTCAATTATGATGAAGCAGTGCTCCAGTACATTGCGAAAAAGAATTGCTCCATAAAGGCTTCTGTAGTTGAGAAGGACGAAAAAGAAGGCGGTTTGCGGGCAATTTTGAATTTCGGCCACACTATAGGGCACGCAATTGAGACGGTGATGGATTTTAAACTTTTGCACGGAGAATGTGTTTCATTGGGGATGGTAGCTGCCATGAGAATGGCTCTGTACCTTGAGATGATAGATCAACACAGCGTAGACCGTGTAAAGGGTACTTTGGATAAAATAGGGCTTCCAACAAAGCTTGAAGGCATTGATGTTGACAGTGTGTACAATCAGATGTTTTACGATAAAAAAATAAAAGGAAGCAAGCTTACTTTTGTGCTTCCGAGGAAAAAAATCGGAGAAGTAATACAGTGTACTATAGATGATGAGGATTTGATAAAGAGGGTAATAGCCAGCCTTGGAGAATGACAGCAATGGCTGGTTCTTTTTTTTGTGGGTGGCAAAGCCAAAAAATATGAAATTATAAATAACAAAAAGCGATGGTAGAAGTTTTATTACCATCGCGAGCAAAGTAAAAAAATTTGAACTACTTTATCCGTCCATTCAGTATTTTATACTGTTAAGATAAAGTTTGTCGGAATGGGAAAATCAATTAATCAATAAAAGCTCGGGACATCGAGTCCCTTCGCTTTTGCCTCTTTCATTTCATTCCAAGAGGCCAAATTTAAGTGTACGCATAATATGTATGCGTACACTGTTATGAATTTTTGGTGGGTATAAGCCAATACAAATTAAAAATATTACATAAAGTTATTCAAACTCCACCAATCTTATTTTGTTATCTTTGGCAAACTTGGTTATTTCTTGCTTGTATTGCTCAAAGTGATCCCAGTCCATAGGTTTTAAAACCATTATCGGTTTCTTTGAGCCTTTTACGCGTATCTCGATTTTTTCGCTGGTCTTTTTTGAAAACAGCTTTGTTACGGTATGATAACCGAACCTGATTTCACTTATCTGGTGATAATCAAGGAAAATTGGTTTACCTTTTTTGTCTATTACGGTAATACCTGTCCAGTCCCTGTTACACGTGATAAGTCTGGTGCTATTCATAATACATTCCTCCCACATTACCAAAAAACAAGTGAAATTAAAACATGAAATAACAACATTTGGTAGTTTATTTATATAAAAATTATCTATATTAGTCCCTTCCCAAGTATATAAATACGTTTGATGTCAATTCTTATGGGGGATTGAATTTAAAATTTATTCTTCCAATTGGAGTCTATGTAATATATTATATAAGTATATATGTTGTATATCATGCCAGCCCAAAAAATATTGACAACGCGATTGCTTTTGCCCCAAAAATAACAGAAATGAAAATATAAAATACAAGCCGCGTACCTGTCAATATTTAAAATTAAATATTATTTTTATATTTTGAGTAGCATAATTTATAGTATAATTATATAGCTTGCTACAATTATATTATACCATAATAATACAATGATTTGTAGTATATTAAAAAATTAATTACATCTTTACAGAGGAGGAGTATAAAATTGGATATGAATAATGAAAAATTGCTAAAGTGGCTTTTTGAAACAAATGCTATAAGGGTATGTCCCCAGGACAAGCCATTCTGGTATACATCGGGAACTATAGGTCCGTATTATATAAATACTCATTTTCTTTACGGAAGCGAGGAAAAAGCTAATAAACTTTTGGCGTTTATAGACAGGGAAAAGGAGAATGTTTTAAAGTGTCCGGAAAGAATTCTTGAGAAACAATGAAGAATTATCAATCTGACGCCATATACCAAGGACTGATTGATGAAATGTGTGCATTTATAAAAAACAATATAGACGTTAATGAAATCGAATACATTTCAGGGGGAGAAAGACGGGATTGGTTCTTCTCACTCATTATTGCAAAGTTTCTCAATAAGCCTCATATAACCATATATAAAGATTTGGCCGCAGTGGTTTCAATCGATGGAAAGACAGAGGAACTGAGAAAGTTAAACGGCGAAAGTGTTCTTCATATTGCAGATTTGATTACCGAAGCTTCAAGCTATGAGAGGGCATGGATTCCTGCAATAAAGAACAATGGAGGAAGGATAAAATGGAGTGTTGTTGTGGTAGACAGAAAGCAGGGCGGCGGTGAATTGCTCAAATCTTACGATGTAGAGTCTTTTTCAATGGTTGATATAGACATTGGTCTTTTTAGAAGGGTTTTGGATATGGGACTTATAAACAAGGAGCAATTTGATATGATTGAAAGGTATATTCTTGACCCGAAGGAATCGATGGCAGAGTTTCTAAGGAAGAATCCGGATTTTATTAAGGAAGCCCTTGCTGCAGATGATAAAACCAGAGAAAGGGCAAAACTTTGCATTGAAAAGGATTTTTACGGTTTGAATATTGGGTAGGATTATGAAAGTAATATTAGCAGGTTTGTTATATGGAGGTTAGTTAAGTTGAGTAAAAGTAATAGAAAAAATATTTGCGTGTCCGCGGAGGAGATGGCAAGACAGCAGCAGTTTATTGACGAGATTAAGGAACTGAATTATCAAAGAGAAATTATGACCGCAAAGAAGAAGCTTTATTACCTGGCTACTTTCGGCTGTCAGATGAATGAGCATGATTCGGAGAAGCTTGCGGGAATGTTGGCAGAAATGGGATATGCCGAAACGGATAATATGAACGGCAGCGATCTGATTATTTACAATACATGCTGTGTCAGGGAAAATGCCGAGCTTAAGGTTTATGGACACCTCGGGCCGTTAAAGCACCTAAAAAAGAAAACCCGGATCTTGTGATTGCTGTATGCGGTTGTATGATGCAGCAGCCGGAAGTTGTGGAGCATATAAAGAAAACGTACAGGCATGTTGACCTGATATTTGGTACGCACAACCTGTATAAATTTCCCGAGCTTTTGTACAACGCAATGTTCTCAGTCAACCGTAATTGATGTCTGGGATTGTGAGGGGCAGATAGCTGAGAATGTGGCAATTGTGAGAAAGGATGGGGTAAAAGCTTGGGTTACTGTCATGTACGGCTGCAATAATTTCTGCTCTTACTGTATTGTGCCTTATGTGCGCGGCAGGGAAAGAAGCAGGACTATGGATAATATCCTTGAAGAGGTAAGGATGTTAGGATGTCAAGGGTTTAAGGAGATAACACTTCTGGGGCAGAACGTAAACTCTTACGGAAAAGATATTGGGGACGGTACAAGCTTTGCCGGATTGATCCGCGAGGTAAACAAAGTTCCCGAAATTGAAAGAATCAGGTTTACGACATCCCATCCGAAGGATTTGTCCGATGAGTTGATTTATGCCATAAGGGACTGCGAAAAGGTGTGCGAGCACTTGCATCTTCCGTTTCAGGCGGGAAGTACCAGAATACTGAAGATGATGAACAGAAAATACACCAAGGAGGACTACATTAATCTTGCGTCAAAGATTAAGGAAAATATACCGGATATAACATTGACCACCGATATTATCGTAGGATTTCCCGGTGAGACGGAAGAAGATTTCTTAGACACCTTGGATATTCTTGAGAAGGTCAGGTTTGACAACGCCTTTACCTTCCTGTATTCAAAAAGAACCGGTACGCCTGCGGCCAAAATGGAGCAACAGGTTCCCGAAGAGGTAAAAAAGGATAGATTCCAGAGGCTTCTTGCTACTCAAAACAGGATAAGCAAGGAGTTAAACGACATGTTTTTAGGCAAAGTGGTTGAAGTTCTTGTTGAGGGAGTCAGCAAAACAAATGATGAAATTCTCACAGGAAGGACAAGGGGAAATAAAGTTGTTAATTTTAAAGGAGATTCAACTCTAATAGGGCAATTGGTGAATGTAAAGATAGACACTGTTAAGACTTGGTCGCTGGAAGGCAACGTAGTAAAGTGATAAAAGAATACTAGATTAGGCAATTCCAAAAAGGCAAGAGGATAACAGTACTTTGTTTTAAAGGACTTCATTGTACTGCTCTTGCTTCTTTATTTTTGCTTTCAGTAGTTTTTTCCTGCCAATACTTTACACAAATCTATTATTTAAATATTATTCAGAAATATTATTAAGGTGACGATAAAGTTTACATAAATTTATATTATGTTTTATTTTTGTCCTTTGAAGTATTAAGTAGTTCCCATGTTTAATTAAAAAATCTAAGTTTATGAAAGGATTGGATTAAATGAGAAGAGTTTTTAGTGGCAAATGGAAGTATGTACTTTTATTGTTAGTAGCATTTGCTTTAATTTTTACTGCCGCATGCAGCAGTAAGCCAAGAGCAGAAACCATCACTCCCAATCACGAAAATCAAAAGGACGAAGGAAATCTAAACTCTGGAAAGGAAGTTACCCAGGAAGAACAAGGGCAACAGAAAGAAGATAAAGAGGTAACTAACAAGCTTGTTAACACCGGAAAGAAAATTGCTTTTGTAACTTTTGCCAATCCGGATTCTCAACAATGGCAAAAGCTTGCCGAGAATGCAGCATTCAGAGTATTGAAAGAAGCGGGCTATGATACTGAGAATACGGAATTTAAGATAATTAAAGAAGACGACGCCACGAAAGTTGGAGAAGTAACTAAAGAAATTATGCAATTTAGCCCTGATTTAGCATTGATTGTAAATTCTTCTATGGCTATTCCCCTTGCAAATTCTTTGGAGGGCGCACCATTCCCCGTAGTTATTCCATCATGCAGAGAAGCGGGAGTAGTTGATTCTTCAGGGGTGGCTGCAAAAAATGTTACGGGAGTCAATTTTACACCGGCTGATATAATGGCTAAAGCTGCCAATCTTGTATCTATTGTTGATCCGTCCATACCCAAAAAGACAGTATTCGTAGTTGGTAAATATGCACCTGCCAAATATCCAAAAGAAATGGTAGAAGGTCAGCTGAAAGCTGCAGGGGTTGAGCTCAAAGCCTATGAAGTGCCGGAAACGGAGGAAGAGCTTTATAGTGTGATAGAAAAATATGAAAATGATCCTGAAATAAAATGGGTTATTTATGTAGGTAATTTCGTAAGACTCAAAGACGGTACTATCGGTAATTTAATTGATGCATTAACTTATTTAAGAGAGAATAGCAAAAAAATGAACATTGCTTTGGTTGATACCATGGTTAAAAATGGTGCGTTTGGTGGTGTAACGGTTGATTTAACTGCATTGGCAGAACAACAAACGGAAGTTGCATTAAGGCTCTTAAATGGAGAAGACATTAAAAATATAAAAATAGAAGACCCTAAAAAAGTTTATATCTATTACAACAAGATGACTGCTGACAGAATAGGCGTAGAGTTGCCGCTTCAAGCGATTGAATCAGCTTATAGAGTGTATACGGATTACGATGGAAATTATATTGGCAATTAAGATATTTAATTTATGGATAAAAAAATGAATATCTTGCACTATTGAAAACTGAAAAGTCATAGTTTGTTTGAAGAAAGCTATGACTTTTTCGCCGTATTTTTAAAGCTCCACAATTCTTAAAGAAAAAAATTGATGAATTGTTAAAATTCCTGAAAGGAATGAGGATAATGAAACCTGAAAAAATTAGAAACCATATTATGAATAAAATGCGCAAATATAAATTTCCGGAGACTCGGTCGGTTTCAAATTCAAAAAAACAGGACTCAAATAATTCGTTTGTACCGGATGAAAAAAACGACATACGAAGATTTAAAATACTGGAGAGTCTTGGCAAATTAACTGATTTTAAATCTCTGAAAACCAAGTTGCTTCTACTTAATGCTATAACCATTTCATTTGTTATAGTGGCAATTATGGCATATATGGTTTATGTTTCTAAAAGCAATGCAAAAGAAGATATGGAAAATAGTTTAAAGAACCAGTCTATTGCTGCAGAAATTATTTTAAACAATAAAATCAGCAATATTGAAAATATAAATGCAAACATAGCAAGAAACTCCGCGTTTAAAATGTTGATACAGATGGATTTGAAACAGCAATTGAATCAAAATTTGCAGGAATACATGAATAAATACCCGGAAATAAACGATATTATTGTCTATAAAGGAGATACTGAAATTTACCGTGCTAATGAAAATAGTGATGTAAAGATTGATAGTACCATTAAGCAAAGAAACGGCTTTATACAAGGGGAACATATAAATATTTTCAGTATGGAAGATATTGTAGATTCTAATTCTGAAACTATTGGAACAATTGTATTATTGCATGATATAACTGTTGACAACAACTTGATTAGAGAAATAAGTACCACTCTTGAAGCGAATGCGTTTTTATATGAAGGAAATAAACTAACGGCAATGAGTGATGCCAATGGTAATGCGTATGACAATAATGAAGATGTTACCATAGATTTGGAAAGTATCTCAAAAGGCAATGAATTTCTTGATGATACTCAACGAATGTTTGGTGAAAATTATTATTTATACTGCAAAGAGATTAAAGACTATCAAGGAAAAACTTTGGGAGTATTGTCTGTAGGCGTAACTGACGGAAGTTTAAATAGATTGGTAAATGAAATTACATTCAACATGATAGCTATTGGTTTGCTGTCATTGGCAATAGGATTATTCTTTGCATGGGTTATTTCGGTAGTTATTTCAACACCTATAAAACATTTGGTTAAGAATGTTGAATTGGTTCAAAAGGGAGATCTTACTGTTTCTTCTGATTATAAAAGCAATGATGAGGTAGGGGTATTGTCAAATGCTTTTTATGAAATGGTGGATACGCTAAGAGGCATTTTAACGGACATTAATACCAAGTCCTTGTTGCTGGCTGGTTCGACCGAAGAAATAAACAACAGTTGCTCAATATCGGTGGATACCTTCGAAAGTATATCGGTTGCGGCTCAGGACATAGCCCAAGGTGCAAATGAACAGGTGGAATCAGTTGACGAAGCTAAAATGCAGATAGAAGTAATTTTGAATGATATGGCTAGAATGGCTGATTTATTGGTGGAAGCCAAAGAAATATCTCAAAATGCCGGTGAAAGCGCATCGGTGGGTGACAATCTTGTAACGGAAGCATTAAATCAGATGGATAATATAAACAATAGCATACTGAATTCTAATAAGTGCTTAAAAGATTTGGGACATGAATCCGACAGCATATTTAAAATTATCAAAGTTATATCGGATATTGCAAGTCAAACCCATTTGCTGGCTATGAATGCAACAATAGAAGCTGCAAAAGCAGGTGAGGCCGGAAAGGGATTTTCGGTTATAGCCTCAGAAATCAGGAAACTGGCTTTAAAATCAAAAGATTCAACTGTTGAAATAAATAAAATAATTTCGGATATAAAGGCATATATAAATAAAACTATAGATATAGCAGATGCGACAATAACACAATCTGAAAAAGGTATTTCTGTCGTGTCAAACGCTAAAAATACTTTTAATACAATAAATAATAATACTAAAGATATTATTGAAAAGGTTAATGAGCTGGTAGTTGCTACTGAAAGGGTCGTTTCAAACAGTAAACTTTTTACAAAATCCTTCTATCAAACAATGGGGGTGGCGGAAAGCACTTCAGCTTCTATTGAGGAAATAGCGGCATCCTTGGAAACCCAAACCGATACTATGGACAAAATTACAAATTCGTCGAGCTTATTGGCACAATCGGCAAAAGAAATGCATGAATTGGTCGGTAAGTTTAAGATTAATTAATAAATACGATATTCATTCACCCCGAAATTTCAGTATAAATGAAGTAACAATTAAGAAAAGCATAGGTAAAATATTATAAAA